>CAZRMP010000001.1:0-63605 GCA_964601235.1 uncultured Ruminococcus sp.
CGAGGGTCCACCCGTTCCCATACCGAACACGGAAGTTAAGCTCGCTTGCGCTGAAAATACTTGGCGGGAAGCTGCCCGGGAAAATAAGTAGATGCCAACATTCAGACCTGTACTTAATGTGCAGGTCTTTTTCTTTGCCGGTGATAAATCGCTTTTGTAAATTAAATCATTGACTTTTTGCGGAAAATATGTATAATTAATACTTGTAGCGGATTAAGCCGAAAGTAAGATTTTATCCGAAAGTAAGCTCCGCCTCGGATGGCCTCGCCGTGTAAAAATTAGAGGACAAAATGTAAGGCTAAGGGTACTTATTCACTATTCACTCTTACCTATTACTTCATATGCGGGTATGGCGGAATAGGCAGACGCGCTAGATTCAGGTTCTAGTCGGGGTTCCTCGGTGCAGGTTCAACTCCTGTTACCCGCACCAAAAATCCTCATTCTGTTGAATGAGGATTTTTTATCCTAGCCGATAGGCTTGGTATATCACCACGCTAAAAGCATGTATATCATCAATTCGCTTTGCGAGTTGTATCTCATCACACCTTTAGGTGTGTATAAAAAGCTATCGGCTTAATGATATACAACACTGTGTGTTGATAATATAATCATTATAATGACTATCTATAACCATTATAAAAAGCTGTCGGTGAATGTCGGTTTTCGTTTCGATATAATATATGTTGAAACGGAGGTGACCAAATGGATATATTTTTATATTTATTGCTACAAATTATTAACGGTTTTGATTGGAACCCAGAATTTGGCGAGAGCAAAAACTATAAAAACTGGATAGCAATTTTAGATTTGAAAACATGTCCAATATGTAGAACTATGCACGGGAAAATCTGGAGAATCGAAGAACAACCCGAAGTCGAACCGGAAGTTCATGATTGGTGTCGATGTGAAATTAAGATTATGAAAACGGTAAAAGCCGGAACCGCTACAACAAAAGGATTAGACGGTGCGGATTGGACTTTAAAATTTGAATCAAAATTGCCGGATTATTATTTGACCAGTGTTGATGCTAAAGCAAATGGTTGGATACCCAAAATAGCAAATTTATGGGCAGCTTGTCCGAATAAGATGATATTTGGTGGAAAATACAAAAACCGTAATAGCCATTTACCATGTAAAGAGGGTCGTATTTGGTATGAAGCGGATATAAATTATAGATTTGGCTATAGAAATAATCAGAGAGTTGTTTATTCGAATGATGGGTTAATATTTGTAACATACGATCACTACAAAACATTTTTTGAAATTGTATAGGAGGAAAAAGAAATGGATCATAATGATTATCACGCATTTAAAGAAATAACCGAAAATCCTATAATATTAGATTTTTCCAAATGCAAATATTTAGGCGAAATTCATTTAATGCTTAAAGAAAAATTCGGTTTGCCCGAATATTACGGAGAAAATTGGGACGCTCTTTGGGATTGCCTCAGGTATTTATTTGATAATAAAAAATATATCGTTGAAGTACACAATTTGGATTCATTAGATAAAAAGTTGCAAGAAGAATGCAAACTGATGTTAGAAGTTTTTGATGATGTTCATAATGAAACTCCAAATTTTTCGTATAAAATCATATCATAAAACTTGTTTATTAAATGTTGCGAGAGTTCATATCCCTACACATATTCGGACAAAAATATCTTTTTGTTTGTAATATCCGGACTTTTATGGTAAATACAAATGCTAAGAAATTCGGGGTATTTTCTACCTGAAGACATAGATTTATGAGGAGTTCTTTTTTGAACACCCATCACAGTCAAGTGCTTCAACATGCAAACGCGTAGTTGAGGCGCTTCTTTTTTTGCGGTTTTCCGCTCGCGTTTCAGCCAATACACAGCTAAGCACTTGTATCTGTTGATTAAATTGTGTTATAATGGTTAAAAAATTATTGTTTGAGGCAGCAAAATGAAGAAAAAAATTATAAAATCATTATGTATAGCTTTGTCGGCAATTGTATTAGCGGTGTTGGGATACCTATTGTATGTTGTTATTAGCTATCACCGTGTTGAGGATAACCTTACCCTCGGCGTTGAGGGTGAAGCGACGGTCAATGCTCCTGTTAATACCGAGCTTTCTCTTTCAACCTATAATATCGGATTCGGGGCATACAGTGCCGATTATTCTTTTTTTATGGACGGGGGAGAACATTCAAGGGCGCTTTCCAAGGATGCCGTGATTAACAATACGAAGGGTGCTGTTGAAACGATAAAGGATGAAAATCCCGACTTTATGCTCTGGCAGGAGGTGGATACCGACGGTACCCGCAGCTATCATATAAACCAAAAGGATCTGATTTCCGAGAGCTTTAAAGACTTTGACAGCGTTTTTGCAGAAAATTACAACTCGCCGTATTTTTTATATCCCTTTCACGAGCCTATCGGCGCAAACAAATCGGGAATTCTTACATTTTCCCGTTTCAATATAGAATCCGGTATTAGAAAAAGTCTGCCAGTGGAAGACTCCCTTGCAAAGTATTTTGACCTTGACCGCGCCTACAGTGTTTCGGTTATAAAAACCTCTGACGGCAAGGAGCTGGCACTCTACAATGTTCATCTGTCTGCTTATACCACGGACGGCACAATCGCCGAAGACCAACTTAGAATTTTAAGTGCCGATATGAAAGAACAGTATAACAAGGGCAATTATGTCATTGCGGCAGGGGATTTTAATAAGGATATGTTGGGTGATTCTTCAAAATATTTTAAGCGTTCTGAGGGTAAGTATAACTGGGCGGCGCCTTTTAATGATGATTTATTACCCCACGGAATCACAAGTCACAGCGGCTCTGATTCCCCCACCTGCCGTAATGCCGACTCTGCCTTTAAGGGGGACGGCACCGACTTTGTCCTTTCGGTTGACGGTGTGCTTGTAAGCGATAATGTTGAGGTTTTATCCTGTGAGACAATTGATACATCCTTTGCTTACAGCGACCATAATCCCGTGTATCTTAAATTCATTTTAAAATCAGAAAAATAAGATTTATTGAAGCCGTTTCAAGCGGCGTTCTAAAATTGTTTGTGATAATATAGTTTGAGAAGGTTTGAGGGGATTTTCCGTTCAAGTCCCTTTTTGTGCTGTACTTTAACTTCAATTTATGCTATAATTAAAACAAAAATTGCAGGAGAGTAAATATGTCGATTGAGAAGGTAAGAGAATATTTTAAATCTGTCGGAATAGACGGAAGAATAAGGGAATTCGGCGAATCCAGCGCAATCGACCTTACCATAGCCGAGCTTGAAAAGTATTCGGGATATATTGCTTGGGTAGATGTTTGCAAACCTATCCAAAGCGTTTAAACTTGAGGCAAGTTTAAATGCTGTGCCTCGTGAGGAATAAGAGTAGATTTTTACTTGTTCGCTTTTACGTCAAAAAATTGAAAAGGGGGGATTTAAAAATGCGCGGTATATTATTATCGCTTGCCGTAATAACCGTTCTGCTTATGACTTCGTGTAAGCAATCGGAATCGACGGCAGGCTCGGGCGGAAGCGATTTCGGCACTTTGGAAACATCGATTTCAGAAAGCGATCAATCTGTAGCTCAGAGCGAAGCTATACCGATGGCAGATAACGCTTCAAATGAGGAATCTTCGGCGGCCTCTGAAATATCTGAAGCGGTACATCAGCATACTTTCGGTGACTGGAGAGTAGTGACCGAGGCAAAGTGCAGCGTGTCCGGCAAGCGTGTTCGCACCTGCGAATGCGGCTATGAGGAAAGTGAGACTCTTTCGGCTTTAAAACACAGCTGGGGTGGTTGGATTGTAATAACGCCTGCAACCTATGAGACGGCGGGGGAACAAAGACACACCTGTTCCACCTGCGGAGCCACCGAATCCCAGGTGATTCCCGTAAAGGTTTTGACCGATGCCGATAAAAAGGCTCAGGCGCGGGTTGTAGCCCAGCAGATTGCCGACGAAGCGTTAAAAAACGGAAATACCGATCTTGAAAAGGTGCAGTATGCGGCTTCTGCCGTGGCAGAATACTGTAATAATGCCACATATACCACCGAGGATAAGGACTATTCGCAGGCATACGGAGTCTTTATAAAGGGAGTTTACACCTGTGCCGGAGCAACGCGCGCATTGGGCTTGGTGCTTGAATGTATGGGATACGATTGGACGCACGCTAATGAGAATCAATGGACGCATCAGTGGTGTATTCTTAAAATGGACGGTCAGGAGGGCTTCGCCGACGGACAGGTAGGACTGGTAGGTTACGGCAAGCACTTTGTTGCAGAATAAATAACATATAACACAATAAAGGAAGACAGCATAGGACAAGAGACCCGTCCGCTGTCCTGTGCCGGAATTAAAATGAGGAGTAGATAAAATGAAAAAGTGTATTAATTGCGGAATGCAAAATGAGGATCAGTCAAATTTCTGTGTATCTTGCGGTTCTTCTGATTTTTCCAATGATAATGAGCAATCGGTACAGAACCTAAACTATCAAGCTCAAGGACAGGGTTATCCCCCTGTTTATACCCCTGAACAACCTATCGTTCAGCACCCAATGAAATGGTTTAAGTTCTTAATCTATTTTGCTTTATTCTTTGGAGCATTTGCAAACCTTGTTTTGGGTTTGAATTACATAAGCGGCGGAATTTATCCTGTTCAAACCAACGGGCAAGTTACAGCTGATATGGTATACGGCTTTTACGGCGGCGGATTAAAGACATTAGATGTATTCTACGGCGTTATAATGGTTGCTATTGCCGGATTTGGAATATTCACAAGGTTTAGATTGTCAAAATACAAAGCTGACGGTCCGAAGTGCGTTTATATAATTTATGCATCAGGCGCGGTATCAACTTTGATATACAATATTGCATTGTTCGCTGTAAACGGATTAAATCAGATATTCACAGTTTCAAGCATAACTTCACTTGTTGTATCTGCTTTGTTTGTATTCTTGAACTACAGATATTTCACCAAGAGAAAAGAATTATTTAATAATTAATGTAACTGAAAAGGAGAAACAAATGTTAGCTGTACTTATAATTCTTATCGCTGTTCTGTTTTTAATTTTAATATTAGCAAATATTAAAATTGTGCCTCAGGCTCATGAGTTTGTAATTGAATTTCTTGGTAAATATAAAACAACATGGACTGCGGGTTTTCACATTAAGATACCCTTCTTTGAGAGAGTTGCAAAGAAAATCACCCTTAAAGAGCAGGTTCTTGACTCTCCCCCTCAACCCGTAATCACTAAAGATAATGTAACTATGCAGATTGACACGGTAATTTACTATTCTATCTATGACGCAAAGTTATATGCTTACGGTGCTGTTAATCCGATTTCTGCTTTGTCTAACTTGGCGGCCACCACTCTTCGTAACATTGTTGGTGAACTTGAACTTGACGGTACTCTTACCTCCCGCGATACCATTAATGCTAAGATGACTGAGATTCTTGATGAGGCTACGGATAAATGGGGTATTAAGGTTAACCGTGTAGAACTTAAAAATATTATTCCGCCTACTGAAATTCAAAATGCAATGGAAAAGCAAATGAAGGCTGAACGCGACCGCCGTGAAACATTATTACAGGCAGAGGGTCATAAGGCAGCAGCCATTACCCGTGCAGAGGGTGATAAGCAAGCTATGATTCTCGCTGCTGAGGGCGAACGCGACGCCCGTATTGCCCGTGCCGAAGGTGAGGCCAAGGCAATATTCCTTGCTAAAAAAGCGGAAGCCGACGGTCTGCGCGAATTAAAAACTGCCGGTGCTGACGCGGCTGTTCTTGAAATCAAGAAATACGAAGCATTAGTTGCTATGTCTAACGGCAGAGCAGCCAAAATTATTGTTCCTACCGATGCTGTAGATATGACTAAAGCCAATGTTATGTTCTCGGAAACTTCAGGTTTGGGAGATACCACCGGGCCTGATCCTGAAACTCCAAACCTTAAGAAAAAAGCAGATCCTTGCTGCGATTGATAGTTGGGGGCTAAAGGCAGAGGCGTATTGAGGATTAAAACAAGCAAAAAGACCGATTTCGTTGCGAAATCGGTCTTTAAGTTTAATATGTATTTTTAAGAAATCTTTTTGTAAACGGGGATGTTTTCGGTGTTTACATGGATTATGCCGTTTTCAGGGAGTTCGATTTCTTCGCCGGTGAAGAAATCTGCCCATTTAGCAGAAACAGGAAGGTAAACATCGCGCTCGTTGCCTGTACCTGCGGCGATGGGGGCAACCAAGATATCCTCGCAGAACATATACTCATCGTCTATCCTGTAGGTTCTCCAGTCATCGGTAAAGTCCATTATCAGCGCACGAACGGGGGGCTTTCCTGTGGTGTGGTATCTGTCAAACGCCTCTTTAAGCATGGGTATCAGGCGATAGCGCAGCTTGATAAGCTCTCTGATTTCATCCTCGCAGTCGAAGATAACCCACGGAATACCGTCATAATACCAGGCGTTAACCAAGCACTGGGTTGAGAAGATAATGCACTGCATACGGCGGATACACTCCTCCTTTGTGTCTGCCTGACGGAATTCGGGAGTCCAGAGAATACCCGAGAAGCCCGAGTTTACAACACCGCGGATAAAGTCCTTGTGGTCGTACAAATCGCTGTAGAGCACAAAGGGGTAGGGAGCGGCGAGGGCGCCTAACTGACGGATTTCGGAAAGGGTTTGATTCTCGCCCAAAGCGTCCATCAAGGTTTGGGCGTACAGAGTACCGAAAAGGGAGTGGTACTGGTCGCCCTCAAGTCCTGAGGGGAACTGGGTTGACAGCGGGAAGCTCCAGCCGCCTGTAAAGTCGCTCGAGTCGCACTCGTCAAGCTTGAAGCCGTCTATTCCTTTTTCAACCAACTTTTCACGGTGGTAGTCGGCGAAGATTTTGCGCCCTTCCTCAGTGGCGAAATCGGGCACTACACCGCCCCAAACAAGCCAGTCGCCCGAATGGGGGGCGATTTCATCGTGAAACTCGGCATCGGGATGAACAAAGCCGTGCTCCCAAAGGTTAATGTGGAAGCCCCTATCCTTAAGGTAGGAAATAAATTCGTCGGGATTCGGGTATTTATCGCTCCATTTATATGTGCAGGAATAAGCGTGGGTGTGCCAGCCCGGCTCAAGACCGATAATGTCGCAGGGAATGTCGTTTTCTCTAAAATAGTCGGCAGTCTTTTTAACCTGCTCGGAGTCCCACTTATAGTAGCAACGGTAGAGAAGACCCAGCGACCATTCGGGGACCTCGGGGCCGCCGCCCGCTAACATATTGTACTGGCTTACAATATCGGTTATGGTAGCGCCCTCAATAACATATACATCAATACCTGCCGCCGCGGGGATTCTTACGCTCATAACTAAGTCGGCGTCCTTACGGACAGCATAAAGCTCTGCCTCGCTTCCTGCGGCTCCGCCCGTGGAAACGGCGGTCTTTCCGATAACGTTCTTCTGCTTGCCGCAGTAGAACTCGGCATAACGGGCGGTATCAAAATACATACCGTAGCCCTTGTTGGTTACGAAAAAGGGTACGGGAGCGTGGGTTTCGCCGTCGCCCGAAACGGGGTCTGCGTTTACATCAAGGCGAAGCTTTTTGCCCCTGTGCTCGAAGCCCTTTAACTGCAGACCAAAGCCGTAAATACGGCAGTCGTCCTCAATGGGGAACTCAACCACACAGCCACTTGTAAGCTTCTTAAACTCAAAGTTGGAGGCGGGGTATTTTACATCTGTTTCAACATAGTTGAAATCCTTGCAAAAATACGAGGGAACAAGCTTTTCGGGAGTACCGAAGGTAAATTTTTTCATAGTGCAACATCCTTTGCATATTTATAACTTCATTTTATAGTTGCAATGCTATAAAGTCAAGATAAATTTAAGCCAAAACCCCATCGGTTTAGAAATCGCTGTTTTTCCGTACCTCTTTTGGGGTAAGTCCCATATATGTTTTGAGTATTCTCCTGAAATGAGAGGCGGAGCTGAGCCCTATTAAGGCGCTTATTTCCTCAACGGTTTTGTCGGTGGTTAAAAGGTATTCAATACCCTTTTTGCACTTGGCCTTAAGCCGGTAGTCGTTAGGGGTACAGCCCGCCTTTTCCTTAAACAGCATATAAAGATACGGCTCGCTGATAAATAAGCTTTGTGCCACCTCGGCTACCGAACAGTCGGTGTGTTTTCTTATATATTTCTTGGCATTTCTTACGATTTCGTCCTTTTTCGACACGGGCTGGCTTTGCCTTAAATAAGGGATAATTTTTGCCAGAGCGCCGTAAAAAAGGCTAAGGGTTTCACAGCTTAAGGAATTGCCTTCGGTAGGGATTTTTAAAATCTGATTTTTAAGCTCTTTGTCACAGTCAATAACCTGCAGATTAAAATTCAGCTTTTCCTTAGCCTCGGTATTTGAAAAGCCGTAGGAGAGAAATTCTATTTCATCATCGCCGTACCAATAGGATTCATAGGGAAGATTCACGGGTATAAAAAATATATCCCCTTCTTTAATTTGTAAGGTGCGGTGATTTGATAAAATTTCAGCCCTTCCTTTAATCATACAGGCTATATAGTTCATAGGCGAGCCTTTGCTGTTATCGGTATAATGGTATTTTTCAAACCGTATTCTGCAAAAATAATAATCATTGGACGAAAAGACGCCGCTCATTGCAATGCCCCCTTTAAATATTATAGAATCATACCCTTTTATTATATTATATGCTATTGTTTTTTAATGTCAACCGTGTGTATAATGAAAACATAAAAATTTACATACGGTAGGTGCTTTTTATGAAAATCAAGCAAATCACATTCACGGCTCCCGGAGTTGCGGAGCTTCTTGACAGGGAAATTCCCTCCCCCGCAAAGGACGAGGTGCAGGTAAAGCTTGCCTTTTCCACTATAAGCAGCGGTACGGAGCGCTCTAATCTTATAGGCGACCCTAATGTTAATCCAAACGCACAGGGCGCGGTGGTTTTTCCCAAGGTATTAGGCTACAGCTCCTCGGGTATAGTTGAGGCGGTAGGTGAAAATGTTTCCGAGTTTAAGGTCGGCGACAGGGTGGCTATGTCCTGGACTGTGCACAGAAGCTATATAAATCTCAATAAAAATTCAGTATATAAATTGCCTGACAATGTCTCCTTTGAAGACGGCGCTTTAGCGCATATTTCCATTTTCCCCCTTGCGGCTATAAGAAAGTGCCGTCTTGAAATAGGCGAATCCGCAATAGTAATGGGTATGGGCGTATTGGGGCTTGTTGCGATACCGCTCTTAAAGGCGGCGGGTGCAGTACCCGTTATTGCGGTTGACCCCGTTCCCGAAAAGAGAGAAAAGGCGCTGAAGTCAGGCGCTGATTATGCCCTTGACCCCTTTGCCGCAGACTTTGCCGATACCGTAAAGGAAATAACAGGCGGCGGTGCCAAGGTAGGTATTGAGGTCACGGGTATAGGTGCAGGTCTTGACGGCATACTTGACTGTATGGCACGCTACGGCAGAGTGGCGCTTTTGGGCTGCACAAGAAATAAAGATTTTACTATAGACTATTACAGAAAGGTTCACGGCCCCGGAATCACCCTTGTAGGCGCTCATACAGGTGCCCGTCCCCAGGTTGAATCAAGCGGCGGCTGGTGGACTCAAAAGGACGATATAGCTACAACCCTTAAGCTTACCGAAATGGGCAGAATTAAGCTTTCGGATATGATTGATGAGGTTCATTCACCGTCGGAAGCCCCCGAGGTTTATGCGCGGCTTGCCAAGGAAAAATCCTTCCCGATGGTTCAGTTTGATTGGAGGAAGCTGTAATGAAAAGAATTAAAATAGCCCAGATAGGCACGGGTCACGACCATGCCTTTTCACCCATTCCCACCTTTAAGAAATTAAGCGATATTTTTGAATTTGTGGGCTACTGCACGGTTCCCGAGGACGAATATAATATACCGCAGTTCAGCAATCAGGCGCATAAGTGGGCTATAGGTGACGCAAAGCAGCTTACCCTTGATGAGATTTTAAATTACCCCGACCTTGACGCAGTTTGCATTGAAACCGAGGACAGGGCGCTTACAAAATATGCGATTATGGCGGCTGAAAAGGGCTTACATATTCAAATGGATAAGCCGGGCGGTATTGATGACGCCGAATTTGACCGATTAATTGATATTGTGGAAGAAAAGAAGCTTGTTTTCCATATGGCTTATATGTATAGATATAACCCCGCTGTTATTAAGCTTAAAGAGGATATTAAGGCGGGCAAGCTGGGTGATATAATCGCCGCCGAGGGAGAGATGGACTGCCGCCACGCACTTCCAAAGCGTAATTGGCTTAAGGCTTATCCCGGCGGAATGCTTTACTTTTTGGGCTGTCATATGGTGGATTTGGTTTATTCTATTATGGGCGACCCGGAAGAGATAATACCCTTAAGCTGCTCATCGGGACTTGAGGGGACTGACGCAAAGGATTTCGGCATGGCGGTATTTAAGTACAAAAACGGCGTATCGGTAGCTAAAAGCACCGCGGTAGAGGACGGCGGCTATGAGCGCAGGCATCTTTTGGTTGTGGGAACAAAGGGTACGGTAGAGTTGCGCCCTATTGAAACGGGAGCGGCGAGCGAGGAACTTTTCAATGCCCAGAAAACTACTGTACGGGAAAACTTTTCGGAAGCCTTTACCTCAAAAGCAGAATGTTACGAAACCGAGGTTTTCGGCAGATTTGACGGTATGTTCCGTGCCTTTGCCGATTATATAAACGGCGTAAAGCCTAATCCTTACACCTATGAATACGAAAGAAAATTACATAAGGTGTTACTTAAAGCGTGTGGTGAATAAAAACGAAAGCAATATTGGTAAATGACGACAGGTCTTTAAGATGGGATAATGTGCCCGACCCCGTTTTAGGTAATGACGATTGCTTAATAAAAATCGAAGCGGCGGCGGCCCGCGATATTCTCTATCGCGGCGAGAATGTAGGAAACGCAGGTTTGCGGCGGTGTAAAGGCGGTTAAAATCGGCGGTCATTCCAAGGGCTCGTCAATCGTAGAAATAACGGGCGAAGACAAGCTGCAAATAATCGCGGGCGATGAGTGCTATATGAGGGGCTGCCTTACAAAACAGATTCCCACGGGTATGGCATATGACCGGGAAAAAAGTCAGGCTTTTATTCAAAAATACGGCAAGGGTGGATATACGGTTTTGCTCTGCCACGATATTTAAATATTATTAGGCTCTTTACCGCAAATGTCGGTAAAGAGCCTTTTTTATCCTAAGCAGAATTAAAGCCGATTTTTATACCGGAGAGGGGAAACACCCTCTGATTCCTTGAAAATCCGTGAAAAATAGAATTGGTCTTCAATTCCGACGGCAAGCGCTACCTCCGAAACCGAGACGGTATTTCGGCTTAAAAGCTCCTTGGCGTGTTCAATCCGCAGCCCGTTTCTGTATTCAACAGGCGAAAGCCCCGTAAAACCCTTAAAAAGCTTTCTGAAATGAGACTCGCTTAAATTGAATTTTTCCGCGAGAAACGCCATTTTAAAATTTTCCGCATAATGCTCCTCAAGATATCTAACTGCATCTTTAAGCAATAAGACATTTTCGTAATCGTTTGAATAAATGTCGATAACGGTTTTCATAATTTTATAAAGCTTATATTTACGCATCATCGGCTTTAAAGCAAATTTAGATATATCAAAAAAATCTTTTTCTAATTGCGCGCTTTTGAAATCTACAACCTTTATCGGCTTACGGCTTAAGGTAATGATTTTCCTGTCGGGACGCACCATATTAAAATTTATGCAAAGGGTTTTAACCTTGCCGAAATATTCGCTGTCAGGAGGCGAAATCACCTCGAATTTATATTTGCCGCCGAAGGGGCAGTAGACTATATCGCCGTTTTTTGCGGTAAAGGTATCTCCCGAATTATCGGTATACCGCACGGTTATATCGGTTATTACCATAAAAAGCGCACTTGAGTTACGGGGCGTATACATAAATTCCGTCCAGTCGCTTATATCGTCCCAATATTGCTTTATAACCGCTATGATTTCAAAATCAAATTCGGCATAGGGGAGCTTTGAAAAGTCCATTAAAACAGAATTGTCCAACTCATATCACCACCTGTATTTATTATACCTGATGTCGGCAAAAAAGTCCATATAAAAAATCGAATAATCCATAAAAAAGTTGATTAATTTATTCTTATTTGATTTATAATACTTTATAATACAACCGAGCATTGGATATTCAATAAAGGAGGAAATGCTATGAGAACTCAAATAGATTTAAACAACGGCTGGCTTTTTCATAAGGGGGATATAAAGTTGCCCCGCCCCGCAGACAAGGGGCCTACTTATTCCCAAAGCAAAACCGTACGCAAGCTTATAGGCCCTGCGGCATACGGCTATTATGACAAACCCGATTCCTACGATTTGGACGGCGATGTGAGAAGCGAGGGCTGGAAATATGTTAATCTTCCCCACGATTATATAGTTGATCAGGACAATGACCCCACCCAAAATAACGCCCACGGATTTTTCAAATATGACAACGCGTGGTACAGAAGGCATTTTAAGCTTGAAGAGGGGGCGCGCGGGAAACGCATACTGCTGATGTTTGAGGGTATTGCGGGACGTTCCACAATATATCTCAACGGCTGTCTTATGAAGCATAACTTTTCTTCCTATAACAGCTTTTTTGTGGATATAAGCGCGAATGTATATTTCGACCGCGAGAATGTTATAGCCGTATATTCCAACATCGAGGAATTTGAGGGCTGGTGGTATCAGGGCGGCGGAATATACCGCAATGTAGCTTTGCTTATAACCGACCCTGTAGCGATAGATGTTTACGGAGTATATGCGCCTGCAAAAAAGGTTGGAGAAAAGCAGTGGCGGGTTGATTTTGAAACAACCGTGCTTAACGATACCTACGAGGACCGCAGGGTGTCGGTGGTAAGCGGTATTTATGATTCTGACGGAAACGAGGTGGCTTCGGCTAAGGCAGAGGGAGCAGTACCGCTCCGCGAGAAAACCACCCTTAAATATTCCTTAGAGGTTTACAACCCGCTTTTATGGGACACGGAAAATCCCAACCTATATACCGTTAAAACGGTGCTTACCGAAGGGGACGGTATGACCGACGAGAGCACAACGAGAATAGGCTTCAGGACTGTGGAATTAGACCCCCAAAAGGGCTTGCTTTTAAACGGTGAAAAAACCTTTATAAATGGCTTGTGCTGTCATCAGGATTTCGGTCTTACGGGACTTGCGGTGCCGGATAACATTGCGAAATATAAAATAGCGCTTATGAAGGAAATGGGTGCTAACGGCTTTAGAACAACCCATTATCAAAACTCCGCCGCCACAATGGATGCCCTTGACGAGCTGGGCTTCCTTGTTATGAACGAAACCCGTTGGTTTGAAGCCACCGAAGAGGCTATGGAACAGCTTGAAACCCTTGTAAAGCGGGACAGAAACAGACCGTCGGTAATTTTCTGGTCAACAGGAAACGAAGAGCCCTTGCAGGCTACCGAAAACGGAAGACTTATTCATAAGGCGATGGCGGCAAAAATAAAGAAGCTTGACAGTACAAGATTTATAACCGCCGCAGAATGTCACGCACCGGACAACTCAACTATATATGATGACTGCGACCTTGTGGGTATAAACTATAATATTGAGCTATATGACAAGATACATAAGCAGTATCCGGATAAGCTGTTTTTTGCGTCTGAGTGCTGTGCAACCGGAACAATAAGGGACTGGAATCTGCCGAGCAATCTTAACGGTAAAATAATCGATAAGGATCACGATACAAATAACTGGTTCAGAGGACGGGAAAACACCTGGAAATTCCTTAAAGAGCGCCCGTATATAATCGGGGCTTACCAGTGGGCGGCGGTGGAGCACCGCGGAGAAGCGGAATGGCCCGCTGTATGCTCAAAATCGGGGGCTATCGACCTGTTTTTGCAGAAAAAGGGCGCTTTTTATCAAAATATGTCCCATTGGACGGATAAGCCGATGGCACATATTGTTCCCCATTGGAACTTTAAGGGACTTGAGGGAGAGCCGATTCCCGTAACCGTATATACCAACTGCGATGAGCTGGAGCTGTTCTTAAACGGCGAGAGTCTCGGTAAGAAACAGATTGAAAAATACGGTCACGGAGAGTGGCAGGTGAATTATGTCCCCGGAACACTTACGGTAAAGGGCTACCGTGAAGGAAAGCCTGTCGCCGAAGACCAAAGAAAGACCTCAAAGCCCGCTGACAGGCTTGTACTGCGTGCGGATAATAAATTTGAAGCCAACGGAACGGATATTGCGCTGTTTACCTGCGAATGTATAGACGAGGACGGCTTACCTGTTCCCAACGCCGCCGAGTATGTCAGATTTTCCGTGACAGCCCCCGCAAGAATAGTCGGAACAGGCTCTTCAAACAGCGACCATAACAGGGTGTCCCTTGCCGAACGCCGTATGTACGCCGGAAAAATCACCGTTGCGGTTCGTCCTGCAAAAGGGCAAAAAATACTCGAGCTGTTCGCCGAAAGCGACCGCTGCGGAATAGCAAAAATTATTTTGGAAACGGAGTAAATATTTTGAAAATGACACAGAACATTACAAATACAACGCCTCGTCCCCAAACCGTTTCGCTTGCCCGCAAGGCGGCAGAAGAGGGAATCGTTCTGCTCAAAAATGAAGATAACATATTGCCCCTTAAGGCAAACTCGCCCGTTTCCATCTTTGGCCGCTGTCAAATTGATACATTCTCAGGCGGTTACGGCTCAGGTGTAGGTCCGTCCGCCGACTATCCTCCCATAACCCTCATTCAGGGCTTTGATAATAATCCTGTAATTTCTTATAATGAAAGACTGGCAAAGCTCTATGCCGACTGGGTGGCGGAAAATCCTATAACCTTCGGCGGCTGGGGAACCTGGCCTGCAAGCTATCCTGAAATGCCTCTTACCGAGGAAACAGTGTCAGATGCACGCGCTGTTTCCGACACGGCTGTTGTTATTATCGGCCGTGCCGCAGGTGAAGACCGCGAGTTACAACTTAAAAAAAGCGAAATTTTCCTAAGCGATGACGAGCTTGATATGCTCTCAAAGGTAAACGCAAGGTTCGAAAACATAATTATCCTTATGAACGCGGGTAATGTTCTTGATATGTCCTGGATAGCCGACTATAAACATATTAAAGGCGTCCTCTATGTATGGCAGGGCGGACTTGAAAACGGAAACGCTATTGCAGATGTTTTGTCAGGCGATGTAAGCCCCTCGGGAAAGCTTTCCGCTACTATTGCAAAATCTTTTTATGACTATCCCTCCTCAGATACCTTCGGCGTTATCGACGGGGATTCCTTACACGAAATATACAAAGAAGATATTTATGTAGGCTACCGCTATTTCGAAACCTTTGCTAAGGATAAGGTGCTTTATCCCTTTGGATACGGGCTTAGCTATACGAATTTCGATATTTCCGCAGCATATGAAATTAAAGACGGTAATATCGTCATTTCCGCTACCGTTAAAAATATCGGCAATACATACAGCGGAAAAGAGGTAGTGCAGATCTACTATTCCGCTCCCCAAGGTAGCTTAGGCAAGCCGACAGCAGAGCTTGCCGCTTATGCGAAAACAAACGAGATAGCACCGGGTGCTTCTCAAACTCTGACTATTACCTTCCCCGTAAAAAATATGGCTTCATATGACGACTCGGGCAAATCGGGTCACAAATCCGCCTGGGTTATGGAGGCGGGAGAATATAAGCTCCTTGTGGGTAATTCCTGCCGTGACTTAACGCAAATCGGCACATATAATGTGACAGAGACTGTCGTTACAGAGCAGTTAAGCGAAGCCAGCGCTCCTACTGCCGAGTTTAAACGCATTATACCCATTGTCGGTGAGGACGGCAGCATCACGGAGGGCTGTGAACCGACACCTACCGCGGAAGTCGATATAGCTGAGCGTGTGCTTAAAAATCTTCCCAACGCCGTAGAAATGACAGAAGATAAGGGTATTACCCTTATGGATGTCTACAACGGCAATAACACTATGGACGAGTTTATAGCCCAGCTTAGTGCCGAGGAGCTTGCTGTCCTTACCAGAGGTAACGGGTATCAGGGCTATGAAAAGGTTGAAGCGGAAAGTAACGGCGGTGCCTTCGGCGGAATAAGCGATTCTCTTCTTGCAAAAGGAATCCCCGCAGTATCTACCCGCGGAACTCCCGCAGGAATAGGCGCAGGCGGAAAAAGAACCAAGATACCGATAGCTACTATGCTTGCCTGCACCTTTAACGATCCTCTGATGGAAGAGCTTTACTACTATGTGGGGCTTGAGGGGCTTGACGCGAAGCTTGATTCTCACCTTGCTCCCAGTATGAATATTCACCGCAATCCTCTTTGCGGACGCAATTTCGAATATTTCTCCGAGGACCCGGTTCTCACAGGACAGATGGCGGCTGCGGCCGTTATCGGCGCTCAAAAGACAGGCATCTCCTCCTGCCCTAAGCATTATGCCCTTAATAATCAGGAGGCAAGCAGACGCGGTTCCGACTCTATCGCCTCCGAAAGAGCGCAACGGGAGATATATTTAAAGGGCTTTGAAATATGCGTTAAAGCCTCAAATCCAGACAATATAATGGCAAGCTACAATAAAGTCAACGGGGTGTACAGTCATTATAATTACGACCTCGCAACTACTATTCTCCGTGATGAGTGGGGTTGGGACGGCGTCCTTATGACCGACTGGTGGCTTATGAAGGATTCCTCCGATAAACTCGATGTTTCCAACGATGCGTGGCGTATCCGCGCTCAGGTGGATTTAAATATGCCCGGTGCAAAGCCGGGACTTGTCGCTCAGGATTCTGCAGTTAAGAATGATATTGCCGCAAATGTAGGCGATTCGCTTGTTCTGGCGGCATATAACAAGTGGGTAGAAGCAGGCAAGCCCACCGACAGGCTTGCAGGTCTTACCTTGGGTGAAATTCAGCGCTGTGCAAGGAATGTTCTTACATATATAATGCAGTCCCGTGTGTTCAGACTTCAAAACGGCTTAGAGCTTGACCTTAAGGAACCCACAGGATATGAATATTTTACAGTTGAAGGAATTTTGGAGGAAACCGAGCCTCAGCTTACCAGTCTTACTATTGAAGGAATGAAAGGCTTTAACGCCTTCAGCCCGTCTATAAGACTTTATAAGGTATTCATCAGGGATATGACAAAATTACCCAATGTGTATGCAACGGGAAATGACGGCGATATTGTAACCGTCAAACAGGCGACCTCAAGCGACCCTTCGGCGACCGTTACCGTCTATAACAACGGTGGAAAGAATGTCTACCGTGTTGTCTTTACAAATGAAGCGGGGCTAAATCCTGTTGTCGACAAGCCCGTATATGCAAGAGTATCCGATATAAAGCTTAACGGAATATCCCTTGCTTCATTCTATCCTACGGTTTATAATTATAAAATTGCAGGTGCGGCGGAAAATTTCGAGGTTACGGCAGACCTGCCTGACGGAGTGATCGCCAAGGTTATCAAGGATACAAAAACACAAGGTATTATTATACGCGCCGAAAGCAACCATCAGGCAACGGAATATCTGCTTTCCTTTGTCAGCAAACAAAGTATGACTTCTGAGTCCGATTATTTTGACTGTGATGAAATAAGATCCATCAGGAGCGTAACCGTCTCAGCTTCAGGGAAGACTACCCTACTTGCCGCTGATGATGCTTGGTATTTAAGCGGCAGTCTCTCGACAGCAAGAGACGGAAGCGACACCTATGTTACCGATACCGACGGCGGGCTGTATTCGATTTACAGCATAGCCGTGCAAAAATCGGGATACTATAAGCTCAACCCCACCTATGCCGTTCTTGATACCTCCAGCGGCGGCGCTATGCTGGAGCTTGATATTGAGCTGGACGGCGAACAAATTGCCAACTACCGTCCCGGAGGAAACACAGGAGGTTGGACGAGGTGGCAAACCGTTTCCCCCGCTACTGTATGGCTGCCCGAGGGTATTCATAAGCTGAGATTTGTTTGGGGAAGCTCGGCAAATCTTAAAAATATTATCATCGAACCCGACATAACAGCTGCGGAATAGCAAAAATTATTTTGGAAACGGAGTAAAGATTATGAAGGTAACACAATTAGAAACAACTAAGGACTTTTTTCTGCGCCCCTATGAACTAAAACCTACAGGCGGTAAAATGGGCGGTGCCGAGGTTATCGAGGTGGCCGAAAATCCGAACGAAAGAAAATTTGAGGGCTTCGGCGTGGCGGTTACGGGCAGCTCCTGCTATAACCTTAATTTAATGTCTGCCGAGGAAAGAAACGCTTTTCTTAAGGATATTTATTCCGAAGAAGGCTTGGGGCTTTCGGTTTGCCGATTAAGCGTTGGCTCAAGCGATTATTCGGCGGAGCTTTATACATATGACGACGGGGACTCCGACCCCGATTTGAAGAATTTTTCTGTCGGGCGGGATGATGATTATATCGTTCCGATGATTAAAGAGGTGCTGAAGGTCAGACCCGATATGTATGTTTTTGCCTCTCCCTGGTCTCCTCCCGGCTGGATGAAGACGGGCGGCTCGATGTGCGGGGGATATATGCGCGCGGAGTTTATAGACTGCTACGCCGATTATATTATCCGCTTTACAGAGGAGTACGAAAAGCGGGGAATTAAAATTTCCGCCCTTACCGCGCAAAACGAGACCGAAACCGACCAGTCGGGTAAAATGCCCGCCTGTATCTGGCACCCCGATATCGAGGCGAAATTCATTGTCACCCTTAAGAAAAAGCTTGAGGAAAAGGGTGTTGATACTAAGGTTTGGATGCACGACCATAATTTCAGCTCCTGGCGAAAGGTGATATGGCAGCTTGAAAATCACCCCGAGCTTTCGGAAAGCTGTGACGGCGTGGCCTTCCACTATTACGACGGCGCTCCCGAGGATATTGATAATGTAAGACTTAAATATCCCTCCCTCGAATATCATTTCACCGAGGGCGGGCCGCGACTTTACGACAACTACGCAACCGATTGGTGCAAATGGGGAACCGTGATGTCCAAGGCCTTAAAGCATGGCTGTACTACCTTTACGGGCTGGAATTTAATGCTTGACGAGGTGGGCGGACCGAATATAGGGCCCTTCTTCTGCGGGGGACTCGCTACCCGCAACAGTTTAAGCGGAGAACTTAGCTACAGCGGTCAATACCGTGCTTTCGGTCATTTTTCTAAGTATATTAAAAGGGGAGCTAAGATATTTGCCGCCGAAACCTCCCGCAAAGGAAACGGCTTGTTCGGTTTCCCGAATATGCCGAAGCCCGTGGAAATATGCGCCGCTTCTAATCCCGACGGCTCCTTTGTGCTTATTGTAACAAACCCCAACGGCGAAAAACGCCAGCTGCAGTATTATAAGTTCGGCAAATGGTGGTATATCGAAGCTCTGCCGAATTCTGTTTCCACAATTATATTTGAGAATGATTGATATTTACTTTAATAAGGGACTGTCTTAACGATTAAGGTAAGACAGCCCCCTTTTTTATATATTATCGGACATAGTAAAAAAATACTAAATTTTCAAGGATAAAATACGCTTTTTTGCTTGAAAATTCCAATATAATAGGGTATAATGCGCTTGTAGTACTGTATGGAGGCAACAAAATGGATAATCATTGTATTTATGCATCGGTAAATATGTTCGGTTCTGTCGGAGCAATCGGCGACAGCTACACTGCGGCTTCTGTCGAAAATTCAGAGGGCAAATGGATTGATGTTGTAGCTCAGTCGTGGGTCGGAACATTGTGTAAAAGAGCGGGAGTTCCCTTTAGCAAATACGGTCAGGGCGGCGCGACCACCAAAAGCTATTTGGCGGGCAGAATGACGGATGTTCTGAATTCCGTGCCTAATGACGCATACTTTTTCGCACTTGGAATTAATGATTCGAACAATGATTTTGAGCTTGGAACCATTGACGATATACACGATGATGATTTTACGAAAAATGCGGACACCTTTTACGGCTGTTACGGTAAAATTATTGCGCAGGTAAAAAACCACGCACCAAAGGCAAGGCTGATTATGGTCAAAATAATGACAGGCAACCCCAAAAAGCTGAACTATGACAGCGCTATTGAGGATATTGCAAGGCATTACGGTATACCCTGTATTTCCCCTTATGACGATGACTTCTTTTCAAGTGAAGCGTATAAAAATTATATGGTCAGCGGTCATCCCACAGCGATGGGATATTCGATGATCGGGCTTGCAATGGAACGGCTGTTTTCAAAGTGCGTGATCGATAATTTAGATTATTTTAAATTTTCTACCGTTGGATAAATGAATTAATACCGGTTTGATTTCAGAAAGGAAAACCTATGATTAAGTTTGATAAAGAGAACGAAATTTTTTATCTTAACACCAAAAGCACAACCTATGCCATGGGGGTTTGGAACGGGGAAAAGCTACTCCACCGCTACTGGGGTAAAAGGCTTGTAAACCCGCTTAATAAAACCGACTTAGGCGATTATAAAAGAAGAGGTTTTGAAGCGGTGGATTTACAGGGCGGCAATTCCGATATTGTTCCCTTTGAGTACTCGGTCTTCGGCAACGCGGATATGCGTATCCCCTCCGCCGAGTTCAGATTTGCGGACGGCAGCAGAGTATCGAACCTTACATATAAGGGTTATGAGATAATTGACGGCAAGCCCGCCTTAGAGGGACTTCCCGCAACCTACTGCGAGGAGGGGGATAAGGTCGAGACCCTTACAATACACCTTGAGGATACCTACCAGAATGTAGATGTTTTCCTTTCCTATTCGGTGTTTGAGGACTTTGACGCGATTACCCGCAGTACAAAGATTGTAAATAGGGGAGAAAGGCTGCTCCTTGACTCTGCAATGAGCGCGACTGTGGATTTTTACGGCAGTCCCGAGCGGGAAATACTCCACCTTGACGGCGCGTGGATGCGGGAGCGCTCTGTTGTAAGACAGCCGATTGTAGCGGGCAATCAGGGTATAAACAGCCGTTACGGCTGCAGTAATATGTTTCACAATCCCTTTATCGCCCTGTGCGATAAAAACGCCGATGAAAATCACGGCAATGTTTACGGCTTTAATCTGGTTTACAGCGGTAACTTTACGGCGGGAGCGGAGTCCAATCCCTTTAACGGCCTGCGCGCCTATATAGGAATTAATCCCACCAATTTTCAGTTTGTTTTAGAAAAGGGGGACAGCTTTAGGACCCCCGAGGCGGTGCTGGTTTACTCCGCAAAGGGAATAGGCGAAATGTCGAGAATTTACCACAAGCTTTACCGTACCCGCCTTTGCAGAGGCAGGTTTAGGGACACCGAGCGCTTTGTGCTTATAAATAACTGGGAAGCCACCTACTTTGATTTTAACGAGGATAAAATAGTCGAGATAGCCGAAAAAGCCGCTAAAATCGGAATAGACACAATGGTGCTGGATGACGGCTGGTTCAGCTCCCGAATTGACGATAAAAACGGACTCGGCGACTGGTACGAAAACCGCGACCGACTGCCGAACGGTTTAGAGGGGCTCGCAAAGCGTATAAACGCCCTCGGTATGCGGTTCGGGCTGTGGTTTGAGCCTGAAATGGTAAACCCCGGCACCGAGCTTTACAAAAACCACCCCGACTGGATTCTTCATACCAAGGGAAGAAAACCGTCACAGGCAAGAAATCAGTTAACCCTTGACTTTTCGCGGGATGATGTGTGCGATTATATTATAGACACCCTAAGCGGTATTTTAAGCCGCGCCAATATAGAGTACATAAAGTGGGATATGAACCGCTGTATGTCAGAGCCGGGCTCTGCTTTTTGGGATGGCGAACATCAGGGCGAGGTAATGCACCGCTATATTTTAGGACTTTACAGGGTGCTTGAAACATTGACGCAGCGTTTCCCGAATGTGCTTTTTGAAAGCTGTTCAAGCGGCGGCTCGAGGTTTGACGCGGGTATGCTTTACTATATGCCCCAGACCTGGACGAGCGATGACAGCGACGCGGTGGAACGCCTTAAAATCCAGTACGGCACAAGCATTGTTTACCCCTTTAGCTCAATGGGCGCTCATGTTTCGGCGGTGCCTAACCATCAGGTGGGCAGGATTACGAGCTTTGATATGCGGTGCAATGTCGCTATGGCGGGGCAGTTCGGCTTTGAACTTGACCTTAACAAATGCACCGAGGAGGAGCTCAAAACCGCCGAAAGGGCGATAAAAACCTACCGCGAATTAGGCGAGGTTTTCCACAAGGGCGACTGCTACCGCTTAAAATCCCCCTTTGAGAGCGATGTTTGCGCTATCGAGTTTATTTCGGAGGACAAAAACACCGTAATTTTAACGGTGAACTGTAACCGCGCAACACCTAACGCGCCGGACGAGTATATCAAGCTTTGCGGACTTGATGAAAACGCGATCTACGCACTTGAAGGCACGGATAAGCGCTTCGGCGGCGATTATCTTATGAATATAGGCCGGCATTTTGTAAACAACCGCGAAAATCAGTCGATTACGGCGGTCTATAGGCGTGTTGAATGACGGCTGAAATTAAGCATTTCCATTTTGAAAAGTAATTAAAAGCATATAATATATGCTGAAAATATCAAGAAAGATATGGTGAAACAAATGATTGAAAAATTCAGAGGTCCCGAAAACATTATGCACCGCTATGAGAAAAATCCTATAATTACATTAGAGGATTTTCCCGTTCCCGCCCGCGCGGTATTCAACTGCGGGCAGACTATGTATAACGGGCAGACAATATTGCTTATTGCGGCAATATACCAAGACAGAAAGCCTAACGGAAGTATTACGGGTATCCATGTAGCACGAAGCGATGACGGTATTCATTTTGAAATAGAAAAAGAGCCGCTTTGCGATAAGCGTGATTGGGTCGACGAAAGCTTCGGTAACTTTGATTGTTGGGTTATAGACCCCAGAGTTACAAAGATTGATGATACATATTATATTGTCCGTCCCGCACAGGTTCACTGCTTACCTAGCGATGCGCCCGCAGGCCCGGCAGCTATTCTTGAAAAAACCAAGGATTTTAAGACGGTAGAGTTTGTTGAGTGTATTGCTTTGCCTTCAAACCGCGTTCCCTGCCTTTTCCCGGAGAAAATAAACGGCCAGTATGTACGCCTTGACAGACCGTATAATATTGTATCCCTCGAGAATAAAGGCGGTGATAGTCTGGACGATAGGACGGTCGGCGGAATTTGGATTTCATATTCACCCGATATGATTTATTGGGGCAAGCACCGCCCTCTGCTTTACCCGCCCCTTTCCTATGCAAATTATAAGGTAGGTCCTACACCTCCGATAAAGACAAAGGACGGCTGGCTTGAAATAATCCACGGCGTTTACAAGGAAAACCGTGAATTCTGCTATTCAATCGGTGCAATGCTGCTTGACCTTAACGACCCGTCAAAAATAATCGGTATTGCAAAGGACTGCATTTTAACCCCCAATGAGCCCTATGAAATTAAGGGCAGAGTTGACAATGTTGTTTTCCCCTGTGGCGCGATAGCCGATGAGGAAACCGACACTATACGGATATATTACGGCGGTGCCGATACCTGCATAGGTCTTGCAACAGGCTCTCTTTCCGAGCTTATTGATGCCTGCAAAAAGGGTTTCACCTATTCTGAACAAAAATGAACGCCTGAAAGGACTGACCGTAATGAAAACTAAAAAAATCGTAAACATTGTAAACTTTATCCGCGGCGAGGATTGGCGCTTTACCCACGAAATGCTGCACCAAACCTTTATCAACACCCTTGAGCTTTGCAAACAATATCCTATGCCCTATACGATTTCCCTGCTTTATGATGCACTTATCAATCCCGATTATACCACCCCGCTGCTTGAAAACAAGGACCCCAATATGGAGGTTGGCCTTTGGCTTGAGCTTTCAAGGCAGGCGGTGGAAAATGCGGGGCTTAAGTGGAATGAGGAGCACGATTGGACCTGGCACGTAAACCCCGGTATGCTCTTAGGCTACAATCAGCCCGACCGCGAAAAAATTATTGATGAGCTGATGAACCGCTTTAAATCGGTGTTCGGCTATTATCCCGCCTCGGTAGGCGCTTGGGTTATAGATACCCACTCAATCAACTATATGAAAGAGAAATACGATGTTAAGGCGGTTTGCTTCTGCCGTGAGCAGTACGGCACAGACGGCTACACCTTATGGGGCGGATATTACAATCAGGGCTATTACCCCAGCAAAAAGAATATGTTTATGCCCGCCCAGTCCAAGGAGGAGCAGACCAACGTACCCCTTTTCAGAATGTTGGGCCCCGACCCGATTTACGAGTACGATTTACAGCTGTACGGAAACTTCAGAACCGTCCCAACCTTAGAGCCCGCGTGGCGGCTGGGTCAGGACGAAAAGTGGGTTGACTGGTATCTTGATTCCCACTACGGCGCAGAGGGAATGGCTTTCTCCTATACACAGACAGGTCAGGAAAACTCCTTTGGCTGGGACAGCTTCGGCGTAGCCCTTAAAATGCAGATGGATAAGGTATACGAGGGTATGAAGGAAGGCAAATGGGAGGTTATGACCCTAAGGGATACGGGAATCTGGTTCTCAGAGACTTTCGATACCACCCCCGCCACCTCGATTACCGCCCTTACCGATTGGCAGGAGGAGAACCAAAGACAGACCGTATGGTACAACTGCAAAAATTACCGCTTTGATATGCACAACGAAAACGGAAAAATCTGCGTAAGAGATATTAACCTTTTCGATGAGAATTATCAGGATAGATATTTAGAAATCCCCGCCCCCGGCGATGATGCCACCTTTGATGCGCTCCCGATTATTGACGGCTACCTCTGGCGCGGGGACGGCGAGCTTTCGGGTCTCTACTTTGTAAAGCGCGGCACCAATGAAAAGGTTGAGGGTAAGCTCTTGTCTTCCGAAGCTGTAAATGATACCACCCTTAAAATCACCTTCGAGCTTGAGGGCGAAAAGGCGGTCTGCCTGTGCGATGAGGAAAAGGTGCGCTTTGAGCTTCCAAGCGCGTCCTACGATATGCTCTTTAAGTATAAGGAGCTTCGCAACACAAAGATAGAGGAAATCGGCGGTTCCTCGGTTAAATATGAGCACGAATCTATGTCTTACGGACTGGAATTGTCCTGCAAGGTATCGGGCGAGGAAAACGGCTACAGAATTTCACCCGAGGGTAAAGATTTTGAACTAAGCTTTCAGCGCTTCGGCAAAAAGGAGTTTTAATTATGGATTTTCCCGTTAATTTTATTGCCGCAGGTTATGATTATACAGATTTAGAGCATTTTGTACCCGCTCCCTTTTTCAGAAAGAGGTTTACGGCAGGGAAGACCGCCAAGGCGGAAATTGTTATAGGCGCGGCGGGCTTTTATAAGCTTTTCCTTAACGGCAGGGATATAACAAAGGGCGAGCTTGCGCCCTATATCAGCAATCCCGACCATATCGTTTATTATGACAGCTACGATGTAACCGAGCTTGTGGCAGAGGGCGAAAATGTTGTGGCGGTACTGCTGGGAAACGGCTTTCAGAACAATGCGGGCGGTTATGTGTGGGGCTTCGATAAAGCGCCGTGGAGAGGCGCTCCGAAATTCGCAATGAAGCTTACCCTTACCGCAGAGGACGAAACCGTGACCGAGTTTGAAAGCGATGAAAGCTTCAAGGTCTGCCCGTCACCCATATTGTTTGACGATTTCCGCTGCGGCGAGTATTATGACGCACGGCAAGAAAAGCCCGATTTCCATTCTGTCGGTTTTGACGACAGCGAGCTTAAAAACGCAATAAAGGTAAAGGCTCCCCGGGGCGAAAAAAGGCTCTGCGCCGCCGACCCCGTCCGTGTTTACGGCGAGATTAAGCCCGTATCGGTCACCCGCCATCTAAACGGCTGGCTTTACGATTTCGGGGAAAATAATTCGGGCGTTTGCAGGCTTTCGGTTGACGGCAAGGCGGGGCAGAAAATCACCCTTTATTACGGCGAATGGCTCAAGGACGGCGTCTTCACCCGCGAAAATATTGTCTTTGCTCATATGGGCGCGGAGCGAAACGAGTTTATTCAGAAAAGCGTTTACACCTGTAAGGACGGTAAGCAGACCCACACACCGAGCTTTATTTACAACGGCTTTCAGTATGTTTATGTTGAGGGAATAACCGAGGAACAGGCGACTGCGGATTTGCTCACCTACCTTAAAATGAGCTCCCTTAGCACCCCCGCGGGCGGGTTCACCTGCTCGGACGAGGTTGTGAATAAAATTGAGGAGGCAACCGTCCGCTCGGATATTTCAAACTTCAACTATTTCCCCACCGACTGCCCCCAGAGAGAGAAGAACGGCTGGACGGGGGACGCGTCCGACTCGGCGGAGCAGCTGATTATAAATTTCCGCCCCGAAAAGTGCTTTAAGGAATGGCTGCACAATATTTATAAGGCGTTGGGGGATAAGGGCGACCTGCCCAGCGTTGTTCCCACCGTAACCTTCGGCTATAAGAATAACAACGGCCCCGCGTGGGACAATGTAATTGTAAATCTTCCGTACTATACATATGTATATAGGGGAGATAAGGAGATTTTAGAGGAGCTTTCCGTACCTCTTATGCGTTATCTCAATTATCTGTACGAAATGCGTACCGAAGAGGGCTTCATTACATTCGGTCTCGGCGACTGGGCGCCTCCGGGACGCGCGGTTTGGAATTTCCCCACCCCCCACGCGGTAACAGGCACAATTCTTTCCTATGATATTGCACAAAAAGCGGCGTTTTTCTATGATGTTCTCGGCAAAGAGCCGCAAAAGCAGTTTGCACTTTCACTGGCAGAGGGCTTTAAGACCGCCTTTAAAGAGCATCTGTATGATAAAGAAACAGGCGTTGTTTCGGGCGAGACACAGACAGGTCAGGCTATGGCGATATTCTACGGAATGTTGACTGAGGAAGAGGAGAAAAAAGCCTTTGATGTATTGCTTAAATATATAGACGATGCGGACGGTCATTTTAACACCGGCGTTTTAGGCGGCAAGGCGATCTTCCGCGTGCTGGCGGAAAAGGGCAAGGTTGATTTGGCTTATAATATGATAACCCGTCCCGATTTCCCGTCCTACGGCAACTGGATTAAGCGGGGCGCCACCACCCTTTGGGAGGAGTTCCAGCCCGAGGGCGGCACGGTTTCGTCCCTTAACCATCACTTCTGGGGCGATGTTTCCGCCTGGTTCTACACCTACCTTGCGGGAATTAGAATCAACCCCACCTTAAGGGATGTCACAAATGTTGATGTTAAGCCGATGTTCCCCGAAAAGCTTGACAGCGTAAACGCTTATCAGGATACACCGAACGGCAGAATCGCGGTCGCTTGGAACCGCACGGGTAATAACGCCGTTAAATTAAAGGTTGAAGCGGCAGAAAAACTCCACGGTAAAATTGCCGCCACCGACGGTTATAAATTTGCCGACGGCTTATCAGAAAAGCCCCTTGCAAGCGGTGAATACAATTTAATCAAAGCCTGACCGAATCCCTCCGTCAGCCTACGGCTGCCACCTCCCTTTAGGCAAGGGAGGCTCACCCACATAAAGGCCCCCTTGCCTTGTAGCGACTTTATCTAAAAATAGGCCCCCTTGCCTAAAGGGGGCTGTCGAGCGGAGCGAGACTGGGGGATACGGTCTACCGTCTAACATCTAAAAGGAGAAAAAACTATGTCAAAGGTAAGCGAATTTATAGAAAAATATTTCTGCGATACGGTAAAACACAAAACTGAGGATGAGGGCCGCATTATGGGTCTGCCTTATCCCTACACCACCCCCTGCGCAAACGAGCTGTTTATAGAATTCTTTTATTGGGATACATACTTTACAAATGTGGGTCTTATAGCGGCGGGCGATGTGGAACAGGCGAAGAACAATGCCGACAATATGGCATACATAATTAATAAATACGGCTATATGCTCAACGCCAACACCACAAATATGCTTGAGAATCAACAAAGCCAGCCCCCATTTTATTTCAAGATGGTGGAGGATGTTTTTGATGTAACGGGTGATAAGGACTGGCTTAAGGAAAGCTATAAAGCCTTAACCACCGAGTACAAATTCTGGCAGACCGAAAGAATAGCACCTAACGGGCTTAATATCTACGGACCCCATAAGGGCTACAGTGAGGACAAGATCGCGAGAATGTCCCATTATTTCACACAGCGCTTTAAGGGCTACGAGTTCAAGGACGAGGAGGATAGGGTAAACGCCGCCCATACTATTTTCACAATGTGCGAGAGCGGCTGGGACTGCAACTCCCGTTTCGAGAACGCGGGCGAGTTTTATAACCCCGTTGACCTTAATTCTCTGCTTTACGGCCTTGAAAAGGCGATGGCAAAGTTCGCTTCTGTGCTTGAAAATGGCGAAGAAGACCTTTGGAACGAGCGTGCGGCACAGCGCAAGGCAAAAATGCTTGAATTAATGTATGATAAGGAAAGCGGAGTATTGCTTGATTATAATTATAAGGAGCAAAAATTAAGCCCCGTAGTTTCCTTTGCCTCAATTTACCCGCTGTTTGTGGGAATGCTTGATTCTGCCGAAAAGGAAATGGAGCTGTTAAGGGATAAGCTGATGTTAAAATACGGCGTAAGCCCCTGCGTTCCCGGCGAGTATAATTACGCGCTCCAGTGGGATTACCCCAATATCTGGCCGCCCCTTCAGTACATAGCGTATGTGGCATGTAAAAACTACGGCTATGACGATTTAGCCAAAAAGGTAGCCGATACCTATATAATGCTCTTGGACGAGAGCTTCGAGAAGACCGGCAACCTTTGGGAAAAGTACAACGGACTTGACGGAACTGTCGCCAACGAGGACTACAACGCCCCGAGAATGATGGGCTGGACCGCAGGAATGTATATGTATTTCAGCCGATTGAAATAAGCAAATGCCCCTTGCCTTGTAGCGACTTTATCTAAAAATAGGCCCCCTTGCCTAATTTAAAGCGCCCCTTGCCTAAAGGGGAGAGGGCCGACCGTCAGGTTGGCGAGGGGATTCCTGTGACTGGGGGATACAAATTAGCAGAACCCCAATTCGAATCCCACCACCGCAAGCGGTCCCCCTCCCTTTAGACAAGGGAGGCTCACCCACATAAAGGCCCCCTTGCCTTGCGGGTGCTTACATTTGAAGGCCCCCTTGCCTAAAGGGGGCTGGCACGGCGAAGCCGTGACTGGGGGATATAATCTACCGACTAACATCTAAACCGAGGTGATACATTACGGAACGCAAGCATAATCCAAAGCTTACCGATAACGCAAGAGCCCTGCGGAAAAATATGACAAAGGAAGAGCGGCATTTGTGGTATGACTTTCTGCGTTCCTATCCGGTACGATTTCTGCGGCAAAAGGTAATAGATAACTACATTGCAGATTTCTACTGTCACCAAGCCCGCCTGATTGTGGAGCTTGACGGTTCACAGCATTACGAGGAAAAAGGTTTGCTTAAGGATAAAATCCGAACAGAAAAAATCGAAAGCAGAAATTTAACGGTAATTCGCATACCTAATAATGAGGTTAATAATAATTTCAGAGGGGTTTGCGAGTGTATTGATTGGGTGGTTAAAGAATCCCTCCACCGATAGAATCCCTCCGCCGATAGAATCCCTCCGCCTCGTTCCTCGGCACCTCCCTTTAGGCAAGGGAGGCTCACCCACATAAAGGCCCCCTTGCCTTGCGGGTGCTTACATTTGAAGGCCCCCTTGCCTAAAGGGGGCTGGCACGGCGAAGCCGTGACTGGGGGATACAATCTATTATTTATTATCTATTATCTATTATTTATTATCTGAGGGAGATACGGTCTACAGTCTAACCTTACCGAATCCCTCCGCCTCGTTCCTCGGCACCTCCCTTTAGACAAGGGAGGCAATTCAAACCAAAGCGCCCCTTGCCTAAAGGGGAGAGGGCCGACCGTCAGGTTGGCGAGGGGATTCCCGTGAGACAAAGGAGGATAATTCCGCATTCCGAATTGAATCTATATATAGTATACAAATTATTTAAACCCAATAATTAAATTTGTGCATAATAATAAAATCAGCGTTTTTGTTCTACTTTTTCGACTATTTTTTTCTTGAAAAAAGGTTATCAAAAATATATAATCTAAATGTATCATTGCACGATAGCACTTGTGTAAGGGCACAAGCCGTATTTTGCAAAAAAATCAATTTCAGAAAGGTGATTGATATGAAAATTAAAAGCATTTCAAAACATGTGTTAGCGATTGTTTTATCACTCGCTGTTTTGGCATCTGCTATGATGTTAAATACATTCTCGGTATTTGCAGAAGGGGAAGAACCGGCTGCACTTGATATCTGGGACGGCACATTAGCAACAATTCCCGACGATGGCGCTACCCACCCCTATGCCGGCGGTAACGGTACAGCGGCAGAGCCTTATCTCATTTCCACCCCCGAACAGTTCGCTTATATGCTCATTAAAGCCAACTGGAATACTACTAATTCTATCCCCGGCGGCGCACATTATAAATTGTTAAATGATATTTATCTTAATAATGTGTCAGCAGGTGAGTGGTATAATTCTGCTAATATCAATGCGTGGAGAGGACTTGCCGATAACGATGACGAGTGCAGTGGCCGTCTGTTCTATGGACATATTCACGGCAACGGCAAAACGGTTTACGGCTTGTATATCGATGGTGATTATTATTATAGCGGCTTGATTTACCGTTTTGGTGACGGCGCAAGTGTTGAGGATTTAAGAATCTCAAAGGCTTATGTTAATGCTACAAGCTGGAGCGGTTCTCACGGAGTATTAGTCGGACATTCCTGGGGCAATACAACAGTAAAGAATGTCGTTATCGATGATACCGTAAAGGCCAAAGCAGCTAATGGCGGTGCAGCAGTAATAGGCGGAATACAGGGTGATATAACAGTACCCGTTACTGTTGAAAATTGCTATGTTGGCGCTAATATAACTTCAGGAAACAATAACCCCCGTGCATTTCTTGGAGCTTATTATGACAATACAAAGGGTTTGGACTATACTACAACCAGCCATCTTATTATTAAAAATTCCTATTATGTAGGCGCTAATCAGTTAGTTGTTGAAAAACCAGACGGAACGCAGCCTGTTAAATTTGAGAACTGCTATACTACAAGTGAAAAACTATCAAATGTGCGCAATACCGGTACAGGTGTAACCAAACGCACTTTGGCTGAGATGACAGGCGCAAAGGCAAAGGTATATATGAACGCTTTTGATTTCAACAATGTTTGGTATACAGAAGCCGGCAAAACACCTCAGCTTCGCTTTGGCGATATTGAAAAAGTAAACGCCACCAAATTGTGGAATGTATGGGACGGCACAGTACCCGAAACAGTTACCTATGACGGCGGAAACGGACAGTCTGCGGCTACTGCTTACGAGATTTCCACCGCTGAACAGTTAGCTTATCTTGTTAGCAAGGGTTCAAGCGGATATTATAAGCTGACTGATGATATTTATCTTAATGATGTATCGGATTCTGAATGGTATAATAATACCCCAAATGAGTGGTCTGCTGTTGTCGGTGCTAACACCAATTTCTGGGGAACTGTTGACGGCAACGGTCATACGATCTACGGTTTGTATATTAATAGCAATCTTTACTTTACCGGTTTAATTCCCCGTTTTGTTGGCGGTACTATTTCTAACCTAAGAATCTCAAAATCTTATGTTAAAAATACAGGATACGATGGCGGTCACGGCGTGTTAGTCGGTCAGATTTGGCAAAATAGAAATGTAAGAAATTGTGTTATAGATGAAACTGTTGAATTTATCACAGCCGGTTACGGTTCACCGTTAATAGGTGGGCTTAATGACGATGGTGCCAATCACACAGGAACTGTCAATGTTGAGGGCTGCTATGTTGCCGCTAAAATGTCAACAACACATGCTGACACTAAACCCGCAGCATTTTTCGGTAAACCGATCATTGCCAAGGGTATAACTTACAGCTCAACAGCCAGCCATCTTGTTATTAAAAACTCTTACTATTCAGGTGAATATGCTCTTGCTGCTGAAAAAGCAGATGGCCCCGTTATATATGACGGTTGCTATACCACCAAGGTGTACGATACAGAAAACGGAGAAAAAGCTCCCGCAGGCGTAACAGATTCTTCAAACTTAGAGGCAATGAAAGCTGCAGGCTTGAGCGCTGTATTAGCCAAATTCTCCAAGCTCGGTAATGCAAATGGCGACGCTAATGCTGCAGTTGATGTTTGCGACCTTGTAACACTTAAGAAGCTTGAGCTTGGTATGGGTGTTGATATTAACATCTATGCTTCTGATGTTAATAACGACAGAGAGATCAACGGTATGGACTTTACCGCTCTTAAGAAGTATATTTTGAATGACTTATCGGTTTTTCAGTAGAGCCGATTGAACTTAACAGTACAAATGTTAAGGTGTTAGGAAGAAGCGCTGTATTAGACGCAGGCGTTGCGCTTGATCACAGCGCTTCTTCTATTGAATTCACCTCAATCGGCGCAACTCGGATTTATTTAACCGGCAATTATGACTGTAGGAAAACGGGCTCCCTTTATTTTACGGTCTATATTAACGGCGGCCGCCAAGCTAAGCGCCTTAAAGTTGAACCCGGCGAAAGCAAGGTGCTTGTAGCAGAGGGGCTTGACTTTAACAAAACCACCTCGGTAAAGCTTGTCCGCGAAACCGAGGAAAAGTACGGCAGCTACACCGCCCTCTCCCTTGATTTGGGCTACGCCGGAAGAATCGGCGAAAAGATAGCTGATAAGGACCTTTATATTGAATTTTTAGGCGACTCCATCACCTGCGGCTTAGGCTCACTTCATAAATACCTTGCCGCCGATGACGATTTGACTGTACTTGATACCCAGACAGGCGTATGTAATGAGCAGTATGGTGAAAATTCTGTCTGTGAAGACGCCACCAATTCCTACGCCTACCTTGCGGCAACAACCCTTAATGCCGATTATTCCCTTGTATCCTTTAGCGGTATAGCGGTATCCGGTCAGGACAATCTTTACCAAATGGAAAAATATTTCAAATACGCTTCAAGAAGCAGAAACGTGAACTATGATTTCAATACCGCCAGAGTACCTGATTTGGTTGTGATCAATCTCGGTACAAATGATGCTTTTAAAGGAGCATCATTAGATGCCGAAAATTATAAAACTGCTGCTAAAGATTTAATAGCCTTGGTAAGAAGATCTTACGGTGAAGATGTAAAAATCCTTTGGGCAACCGGACTTATGGGTAAAGCGTGTAGTGATTATACTGCCGCGGCAATAGCTGAGCTTGATAATAAAAATAATGTTTATCAATTTACAGGCTTAACCGAGGGCAGAAGCGGTCATGACGGCCACCCCAGCAAGGTTCAGGCGGCAAAAGCGGCACGGGAGCTTGTTGACTACATTGTTGAGAATAATTCTAAATTTTTCAACAAGCAAGTGCTAACTAAGCTTAACCTCACTGACAAGAGAGGCAATACTATTGATACAAGCAAATACAAGCTTACCTGGTATGACGACTTCAATTCCGATACGCTTGATAATTCAAAATGGGCGCAGGAGACAGACCGCGAGGGTACCGAACTTATTAAATATACCACCGGCAGTAACAACCTGTATGTATATAAAGACAACGCGGTATTGTCTACCAAGTGCGAGAGTGACGGCACCGTCACCATACCCGGTGACCTTATTACCGACAACCGTATGGCGTTTAAGTACGGTTATCTTGAAATGAGGGCTATGGTTCCTGCCGAAGCGCCGATGTGGCCGTCCTTCTGGCTGGCGAACAGCAGAAAAATTGAACCTGATATTGCCGCGAATTACGATCTCGAAATTGATATTTTTGAAGCCTTCGGCAGCAAAACATTGGTGCCTAATCTTCATACCTGGTACTATAATCCCAGTAAGAAAAAGTATGAAAGCTATAATCAGGCAAGCGGCAATAACAATCCTTTAGGAACCGACGGAGAAGGAAATAACAGGTATGTCAATGATGGCGAGTACCATACATACGGAGTCCTCATTTCCCAAGAAAAGATAGCATATTTTGTTGACGGAGTAGCCTATGCCGAGGTAGCGGGAGACGATCCCTGGTGGGACGGCGGAAAAGACGGGTGGAATACCAGCAACGGAAAATATGGCTACGACCATTACTTCTTTTTGAGATTCGGCAACGGGGTTGTTACAAGTGCGCAGGAAAGCTGGCTAACTGAAGATACATGGATTGACAGCAGCACTGTCGATAACAAGGCAAAGCTCCCCAAAAACTATGTAATAGACTATGTTCGCCTTTATCAGGACGAAAAGGGCAGTATTTACTACGGCGATCTTCCGCAATAAACCGTAGGCATTATATAGGAATAGAATAAGTTTATTAACCTTTTCCCTATCTCACCGTTATACGGTGGGGTGGGGAATTTTTAATTCGGAATTCGGAATTCGGAATTCGGAATTATGGATTTGGAATTAGGGATTTGGAATTAGAGATTAGAGATTAGAGATTTGGAATCCCTCCGCCTCGTTCCTCGGCACCTCCCTTTAGACAAGGGAGGCTAAGGGCAAGGGAGGCTAAAGAAACAAGGCCCCGCAAGCCTCACGGGGGCTGTCACCGATAGGTGACTGGGGGATATAATCTATTATTTATTATCTATTATTTATTATTTATTATCTGAGGGAGATACGGTCTAAAGTCTAACCTTACCGAATCCCTCCGACTTCGTTACGCTCAGCCACCTCCCGTAAGGCTTGGTAGGCTAAAATGAACCACCGTAGGGGAGGGTCTCCGTGCCCTCCCGATGGTTTTTTTGCGACTTAACGGGAGGGCACAGAGACCCTCCCCTACAGTATGAGTAAATTGACCGCCCGTGACAGGGGAAAGACAAAAATCGTCCCGTCTAACATCTAAAAAACGGACAGTCGGGGACGCCTGTCCCTACAAGGGCAAATTGAATATGCGTAGGGGCTGGCATCCTTGACAGCCCGAATCTAGTATCTACCGTCTAACATCTAGTGTCTAAAATTCGAATCCCTCCGCCTCGTTCCTCGGCACCTCCCGTAAGGCTTGGGAGGCAAATTACACAAAGTAGGGCGGGGCTTGCTCCCGCAGTCTGTTGTCTGACATCTGCCGTCTGCTATCTGGATTAACGGAACGACACTTAAGGTCGTTCCCTACGGCGGTTAATTGGGTTTTCGTAGGGAATGACCTATGTGTCATTCCGCATTCCGCATTAAAATCTATATATAGTGTATAAAAAGTTAAAACGCAACAACTGAATTTGTGCAAAATGATAAAAACAGCGCTTTTGTTCTACTTTTATGGCTCTTTTTTTCTTGAAAGCTTGTTAGAAAAAATATATAATTAGTGTGCGAGATTGCACGATACTTATTGTGTAAAATAACAAACTAAATTTTCAAAAAAATATTAGAAAGGTGTTTGGTATGAAATTTTTTAAGAACGAAGACATAAGCAAAAAAGGGCTTGCCGTAAGACTTGCGTGCCTTGTTTTAGCAATCCTTATGCTTCTTGCCTCCTGCGGTGAGGATACCGCAACCGCTTCTAAAAAGAAGAAGAAGAAGGTAGTTGTAGTTAAAAAACCGGATTCTTCTAACACTGAATCTTCAGGCGACGATGACGATGATAATTTCGTTTATGACGAGGACGACGAGGATGAGGAAGAAGAGGAAGAGGAAGAGGACAAGGACGAGGAAGAAGACGAGGGTGAAGACCTTAAAAAGGAACCTGACGTCGACCATTCCGACCGCAGCTCTCATGTTCCCTCTCAATACAGCAATCTTGTTTTTGCAGAGGAATTTGAAGGCACTGCATTGAACCGCGATATTTGGACGATAGAAACAGCAGAAACAAGAACCGATACATATTGTGCAAACATCCCTGAATTGTTAGGCGTATATGACGGTGAGTTACACCTGACTACCCGCCGTTGGTTCGACCCTTATGATGAGGAAATCAAGTATGCAACTCCTCCCGGCCTGCATACAACCAACGGTATGTGTTGGCGTTACGGCTATCTTGAGCTTTGCGCAAAGATACCCCTTAACAGTGCCGTATGGTCTGCCTTCTGGATGTGTACGAGAGCGGAACATAAAGAAGATATCTACGATTATATGATAGAAATTGATATGATCGAGACCTTCGGTAGCTATAACACCATAGTTCCGAACCTTCATAAGTGGTACTCACCCACAGGTAAGCAGAAGAACTTTGATAAGTGGAAAGATGTATATAACCTCAACACTATAGACGACTGCTCTTACCTCAAACACACTCAGAACGATTTCAGGTCGCCTTACAAGGTTCCGCATCCCGAAAACTTCAGCAACCAATACCACACCTATGCCTTTGAGTGGACAGATACATATATGGCATGGTATTTTGACGGCGTTGAATATGACCGTTATGATTTCGCAACAAGATATGACTCTTTCTATTTTGATAAGGCTAAAAAGAGTGAAAACGGCACCGATATGTCGAACTTTGTTGCATCAAAACAGATGATGTGGTTTATTATCGGTAACGGCGCTATTTCTCCCCAGTCAACGGGAGATATCGGTACGGGCTTTGCTCCTGCTGATGCGGACTATCCTGCAGAAATGGCTGTGGATTGGATTAGAATTTACCACGATCCCAACCAAAAGGATAATCTTATTCAGGTCGGCAGTGAGCAGGTTACCAACAAGAGAATAATTTTACCTGACGGAACCGGTAAATCTGAATTTTAATTTCTCAAGGAGGAACGTATGAAGATTAAACGAAATCTACAACTCATACTGTCGGTACTGGCGGCTGTTTGTATGACGGCTCAGGTGGGCGCCATCGCTGCTCCTGTCGCTTATTCCGAATACAAAACAGGCAACGCAGAGATATCCACGGTCAGCGATGGAGTAAGAATTAAAGGTTCTGATTTTTCTGCCTGCACCGATAGCGCGCTTAGGGCCGAAGGTGACGGTTCAATAATTCTTGGCGCCGATGAAGCGGTTGATTATAATTTCAGCGTTCCTTCCGACTCCATATATAATATTTACCTTTCTTATGCCGCTATTGAAGATAACAAGTCGAATCTTAATATCGGAATTAAGCTTGACGGAGAATATCCCTTTGAAGAGGCGGGCAGTCTCTCTTTCCCGACTGCTTGGAACAATGAAACCAATGATTTCGCGGAGGACGATAAGGGAAATCAGCTTACTCCTAAGCAGGTTATGGTTGACGGCTTCTTTACATATCCCGCATATGATGATACCGGCGTTGAAATAAAACCATATGAGTTTTTCATTTCCGCCGGAGCTCACACTGTTTCTCTCACGGCGATAGGCGACGGTGTTAAGCTTAACACAGTAATGATTGCCCCGGTGAGAAGAGAGACTTCATATGAGGACTACATAAAGAATTATGACACCAAAGCTGCCAACGGCGCTGAGACGGTGGTTTTACAGGCAGAAAAATCTGTAAACAAGACCTCTTTCGCTCTTATTCCGAAATCGGATACTCTCAACAACGATGTTAAGCCCGCCGACCCCAAGAGAATTATGCTTAACTATATGGGAGGCACCTCTTGGCAAACCCCCGGCGAGCAGATTTCCTGGAGCTTTAATGCCGAAAAAGACGGACTTTACAAGTTTGTTTTCCACTATAAACAGAGCGACAACATCAACCGTCCTTCTTACAGGCATTTGATGGTTGACGGTAATACACCCTTCTCTGAAGCCCGCGAGCTTAAATTTGATTATACCACAGGCTGGAAAACCTATGAGTTGGGCGACGGTGAGGAGCCTTATTATGTGTGGCTTGCCAAGGGTGAGCACACCCTCACATTGGCGGCAACCCTCGGTTCAAATACCGCCGATTATTACAACAGATTAAGCGAGATATGTAATAATCTTAACTCGATATATCTTAACATCATTAAGATTACCGGAACATCGCCTGACCTTAACCGCGATTATGAGCTCTTTACACAGATTCCCGACTTAGAGGAAGCTTTGACTCAAAACCGCGACCTGCTTGAAAAGCTTAATAACGACATAACCGAAGACAGCGGCGGCGATACAAACGAACTTTCTGCAGCGCTTGACAATATGCTTCTTGTTATTGATAAGATGCTTAAGTCGCCCTACTCCGCTCATCAGTATGTTACAAACTTCTATTCCAACTTCAGCTCTGCAAGTACCTGGCTGCAGGATATGAAGAAGATGCCCTTGGCTCTTGACTATGTGGCGGTAGTACCCTCCGATTCGGATTATGAAGGTGACTCCTCCTTCTTTGGGGGACTTAAGTTCAGATTCCTTCGTCTTTTGGCTTCCTTCTCTTCGGAATATGATTCCGGATACGAGAAAGACGATGAAAACACAATCACGATTTGGACAGGTTTGGGACGCGATCAGGCCAACGCAATCGATACCTTAATCAAGCAGGACTTCACACCGAAAACAGGTGTAAAGGTTAATTTGAAAATCGTTCAGGCTACTCTTATCAACGGTCTTTTGGCGGATGACGTGCCGGATGTTATGCTTAATATGCCCCGTACACAGCCGGTTAACTACGGCGTAAGAAACGCCCTATACGATTTGAGGCAATTTGACGATTACGACGAGGTTATGAAGCGTTTCCAGGATGGTGCAGATATTCCTTATACCTATAAGGGAAAGACATACGCAATCCCCACCTCTCAGACCTTCAATGTTATGTTCTACAGAACAGATATACTTGAAAAGCTCAATATTTCCGTTCCTCAGACATGGTCCGAGTTTATGGACGCTTCGGTTACAATCCAGCGAAACAATATGGAAGTCTTCATTCCGTACGCATCCGCTTTAGCGGGTAATGCGGGTATAGGCAGTACAGGTCTTTACCCCACACTTATGCTGCAGAAGGGTCTCTCCTTCTACAACGATGAGGGAACGGCTACTGCTATTAATACTCCCGCATCAATAAGCGTTTTTGACAACTGGATTAAAATGTATACCAATTATAAGATACAGAAATCCGCTGATTTCTACAACCGTTTCAGAATGGGTATTATGCCCCTTGGCGTTGCAGGGTACGCAACATATTTTAACTTTGTTCAGATGGCACCTGAAATTCAGGGTCAATACTCAATGGCTCTTGTTCCCGCTGATGATGAAACGGGCAGCAGAGCGGTGGCAGTAGACGGCGGCGCTTGCGCCATCGTAAAGAAAACCAATAATCCCGAGGCTGCTTGGGAGTTCCTTAAATGGTATACCTCTACCGATGTTGTTATCGAATATTCAAGGCGTGTTGAGTCTATTCAGGGCTTGGTCGGACGAATCCAGACCTCTAATGTTGAGGCTCTTAACAAAATGGATTGGAACGATGAGCAGTTAGCGGTAATCAACGAACAGTGGAAGCTTGCTAAGGAAATTCCCGAGGTTCCCGGAAGCTATTATTTATTACGCGCGGTTGATCAGGCTTATTGGTCGGTTATCAACGGAAAACAGAATTCTAAGGACGCTATGGCGTACTGGTCTGCGTCGGCAGATGCGGAAATAGAGCGCAAGTATCTTGAATTCGCAAATAATTGAGGAGAAATCGGTAATGAGAGAAAAATCTTTAAAAAAGAAAAGCCGAAAATGGTCTTTTGCTGAACAATGGCCGATGATTTTAATGGTTATACCGTTTATGGTTGTCTTTGCAACGATGGTAATCATTCCGATAATAGCTTCAATTGTTCTTAGCTTCACCAACTTCGATGCAATCCAGCTTCCGAAGTTTGTAGGTTTTGACAACTATATGCGTATGTTCGTTTCCGACGATGTATTTCCGATTGTGTTTAAAAACACACTCGTAATTGCGATTGTCGTAGGACCTATAGGCTTTTTAATGTCATTTGTTTTGGCGTGGTTCGTAAATGAGTTCTCTTCAGGGCTCAGAACAGTTTTATCCTTCATGTTCTATGCGCCGTCACTCGTAGGTAACGCTTACTTCGTTTGGCAGGTACTTTTCAGCGGCGACGCTTACGGATATATCAACAACCTACTCCTGTCCATAGGTATTATTACCGAGCCTATCCAATGGCTGAAAACGTCTGAATACATACTTGTAATTGTAATTATCGTTCAGGTTTGGCAGAGTATGGGTGTTTCCTTCCTCTCGAATATATCAGGTCTGCAAAATATAAGCCGAGATATTTACGAGGCGGGCGCTATAGACGGTATAAAGAACCGTTGGCAGGAGCTGAGATACATAACCCTGCCCTCAATGTCGAGTATGTTGCTGTTCTCGGCTGTTATGCAGATATCCGGCGCCTTCTCAGTAAGCGCTGTTGCACAGGCACTGGCAGGCTATCCGTCGGTTGAGTACGCTGTTGATACGATAGTATCTTATATGACGGATGTCGGCGGTACAAGATTTGAAATGGGCTATGCTTCGGCAATTTCGGTAGTTCTGCTGTTAATGATGGTCATTTTCAGGACTATTGTCGGAAAATTGCTGAAACTTGTTACTAAGTAGGAGTGTGTGAAAATGGAAAATGTTAAAATTGCTCAGACTTCTACTCCTGTTGCAGGCAAGAAGAAAAAATTTCACTTCCGCAAGCCCAGTAAAAAGCAGTTCAGCAAAAGATTTACAAGGTCAAGAGCAGGTAATGTATTTTATTTCCTATTCTTAACATTAGCAGGACTTTTCTGCCTTTTGCCGCTCATATATTCAGTTGTCACATCCTTTAAGCCTCTTGACGAAATAATGATTTTCCCACCGAGATTTTTCGTTAAAAGACCTACTATCGGTAACTACATTGCGTTACCTGAGTTGCTTTCGGGCTTAGAGGTCTCGATTGACAGATATATTTTCAACAGTATCTTTACAGGCATTATTGCAACCTTCCTCTTTGTCGCGCTTTCTTCTATGGCGGCGTTCTCCCTCTCTAAGGGTAAGTACGGTGGAAGAAATACAATGTTTAATGTCGTTCAGTACGCATTGCTTTTCAACGGCTACACATTGGCTTTGCCACAGTACATTATATTAACTAAGCTGCATGTAGTTGATACATACTGGGCTTTCATCCTACCTCATATGGCTTCAACCTTGGGTATATTCCTTATGAAGCAGTATATTGACGGATATGTTCCCGAAACATATATTGAGGCAGGAAAAATCGACGGTGCTTCATATTTCAGAATTTTCTGGAAGATTGTTATTCCGATTATCCGCCCCGCGATGCTTACATTAATACTGTTTGGCTTCCGCGAGGTATGGGCGTATGCACCGGGAACAACGGTATACACCGAAACAATCAAAACTTTGCCTATGATAACGACCCAGGTTACAAGTGCCGGTGTTGCCCGTACGGGTAGCTCGATGGCATTAACGGTAATAATGATGATTCCGCCTATAGTTATTTATATGGCTACTCAAAGCGGTGTTACGGAAACAATGAGCAGTGCAGGTATTAAGGAGTAGTGTTTATTATGTACAAAACAAAATTTAAATGCATAAAACGCTTTCTGGTTTGTTCTCTTGTCGTTCTTTTGATTGCATCAATGGCGGCTGTATCTGTCTCTGCGGCGCAGGTTCCGATTGACGCTTATAACTATTGGACAGATACTAAGGGTGACGGCAGTAAAAAATCTGTTTACTCAAGGCTTGCGTTCGAAGCGGAAAGCGTTATAGACGCTCAGTCCTTGAATGTACCTTACTATAACGAGATTTCTGATTTTTGTGTTGATAACGGCAACATTTATATTCTTGACGGAAATGATTCAAGAATTACGATTGTTGACGCCGGTTACAATGTAATCAAAGATGTTTATGATGTCAATTATAACGGCGAAGCCTTGAATTATAAGGGAGCCAGCGGCATATTTGCCAAAAACGGCAAGATATATATATGTGATACGGAAAATGAACGGGTTTTGGTTATGGATGAGAGCTGTAATGTTATCACTGTAATCAAACGGCCTACTTCATCTATTATTCCGGATGACTTTCATTACCGTCCGATAAAATTAACAGCAGATTCACAAGGTTATCTGTATATCTTAATAGAAGGTTCTTTCTACGGAGCGATGCTGTTTACACCTTCCTATGAGTTTGTTGAATTTTTCGGTTCTAACGATGTTGTCAACAGTCTTTCAACTGTTTTCTCTAATATTATCTCGCGTGTTTTCCCGAATAATGACAAAAAGGCGGCAAGCGTAAAGACCCTGCCCTTCAGTATTGTTGATTTGTGTATGATAGAGGATGACTTCGTATACACAGTTACGGGCAGAACAGATTATGTGTCTCAAAAAGGGCAGATCCGTAAGCTGTTTATCGGAACCGGAAGCAATATCTTAGAATACACAGGGAATTTTGTCGATCAAGGTATAAACAACTCGCGACTCGGCGGCAAAAACATGCTTCAGGACTTATGCAGTATCGATGTTGACGAAAGCGGATTTATATACGCGCTCGATTCAAAGTACGGAAGAATTTTCGTTTACGATACTACAGGAAGGCTGATTACAACCTTCGGCGGCGGTTTGGACTACGGCGAGCAGGCAGGAACATTTAAAGCGGCAAAGACACTGGCCCTTAACGGCGACAGGCTGCTTGTTCTTGACACCTTTAAGAACACTATCACCGTTTTCAAGCACAATGAGTATTTCAACCTTATCAAGCAGGCACAGCTGCTTACCTTGGAAGGTGACTATACTGCCTCTGAAGGACTTTGGAGACAGGTATTGGCTCAGGACAGTAACTGCCAGATAGCCTATGCAGGCTTGGCCCGCGCGGAATATGCGGCAGGCAATTATGAACTTGCAGAAGAATATGCCCGCAAGGGTTATGACAGGGATACATACTCCTTAGCCTTCAAAGTATTAAGAACACAGTTTATTACCAAATATTTCTGGATAGTAATGATAGTCGCTATCCTTGTGATAGTTGCACTTTTTGTATTGCTTAAGATTAAGAACCGCAAGGGCATAAAGCTTGTAAAGAATCCAAAGGTTCGACTGGCTATGTCGGTATTGATGCATCCGATTGATACCTTTAATACAATTAAGGAAAAGCGGATGACCTCTGTTACAATAAGCTTTGTTCTGCTGTTAATATTCTATGTGACAGCGGTTCTCAAGGTGCTCTGCGGCGGTTTTGCTTTTACCTATTATGATCCGTCAAGCTTCAACTCGATTTGGGTATTGGTTAAGAGCGCAGGCGCAGTTATCCTGTGGATTGCAGCAAACTGGCTTGTATGCTCGCTTATGAGCGGTAACGGCAGAATTACCGAGATAATCACGGTTACCTGCTACAGCTTGATTCCGTTGATAATCAACCAAATCATTCAGATCATCTTCACCAATGTCCTCTTGGTTGACGAGGCGGCATTCCTCTCGATTATAAGTATGGTTGCGACTATCCTGTTCGTATTTATGCTTGCAACGGGAACTATGATTATTCACGAATACGGGTTCGGCAAATTTGTGGGAACATCGGTTATAAGCGTAATCGGAATGGCGATTATAGTATTCCTGATATTCATGGTAGTTATGTTGGTACAGCAGCTCTTCGGATTTATTTCCACTATAATACTGGAAATAGCTACGTTTTGATGAAAGGGTGTAAAAATGATAGTTTCAAGAAAAAATATAATCAGAATATTTACACTCGTTGTTGCGGCGGTAATTGTATTTGCAGGATGCGGCGCAGACAATCAAACCGCACAGAAATTAGGAAAATATGAATCCCCCGGAGCATCCGAAGATATTAACGGTATTGTAGCCGAAAACGATAAATATCAGTTGCTTTGGGACGATGCTGAAAAGAAAGTGTCTGTTTACGATAAGAGTGACGGTTCTGTTTTTTCTACAACAAGGCACGAGGAAAGCACCGAGCTTGATGCATTTGGCTTGCCGAAGCCGCAGGATTCACGAATGATATCCGATATCATTGTTGAATATACCGACCCATCGGAATCTAATACTAATAATGTTCTTTATTCAAGCGTTGAAGCTGTTGATGGGGGAACCGTAACATGCGAAGCAATAGATAACGGTATAAGGGTTACATTCTATTTTGAAACCGCCCAAATATCTGTTCCTGTTGACTATGTGCTTACAGAGGAAGGTTTTTCGGTTTCTGTCGATCCGACCAAGATTAAAGAGGCTGAGTATAAAACTGTTTCTATCGGAATAGCTCCCTTTGCATGTTCCTGCAAAAACGATGCGGAGGATGCGTATCTGTTTGTTCCGTCAGGTTCGGGTGCACTTATCTATCCGAATAATATTTCAACTAACGGCGGCGTATATTCACAGGTTGTTTACGGTTCAGACCCGTTAGAGGCGGTTTGGGAAAAGGATTTCAACGAGCAAAATATAAAGCTCCCTGTTTACGGAGTTAAGGACGGAAATAACGCATTATTCGCTATTATCAGCTCAGGCGATGATTCGGTATCAATCGAATCAATCTACGGCTCTTCTACACTCGGAGCTTCTACAGTTTACTCTACCTTCAATATTCGCGGTAAGGTAGAAATCCGTAAAAAGCTGTACGGTTCCAGAACATTCCAAATTGTCCAGTACAGTAATGATGTAATAGAGACCCCCTGCAAGGTGGATTTCTACATTCTAAAGGGCAACGAAGCAAATTACTCGGGCATGGCAAAGGTTTTCAGGGAGAAAGCGCTGAAAGAAATCGAAGCGACCACGAATTCCGAAATGAACCTTGTAATTTACGGCGGTGCAATTGTTGATAAATCATTCCTTGGAGTTCCCTACCAGTCGGTGTTCGCTACTACAACTGTTGAAGAAGCGTACAAAATGGTAAAGGAATTAAAGGAGGAAACGGGAGCATCCATCTCGGTTATGCTTAAAGGCTTCGGCAAATCCGGTGTAGATATCGGTGAAATCGGCGGAGGTTATAAGCTGAGCGGAGCTATCGGCAGTAAGTCCGACCTTAATGATTTAGGTGCATATTGCAAAGAAAATAATATTGGAATTTATTTTGATTTCGATGTAATTCGTCAATCGGCAAGCGGACTCTTCTCGTCCGGCAACGCGGCAAAGGCTATCGACCAACAAACAGAATATCAGTACTTGTTTGATAAAGCGGTTAACTCAAGAATTACGGACACGCAATTCTCACTGATATCGAGAAGCTCTTTGACAGGTGCTGCCGATAAGATTATTTCTAAAACGGCTAAATGGGGTATTGACGGAGTTGCGTTAGATACACTTTCAAATATTTCTTATTCGGATTACGGCGCTCCAAACTATCATGCAAGAAGCCAAATGAGCTCGGATGTAAAGGGAATTTTCGCTGCTCTTAAGGATTCCGGCAAAAAAGTTGCTTCTGTTTCGGCTAACTATTATGCCGCAAACAGTTCCGATATTATATTTGAAACGCCGTCAACATCAAATAAGAGCGATGCATTCTCGGTGGATGTTCCGTTTTATCAGATGGTTTTCAAGGGTAAAGTTAATATCGGCTGCGAATCGGTCAACCTTACCTTTGATGAAAGAGATGCGGTTCTAAAGTCCGTAGAGAGCGGCGCAGGCGTTACATATGCGCTTTATAATAATTATGATACCTCTTTAACAGATTCGTATAATCCCATTTTTGCGACAGGAACATACGATGCGATTAAGCAGGGTATGGTTGATGAGGTTAAAGCTCTCAAGGGATATTATGACTCTATTGAAGATACTTCTATAAGGGAACATACCCTTATAAGTAACGATGTCCGCAAAACGGTGTTTGAGAACGGAACCGTTGCCTATGTTAACTACTCCGATAATGATTATACAGGTGATTTCGGAACGGTTGCGGCGCACGGTTATCTAACCGTTCCGGCTGCCGCCGAATAGTTCAGACTGTAAATAATTGATTGTGGTGACGCAGATGAAGAAAAAACATATTAAGGGAATTGAGGCAAGAAAGAGCCGCTACGGTTTTATGTTTATCCTGCCGTGGGTAATAGGATTTATCTTGTTCTTCTTTATTCCTATTATACAGTCTTTTATATATTCAATAAGTACTATACAAGTAACTAATGACGGTATTAAAACCGATTTTATCGGTTTGGAAAATTATATATTCATGATAAAAAAAGACGCAAAATACCTCACGATGTTGCAAAGCGCTATTACCGGATTTTTGTATAAGCTTCCGCTTATATTGGTAGTCAGTATAGTTCTTTCCCTTGTCTTGAATCAGAAGTTCAAGGGCAGGGTAATCTTCAGGGCTATGTTCTTCTTACCCGTTATAATAGCAACGGGCGTGGTTATGGAATTGGTATTTATGACTACTGCTGAGTCGAGCACAGCAATGGGTGTTTCGGATTCGATAACATCAAATATGTTTTCTGTTGAAAGCATTATGGAAAGTCTCGACCTACCCACGCAAATAGCTACATATATCCAAACCGCGGTAAGCAGTATTTTCGATTTGATATGGGACTGCGGAATACAGATAATTTTGTTTATTGCAGGACTTCAGTCCATACCGGCTTCTATATATGAAGCGAGCAAGGTTGAAGGTGCTACGAAATGGGAAGAGTTTTGGTTTATCACCTTCCCGCAGTTGTCAAAAATCACACTGCTTGTAGCCATCTTTACCATGCTTGAAATATTCAGCGATAACCGTAACGATTTAATCAGTAATGCATACACCAGAATGTCCGGCGGTGTATACGACAAATCGTCGGCAATGCTGTGGATGTATTTTGCGGTAGTGGCTGTGATTATGGGTATATTAGTTGCGGCATATAATAGATTCTTACTTAAGAAATGGGATTAACGGGGGGGTGAGTTTAAATGACTATGAAAAAAGAGTCAGGAAAAAGTAATTTACTAAATGCAAAAACCAAAAAGAAAATTACAAATATAGTAAGTTATGTTGTAAGATTGATGTTTTTGATTTCAATTTCATACATTGTTATTTACCCCTTGTTATATATGGTTTTAACATCGGTAACTCAAGAATCAGCGTTCATCAGTTCGCGTAGAATATGGCTTCCCGATCAGGTTACGGGTAGTTTCTATTCTAAGATTATTGAAATCATAGATTACTTTAAGGCGTTGCTTTCGACCGTAAAGTATGAAGTTGTTGCGGCGCTTATTGAGGTATGTAGCTGTGCCTTCGCGGCATACGGTTTTTCAAGATTTAAATTCAAATCTAAAAAATTCTTCACCGCAATGCTGTTCCTCACTATTTTGATACCTACCGCGATGATAATAATTCCCCTTGCAGTCAATTATGCTCATCTTGATTTCTTTGGTATCTTAGGCTTGTTTTATAAGCTCACAGGCATTGATCTCAGAGTGAACATACTTAATACGCCGTGGTCGTTCTGGCTGCCGTCGTTGTTTGGTATAGGTCTTAGATCGGGAATAATAATATACATATATATGCAGTTCTTTAAAGGCTTACCCGGTGAGTTTGAAGAGGCGGCATATGTAGACGGGGCAGGACCGCTCAGAACCTTTTTGCAGATAATTATTCCCTCATCAACGGTTGTAATTTTGACAGTAACCGTATTTTCGCTTATTTGGCATTGGAACGATTATCAGATGGCGACAATGTTTATGAGTGCGGATATGCCGCTGTCGGTATCCTTGCTTAACCTGCCTGATAATTTAGGCATTTACGGTTATTATATATCAGATTCTGACCCAAGGGCAATTTCACTGATGATGGCTGCGTGTGTATTATTTATTTTACCTGTGTTGGTATTCTATATGATAGTGCAACATTGGTTTATAGAAAGTGTTGATCGCGTCGGAATTACGGGCTGATAATTCTTGACGATCATTATAAATCAAAAACAATAAATTCTATTATTGGAGGAAAAAAACTATGAAAACAACAGTAAAACGCTTGTTGGCATTGTTGTGCGTTGTCGCCGTCGGCGCTGCCACAATGGCTTCATGCAAAAAGGACACGGTCGATCAGACCAGCTCGGATGAATACGAGATAGAGTATATTTACGAGACCGAATCGGGCGATGAAACCGCGTCGGGTGACGAGGTTGCGGCAAGCAACGGTGATGCTTCAAGCAAAAATAATTCAAGCAAAAATAATTCAAGCAAAAACAACTCAAGCAGCGGCAGCTCAAGCACCCCCGGCGTAATTAAGCAGTCCGGCTCATATCATAAGTGGGACTACAGCCAGTTCAAGGGCAAAACGGTTACCTTTGCTATGTGGACCGACTTTGTTAAGCCTTATGCTGATGACGCTATAGCGCTGTTCGAGAAAGAAACCGGAATGAAGTTTAAATATATGGACGTTCCTCAGAGGGATTATGTTAAAACCGTTACAGGAAAAATCGCGGCAGGCACAGGCCCTGATGTAGTTATAGAAAACAGTTCATTCCCTGCTACCATGGCTATCTTACAGCCTGTAAACGATTATGTTGATCTTTCGGATTCAATCTGGGATAAGAATTACATTGAATCCTACACTATAAACGGCAAGACATATGCGCTTTCTTGTGAGGGCAGCCTTTTCGGCGGTTCCGGCGGCAGCAATCTTCTGTGGTACAATAAGACCTTACTTAAGAAGGCGGGAGTTCCGGAGCCGGCTCAGCTTTATGCGGCAGGCAACTGGACCTGGGATACACTCGGCGAGCTTATGAAGCAATATGAGGCAAGCCCCACTAAGGTTAAAGGTACAGGCGCTATGCGCGGCGACGATACATATTTCCTTTCATCTATAGGCGCAAGCTTCTATAATTATGATCCTAACACTGCTACATTTACAAGCAATATTAATGACCCGCTTCTCTCAAAGGCAATAACCAAAATGGCTGAGTGGGCAAAGGCAGGTTATTATATAAATTCCACCTTATTAGAAGGCGGAGCGGCAATGCAGCTTACCTTCACAATCACTAAAAAGGATGTTAAGGCTTCAAAGGTTTCCCTCAATGATTTAGGATTCACTTATGCTCCCGATTTTGATAAGGACAACAAGATTGTAACAAAGACCAGCGGAAAAGGCTGGGGTATATGCAAGGGCGCTAAGAATCCCGAGGCTGCAGGTATATTCATTAAGTACTATTCCGATCCCGGCAACTATGACACCAGCGAATTCTTTGTAAGCGATGAATTTACAGACCTTTTCTTCAAGGTTAAAACAATGCAAGCAAAGAAATTCAGAGATGTTGGATACGGTGTTTTAGAGGCAAGCGGTGAACCGGCTGATAAGTACTACAATGTTGGTAAGCAGGCTGATCCGAACCAAGTAGCTCCCTATCTCAATGCAATGAAGAACAACGTTGCAACAGAAGCTGCAGAAGCTACTAAGGTGCTCCAGAACGCAATTAAATAATTATTTTGAAAACTCGGTAATGTTTTCAAAAGGCAGAGAGGAATGAAATAATCTGTGAAAATAAAACAACTTTCAAAACAATTTTTAGTTGTTGTTTTGGCATTAGCTGTTTTGGCATCGACCTTAATGCTTCAAAGCTTTTCAATCTTCGCAGACGGTGCAATAACCAACTCTTGGAAAGGCAAAGAAGCGGCAGATTTTGCCGGAGGAAGCGGTACAGACAGCGATCCTTATCAGATTGCCGACGCTTCACAGCTGGCATTGCTTGGTAAATACATAGTATCGGACACGCTCGATGAAGACGGCACAAAGTATAAAACAAAATCTTATATACTTACAGCCGATATTTACCTTAACGATGTATCCCCCCTTGGGGATACACCGTGGTACGAGCGTACCGATACTGACTTAAAGCAGTGGAATTACGGCGCAGGAGCTGTAAACACCGCAAATTACTTTGCCGGTAAATTAGACGGTAACGGCTATACAATAAAGGGCATTTACATTGATACCGAATATCAGTGCACCGGCCTCTTCATTGGAACTATGGGGCAGGTCGTTATAAAGAACCTCGGTATTGAGTCGTCCTATATCAAATCGACCTTTACAGCCACTAATTCTTCTAACCAGGTTGGTGCGATTGTCGGCCGTATAAACAACAATTCAGGAAATACAGTCGATATTTCCAACTCCTATGTAGCAGATTCTGTTATTATTACAGGTGCGAATGTCGGCGGTTTCTTCGGTGAGCACGGAGCTCCCTCCAAGGTGACAATAACAAACTGTTATTCATCTGCCCAGATTAGCGCCACAGGTAATAAGGGTGCATTTGTGGCAGGAATAGGCGGGAAAAATATTTTAACCGTAAAGAGGTCCTTCAGTACCCAAACAAATATTAATTTTGTGGGCTACAATTTTACAAGTGAGATTTATGAAGATTGTTATACTTTGGCAACCGCAACGGTAGGTATCACAAAGCTTGCTAATCTTGATAAAATGCAGGGTGAAAAAGCGAAGGAAAATATGCCCGCCCTTAACTACACCCATAAGTGGACGGTTCGCGATGGTGATGTTCCTTATCTTACAGTTTTCGATCATCCTGTAGATGCGGCGGCGCCTACTCTTTCGGGAGATATAAACACAGCAGGTCTGTCAAAAACAACCGCGGCTGTAATGTGGCCTGCGGCCAGCGAAGATGTTACAGCGCCTGAGGATATGGTTTACACTCTTTATATGTCTGAAGCACCGATTACAGATGTAAATGCGGCAGGTGTGGTAAATTGCGGCGAATATATCGGTGAGACCGATGCAACCGTAGATGAACTTACAATGGGCAATAATTATTATTTTGCTGTTGTTGCTACCGATGAAACGGGCAAAAGCTCCAACCTGTTTGCTATGGCTCAGCCCTATTGTCATAACTATTCAACATTTGACGATTGGGACGGCACTGTTGCCGAAGGCTTCACCGTAGGTAACGGTTCTGCGGCAAAGCCTTATATGATTCTTAACGCCGAGCAGTTGGCTTACCTTGTTGATTTGTGCAGAAGCGGTAACGGCGAGGCAACAAGCGGCAAATATTATACATTAAATGTAGATATTAATCTCAATAATGTAAGCGATGCTGATTGGCAGAAGAACAGCCCCAAGGAGTGGACTGTAGGTACAGCCTATGAGTGTGACAAGGCTGCGTTTTACGGTATATTCAACGGTAACGGTCATGTTATCAAGGGCTTGTATATTAATGAGTCTGCGGATGTCTATAACGGTCTTTTTGCCGCAGTGACTAATAATGCAGTTATTAAAAATCTCGGAATTGAGAACTCATATATCAAAGCAGGCGAGGAAGGCTATGCCGGTGTATTAGCGGGCGCACGCACTGCTTCTACTAAGGAAGAAGGCGTTGCTGTTGAATATTCATATATCGGCAGCGATGTTACCCTTGACGGTCCGTATCAAGGCGGCTTCTTCGGAACAGTTTCGAATGTCACTACTATTAAAAATTCTTATTCAAAGGTTAACTTAACGGTTGACGAAGACGGCAAAAATAATCTTGGTACACTTATAGGCGACCACTCGATTCCAAACATTACAATTACTGTTGACGGATGCTATAATGCCGTCAACGCTCCTATGGTTGCCTTGACAAACGAGTATGCCAAGGTTACCTATAAAAATTCCTATACTGTCGGTGCGGACGCGGAGGGTCTCGCTAACAGAACCCTTGAACAAATGACAGGTACGAACGCGATGAACTATATGCGCGGCTTTGATTTCGACATCGTATGGGATATTGTGGAAAACGACACACCTGTTCTGGTTGTATTTGTTCCTCCGGTAGAAAATACTAACGATATATGGGACGGCACATTAGCAACAATTCCCGAGGGTGCTACCCACCCCTATGACAGCGGAACCGGCACAGCGGCCGATCCTTATCTCATTTCCACCCCCGAACAGTTCGCTTATATGCTCATTAAAGCCAACTGGGGTACTACCAATTCTGTATCCGGCGGAGCACATTATAAATTGTTAAATGATATTTATCTTAATGATGTGTCAGCAGGTGAGTGGTATAATTCTGCTAATATCAATGCGTGGAGAGGCCAGGCCGATAATGATGCCGAGTGCAGTGGCCGTATGTTCTATGGACATATTCACGGCAACGGTAAAACGGTTTACGGTATGTATTATAGCGGCGATGCATATTTTTCCGGATTGATTTACCGTTTTGGTGCAGGTGCAAGTGTTGAGGATTTAAGAATCTCAAAGGCTTATGTTAATGCTACAAGCTGGAGCGGTTCTCACGGAGTATTAGTCGGACATTCCTGGGGCAATACAACAGTAAAGAATGTCGTTATCGATGATACCGTAAAGGCCAATGCAGCTAATGGCGGTGCAGCAGTAATAGGCGGAATACAGGGTGATATAACAGCCCCTGTTACTGTTGAGAACTGTTATATCGGCGCTAATATAACTTCAGGAAACAAAAACCCCCGTGCATTTTTGGGTGCTCTTACTAGTAACTATAGTAAAATAGACTATAATACAACCAGTCATCTTGTTGTTAAAAATTCCTGCTATGTAGGTACTTGTCAATTAGTTGTTGAAAATACAACTGCTGGAAAACAACAAGTTAAATTTGAGAACTGCTATACTACAAGTGAAAAACTATCGAATATGCGCGATACCGGTACAGGTGTAACCAAACGCACCAAGGCTCAGCTTACAGGCGAAAAAGCCAAAGCAAATATGCAAGGCTTTGATTTTGAGAGTCTCTGGCGCACACGGGATGGAGATTTCCCGATGTTACAAATATTCCCCGATAATTCTGCGCCAAAGCCAATTCCGGATGAAGAAAATCCGCAATTTGATGGCACTATCAGCGTTCCCGAGACCACTAAAATCTCAATAACCATCAGCTGGCCCGAAGCTAAGGACGACTTTACGCCCGGTGCGTTTATGGAATATAATGTATATTATTCCGAGTCTCCGATAACTGCGGATAATGTCGGCTCGGCTACAAGGCTTGGTACATACGGTTATAAGCGCGAGGCTACCTTAACTACCGAGAAATTAGAAACCCTCGGTTTAGAAAGCAAAATCTATTTTGCGGTTGTAGCTATAGACGAAGCGGGCAATGAAGGCTTTATGACTACCGCTGAGCCTATTAGCCCGAAGGCTTCCGAAAACAAGGTTTGGCAGGGCGGCATAGCAAGGTCCTTTGAATCAGGCTCGGGCACTGAAGACGATCCCTACATTATTGCAAACGCAGAACAGTTGGCATATCTTGTTTGGAATGCCACCGCAAGCAGTACTGCCACTACTAAGAGAAACGAAGATGGCTCTACTGAATATCTGCCTAAGTATTATGCTCTTTCAAACGATATTTCTCTTAACGATGTATCGGTAGAAAACTGGAAGAATAATGATCCGAATGAGTGGTATCCCGGAATTAATGAAGTTAACTGGAGAAACGGTAGCTACTACGGCCGCTTCTACGGTTCCCTTAACGGTAACGGTTATGTTATTAAGGGACTTTATATCAATGAAAAAGCCACTTTTGTAGGTTTGATACCTTATATAAACTGCAATGCTCAGATTCAGAAGCTTGGAATTATTGAGTCCGGTGTTTCGGTAAATAACAATGCTAACTGTTATGCAGGTGCCTTTGCAGGCCGTAGAGATGCGGGAAAAGGTAAAGACGGCGTAAGATTTACAGAGTGCTTCGTTGATGAAACTGTGGAAGTTGACGGAGAGGTGACAGGCGGTGCGTCAGGTAAAGCATTAGTAGGCGGTTTCATCGGTAATATATTCCACGGTCAAGATATAACGACCGGAATACTTACACTCTTTAAAGACTGCTATTCAGGCGCGATTGTCAGCGGTTCTGCAGAAGGTAAGCATATGTATTACGGAGTATTTTCCGGAGATACATATTCCGGTAATGTTAAAAATCTGGAATCCAACAATTATACCGCAGCTACCATTGTTATGGAAAACTGCTTCAGCACCACCCTTAACGAAAACTTCGTATATGACTATTCGAGATATATGACCGAAGTTATGAATGCGGAATACGGTAGATATGTCACATACAAGAACTGCTTTACCGCACATACGGTTAACGATAGGGGCTTCACTGTTCTCGGAATTCTTGATATGATCGGTAAAGACGCTGATAAGTACATTACAGGTCTTGATTATAATAATACCTGGATAACCACAAAAGACGGCACTCCCATGCTCAGAGCCTTCATGAAGGACGGCGAAAACCGTGAATATCTTGCGATAAACCGTCTCCCTGTTACTGTCACTTTTGCTACAGGCTGTGATCTTGAAGTTGAGTCGCTGAAGGGATATGTAGGCGAGAAGCTCTCATTACCTACCATTACCCGTGAAGGATATGAATTCCAAGGTTGGTATCTCTATGCTTATGACTCTTCGCTCCAGTATCCTATAGATTTCTTCCCTGCATTCGATATAACCCTTTATGCTAAGTGGAAAGATCTTTCAACACTCAGGGTAGATTTTGAAAAGTATCCCTATGTTGATGCCGGCGATGAAGGACTCGGCGAGGACCATGTTTGGTTTAAGCCCGGTGTTGACGGCTACAATGCTAAGTATGTTCACAGCGGAGCACGCAGTATGTTGCGTATCGGAAATCTTGATACCGAACAAAGCTTCCAGCTCTTCGATGTTGATTCGAATAAGCTTGAGGTGGGCAAGAAGTATGAGCTTACAATGTGGGTTTACCCTGACGAGGTAACAAGCGGTAAGATTATGCTCGAATCCTCTGACAGACTCAAGATTTCCAAGAAATCGACTGTTATTGCAAATATTGCTGATGTAACAGCTCTCAAGCAGGGCGAGTGGCAGCAGGTTAAGATTGAATTCACCGCACAGAACCCCTATGTTCTTATCCGTACATCAGGTTCAAACAAGCTGTATTTCGATGATGTTTCGATTTACGAGACCGGTGTAGGCACCTTACCTAACGGCAATACCGGAACCAATGTCGGCGGTAATGAAATCGGAAGCACAGGCGAGAGCAACGCCATCGTAATCTGCTTCGTTGTATTCGCGGCTTCCGCATTGATGATGGCGGCAGTAATTCTTCTTAAAAGGAAACAGTTTAAGGGAGAAAAGTAAGCTATGAATTTAGAAAACAGCGGTTACAAGCTTGTGTGGAGCGATGAGTTCGACGGCGGTAAGCTTGACCCCGCTAAATGGACGCTCAGGGCGGATATGGCCGGTAATCCCGGCCTCGCCCTCTGCGGCGAGGAAAATCCCGCGGTTATGCGTCTTGAGGACGGAAATCTTAAGCTAAGCGCAATAGAAAACCCGGACGGCGATGAACACAAATACTCAACCTGCTATTCGGTTACCACATTTAACAAAATGAGGTTCAGGTACGGTTATCTCGAAATATCCGCAAGAGTTCCCTATATGCAGGGCGCGTGGCCGTCCTTTTGGCTTAAATCTCTTGCCGATGATATTTGCCCTACACCTCGGGCCGATTATATGGCGGAGATCGATGTATTTGAGGTTTTTTCAACTACCGATACCGCTGTCCCGAATCTTCATAAATGGTATGAGCGTATGGTTAAATTGCCTAACGGATATGAAGTCAATCATACGCAGGGCGGCAATTACCTTGATAAATCGCTCGAAAGGAAGCTGTATGTATTTAAGGATACAAGCAAGCTTTGCGATGAGTATCACACTTACGGCTTTGAATGGACTCCGGAGTATATGTCTATGTCGATTGACGGTGAGGTATATTGCACCTACGATATTAACAGCAATTATGACGAATTTAGCGATATGAGCGGTTTCCATGACGCGCTGTATGTCCTGTTCAATAACCATATTTTCACCGAGCATAACAATTCTTGGATTCCTCGCGCAAAGGTAGACGAGAACACGACTTTTCCGATTAATTATTGGATTGATTATATTCGTCTTTATCAGAAGGATGAATACGGCGATTTATATTTAGGCTAAGCCAAAAGATAAAACACAGCCGCGTTAAGGTGTTAATAACTTCCGAATTCCGCACCGTGCGACATTCGGGTCACAGTTAAAATACTGCCTTTAACGCGGTTGTTTTTTTAAAAATTTAAACAGACTGTGAGGTCATATTATGAACGAATTTATTATGCACAGACACCCCGCGAACCCCCTTATAAAGCCCGAGGATTTCCCCGTCCCGGCAGACAGCGTTATGAACTGCGGTCAGGCAATGTATAAGGGTAAGACCGTACTGCTTGTAGCCGCTATTTACCGCGGACTTGTAAACGGCAAGAAAACGGGCATCCATGTTGCGATGAGCGATGACGGCATTAACTTTGAAATTGACCCAAACCCGCTTTGCAGCGGAACAGATTTCGGCGGAGATTATATGTTTTATGACTGCTGGGTTATCGACCCGCGTCTTACCCAGATAGGCGATGAATATTACATATGCCGCCCCGGTCAGGGTGCAGTGGGACCTTGCGCTTTACTCGAAAAAACAACCGATTTTAAAACAACCGAGTTTTTAGGCTGTATCGCCCTGCCGCCTAACCGCGTTCCCTGCCTTTTCCCGGAAAAGATTGACGGAAAGTATGTCCGCCTTGACCGTCCTATGTTCGGAAGCGGAAAGGGCTGCGGCGAAATTTGGATTTCTTATTCCCCGGATATGATCCATTGGGGCGAGCATAAGCCGCTTTTAAAGCCGGGCTTTGCTCCGCAGTTTGATTTTAAAATAGGTCCTACGGTTCCCGTTAAAACCAGCAAGGGCTGGCTTGAGATAATCCACGGAACATGGAACACCTGCGCGGATACACGCTATTCTATAGGTGCGGCACTCCTTGACCTTAACGACCCCTCGAAAATTATAGGTCACTGCAAAAGCTGGATTTTAACCCCCCAGGCAGACTACGAGCTTACAGGCCATGTTAGAGATGTTTGCTTCCCCTGCGGCTGTCTTGTAGACGAGGAAAAGGACGAGATAAGGATTTATTACGGTGCGTCGGACGAGTTTGTTTGCCTTGCAACAGGCTCTGTTTCGGAGCTTATTGACGCTTGCATAAAGGGACTTTAAGAAGAAGCCTTAAAGCGCCAATTTTCAATCCTTTACAAATTTCCTTAAATCGGTTATAATTGTATATTATAAGCTGCGAGAGAGCGCATGGGAGTGATGGTGTTGGATAGAGTATTGTACGAAAAAAGAAAAACAAAACTATCCTGTGCTTTTGTGACAGAACTCAGAGAGTTACCTCATCTTCACGCCGAGTGTGAGATTGTTGTCTGTTATTCGGGCAAGGCAAGCTGTTTTTTGGGCGGAAATACCTCCGAGATAGGTGAGGGCGATATAGTATTTGCTTTCCCTAATCAGGTGCATAATTATATTATGCAAGAGAACGGCAGTTTCTTAGTCATTAATTTCAGCTCCGATATGATGCCTAATATGGGAAACTATTTTAAGGTCAATTTGCCCAAACACCCGATAATAAACTTCAATGAATCGGATGCGCTTAAAAGGCTTATGCTTGAATTTAGAGCGGCATACGACAGTAATAGCGAGGATGCAGAGCTGCTATTGCTTGGATATTTGAGCCTTGCAATCTTTCTTTTAAAGCCGCTGCTTGAAGCTAAGCCGGTGGACGGGCTTAATTCCAGTAACTTTGAAAAAATTTGCAACTACTGCATTCGCAACTACCGAAACAAAATTTCCCTTGATGTACTTTCTAAGGAGCTGCATTTGAGTAAGCAGCGGGTTTCGCATATTTTTAATCAGCATATGGGAATGACCTTTCCTCAGTACATAAATTTCCTGCGGATAAGCGATGCCTGCCATTTGCTGACCGAAACCTCGGACTCGATAATCAAAATATCCGAGGATGTTGGGTTTGAATGTCTGCGTAACTTCAACAAGGTTTTTTATGATATAAATAAAATGACCCCGCGTGAATTCCGTAACCGTCAAATTGCGGGCGAAAGGGATAAAAAAGCTGTTTTGGTATGAATACATAATTTTAAAGCGCCGGAGCGTTTGCTCGGCGCTTTTTAATACTCGAAATTAAAAGACATTTTATTCTATTTTTATGATTATAATTCTCTTGAATTTTTTTAATAAAAGTATATAATTATTGTGTAATTGGTAGGCTGACTCTCGCCATCCTACCTGAGGGGGTAAAAAAGAGTATGAATAAAGAAATTGAAAAGCTGCAGGAAAATATTGTTCCCGCAAAGGATCAGACTGTTTTGGGATTTTATTCCTATGACGATGATAAGACGGGCAAAAAAATACTGTTTATCGGCAATTCCATTACCAAGCACGGACCTAAACCCGAAATAGGCTGGGAAAACGATTGCGGTATGGCGGCGTCGTCCTTGGAAAACGACTATGTTCATCAGCTTATGAGTAAAATCCGCACAGTCGACAGCGAGGCGAGATTTGCAATTCAGGCCGCGTGGGAAATCGAGGGTAATTTTGAAGACTTTAACAATGAAAAGCTTTCCCCGTCGCGGGAATATGACGCGGACATTATAATAATGTTTTTCGGAGCAAATGTTACAAAGGAATATAAGAACAGGACAGATTTGAAAAAAACCTTAGCGGAAGCTTGTGTAGAGCTTAGAAATTATGTCAATCCCGAAAATAAGGCAAAGGTCTATTGGTTCGGCGGATTTTATATTCGCCCGGAAATAGACGCCGAAAAGGAAAAGGCCGCAAAGATATGCGGAGATAAATATACTTCCCTCGGCGATATTCCCTTCAGAACCGAAACCCACGGCAAATTCAATCACCCTGGAGACCGGGGAATGAAGGAAATCGCCGAGCTTATGTGGGAAACGATTAAAAGTAATTTTTAATAGAATAGGGCTGTCGCAGTGATTTATTCACCTGCGGCAGCCCTATAATTGAAAATTTCAAAACAGTTATAATTTTCTTACGCCCTTTTCACCCTCGAAAAAGAGTGCGAGAGCCCCCGGCCCTAAGTGGGAGCCTGTGGCGGGCTCGTGTTTGACAACTATAAGCTTTTTGGGCGGTTTTGCTTTCTTTATAAGCTCTGCCAAAGCTTTAGCGTCCTCCTTGCAGTCGCAGTAGCTTATGCCGACCGTCTGCTTTTCGGGCTCTTTAACAAGGGTATCGTATTTTTCGGCTAAGGCGGATATAACCTTAGCTCTGCCCCTTACCTTACCGAAGGCAACGATTTTGCCCTCCTCGTTGCCTTTAAGAATAGGCTTTATTCCAAGCACCGTTCCTACCGTGGCGCTAAGGTTTGAAAGCCTGCCTGTGCGCTTTAGGAACATTAAATCGTCAACCGTAAACACCTGATACAATTTTTCTATATGTATCCGTATTTCTTCGGCAGTCTCATCGATAGTTTTGCCCTCGGCGCGTAATTCCGCCGCCTTTAAAACCATAAGCCCTTCGCCGAGGCCTGCTCCCAGACTGTCGGCAACCTCTATTTTGCGGTCGGGGAACTCCTCGGCAAGTATTTCCTTCGCCATTACGGCGGAGGCAAAGGAGCCGCTGATGCCCGAGGAAAGCCCGATAAAAAGAATGTCCTTTCCGCTTTCAAGCAGGGGGCGCATAAAGTCGGTATACCTTTGCGGGTTTATCTGGGAGGTAGTTACATTTTCACCGTTTCTTAAAGCGGCGTAAAATGCCATATCGTCAAAGGTTTCTAAGGTTTCACAGCCGCATTCCTTTCCTTTAAAAAAATAGGGAAAGGGGATTGCGGTTATATCGTTATCGCGAAGCTGTTTCGCGGTAAGGTTTGATGCAGAGTCGGTTAAAATTGCAAAATTGGGCATAGTAAATTCTCCTTGAAAAATTTTCACATATTTATTATAGTATTAACAGTAAATAACCGCAAGATACAGTGAATTTTTCTGTCTCTATTAATCTGAAACCCGCAGTAGAGTGATTTTTGCCGACTCTACTCACAGTGGAGTTTCCTTTATTTAAGGGGTTTTGAGACCTTAATTTAGAATAATTTTCCTAAAAATAAAAATTTTTGAAACCTTTTCGGCGGTTCATCGGTATTATAGGCGAGGGGGAAGTTAAATGAAGTGTACGGATAATATCGGGGAAAAAGATTATGCAACTCCTGAAGCGGCGTTCCGAAAATATGCCGATACGGTTTATCGGCTTGCCTTTGTGCGCACAGGCTCTCGGAATGACAGCGATGATATTTTGCAGGAGGTCTTTCTGCGGTATATGAAGGTATGGGGTAAAATGGAGTCGGAGGAGCATATAAAGGCGACACTTATCCGCATTACCGTAAATTGCAGTAACAGCCTGCTTTCTTCCTTCTGGTTAAAGAAAACCGACCCGCTTGACGAAAATATCCCCGCCGCGGACGGTAATTCCGCGGAAAGCGCGCTTAGCGAGGTTTTAAAGCTTCCCGTAAAATACCGCACCGTGATACACCTGTATTACTATATGGGTTATTCGGTGGCGGAAATAGCGGCGCTTACCAAGACCAACCCCTCGACCGTTAAGACAAGACTTGCCCGCGCACGCGGACAGCTCAAAAAAACTCTGGAGGCGGAGGATTTATGAAATTTAAAGACAGCTATAATAAACAGTTGGAAAATATCAAGCCCGACGGCTATATTAAGGACAAAACCCGCCGCAAAATGGCGGAAGCAAACGAAAAAGCCACCCCTAAAAGGAGCGGCAGTAGGATTTTCGGTACGGCGGTGGCGGCGGCACTGTGCGGCGCGATACTCTTTTCGGCGGGAATCGTCACGGGACAGCGTACAGCAAAGGTTAATACGGGCGTCAACACCGCCGCTATGAAGACCGCCCCAACCTATGATGACATATATGATAATATTAAAAGGTTCAAGAACTCTTTTTGGGATAAAATCAGATACGGCTCGGATGCGGCAGAGGAAGAGTACGCTGCGGAAGACGCCGTAGGTGATATGAACACGGGGGCGGATACGGGAACAAACGGAGCGTCTTTAAAAAGCGATACGGCAGGCTCAGCCGCCGATAACGGAACGGAGCACAGCGACACCACCGTTCAGGTTAAGGGCGTGGACGAGGCGGACATTGTAAAGACCGACGGGAAATATATATACATTCTTTCTTACGCCAAGAACTCGGGGGGCAGGATATTAAAGATTGTCGATGTTACGGGGGAAAAGCCGAAACAGCTTGCGAGTATTAAAAATATAGGAGTTTACGCGTCGGATATGTATTTAAGCGGCGACAGGCTTGTAATTATCGGCAACGAAAATTACAGCGATATTTATACTACCGACAAATTTTCACTCTCAAACGGTTGCTTTGCGGCGATTTACGATGTTTCAGACCCTAATAACCCCAAGGAGCTTATCCGTTTAAAGCAGAGCGGAGATTATAACGAGTCCCGTCTTATAAATGGTAAGCTTTATGTTATTTCTAACTTTTCGGTTGATACCTCGGGGATTAAAAAAAGCGAAGAGGAAACCTATGTGCCCTCTGTAACCTGCAAGGATTATGACGGCGCGGTAGCGGCTGACAGCGTGTGTTTTTACGATAACTGCACCTATCCGCAGTATACCGTGATTTGCGGTTACGATATTAAGGACGGCTCGCTTTGCGGCACCCGTTCGGTTTTGGGCGGGAGCTACACCGTCTACGCCAACACCGAAAATATTATAACCTGCGGAAATCCCGATTCGGACGGCTTAACACAGGTTGCACGGTTTTCCCTTGACGGCGGAGAAATCACATTAAAAGCGACAGGAAAGCTTGACGGCAGTCTTTTAAACCAGTTCTCGATTGATGAATACAAGGGCTATTTCCGTTTCGTGCTTACCGATTATTACAAAAACGAGACAAACTCCCTTGTAATTCTGGACGGCGATTTAAAGGAAACGGGAAAAATTACCGATTTAGCGCCGGGCGAGAGGGTTTACTCGGTACGCTTTATGGGGGACACGGCATATTTCGTCACCTTCCGTCAGGTTGACCCGCTTTTCAGCGCCGATGTAAGCGACCCCAATAACCCCAAAATAATCGGCAGTCTTAAAATCCCCGGCTTTTCAAACTATCTTTTCCCCTACGGCGATAAGCTGTTGGGAATAGGCCAAAACGCCGATGAGCAGACAGGCAAAACGGGGCTTATGAAGCTTTCAATGTTTGATATAAGCGACCCTGCCAATGTGACCGAAAGCTCCAAAACCGATATTCCCGCAAAATATTCCGAAGCGCTTTACAACCATAAGGCGACCCTTACGGATTACCGCAAAAATATAATCGGATTCCCCGCTTACGGCGGTACGGGGCTTGAATACTTGGTTTATTCCTATGAGGACGGCAAATTTGTCAGGCGGCTTCAGGCAGAGCTTGATATAAACAATACTCCGGATTGCCGAGGACTGTATATAGGAAAGGTTTTCTATATCGCTTCGCCTTATGAATTGCAATATTACGATTTGGAAACCTTTGATTTTTTAGGCACATTGAAACTTGGTGACTGATTAAAAAGCCTCCCTTGTGTAAAGGGAGGGGAACCAACCGTTAGGTTGGTGGAGGGATTGCAATTCGCTATAAAAACAATCCCCCAGTCAGCTACGCTGACAGCCCCCTTTGCACAAGGGGGCCTTTATTATTTTTAAATATTCATTGCAACGGTTATAGTCAAATTTTCTTTGATAATTTGTTGCCAAATCGAAGATTTGGTGTCGAAATAGTGTCCCCTGTTTTTTTATTGTCCATTTTTATCACCGTCATTATATTAACCTAAAACAACAAAAATTTCAATAAACGCCGCGTTTAGCACCTAAAGCCCATAAAATTCTTGAAAAAAATCCGCGTATGTAGTATCATATACTATATATAGCTATTTTTTCTTCAAAGGAGAAGAAGTATGGAAAAGAAAGAAAAGATACTTCGTCCCGTAGGGCGTATTCACGGCGGGGCGCTGCTGCCGCACCTTAAAAGCACTGCCGAGGCTCAGTCGGTTATTATGCCGCCCCCCTCGGTTGTCAAAATTCCGATGTCACAGCATATCGGCGCGCCTGCAGAGCCGATAGTAAAGGCGGGGGATAAGGTGTTTGTCGGCACCGAGATAGGTAAGGCTTCCGGCTTTGTAAGCGCCCCCGTTCATTCGAGCGTTTCGGGCACGGTTAAGGCGATAGAGGAAATGAATGTGGGCGGGCGAAAGACAAAATGCGTTGTTATCGAGTCGGACGGCAATATGGAAAAAGCCCCCGAGCTTAAGCCCTTTCCCGTAAACTCAAGGGAGGATATAGCTAAAGCCGCAGACCTGTGCGGACTGGTGGGCCTTGGCGGCGCGGGCTTTCCCACAAAGGTTAAGCTGTCGGTTAAAGAGGAAACCCCGATTGACACCCTTATAATCAACGGTGCCGAGTGCGAGCCCTACATTACAAGCGACTACCGCGCCTGTATGGAGGATTATGAAGATGTTATCGAGGGCGTGTATCTTTTAAAGGAAAAGCTTAATATCCCTAAGGTCATAATCTGTATTGAAAGCAACAAGCAAAAGGCTATTGAAAAGCTTTATGAAATTGCCGCAGATATGAGGGACGAGGACGACAGCGTTAAGCTTATGAAACTGCCCACAAGCTACCCACAGGGAGCGGAAAAGGTTATAATCTACTCCGCCACGGGAAGAAAGGTTCCCGCGGGGAAGCTTCCGAGCGATGTGGGCTGTATTGTAATGAATATTACAAGCGTGGTGACATTAAACCGCTTTATTAAAACGGGTATGCCCCTTACCTCAAAGCGCATAACCGTGGACGGCACGGCGGTAAACGAGCCTAAAAATATAATTGTCCCTATCGGCACGGCGATAAAGGATGTGCTGGAGTTTGCGGGCGGTGTAGCTGAAGATGCTAACGAAATCATTTTCGGCGGCCCT
>CAZRMP010000002.1:0-61370 GCA_964601235.1 uncultured Ruminococcus sp.
GGTAGTGGTGGTATTAACCCCGCTCTCCCTCTTTACCGCGCGGTTTATAGCCAAAAGAAGCTACGATATGTTTAAAAAGCAGTCGGAAACGCGGGGCGAGCAGACCGCCTTTATAAACGAGATGATAACTAACCAAAAGACCGTTCAGGCATTCTCTAAAGAGCAAAAAACGGTGGAGGATTTTGACGAGGTTAATGAAAGACTGCGCCGCTATTCGCTAAAGGCGATATTCTTTTCTTCACTTACCAACCCGACAACACGGTTTATTAACAATATAATTTACGCAGTTGTGGGGCTTGTCGGCGGAATTTTTGCGGTAAACAGCGTAATGACGGTGGGCGGCTTTGTAAGCTTTCTTGCCTATTCAAACCAGTACACAAAGCCCTTTAACGAGATTTCAGGCGTTATAACCGAGCTTCAAAACGCGCTTGCCTGTGCCGCCAGAATTTTTGAGCTTATCGATGAACAGCCCGAAGTATCCGATAGCGGGAACAGGTCGCTTGATAATCCCAAGGGAGATGTTGCCTTTAATAATGTTGCCTTTTCCTACGATAAGAATAAAAAGCTTATTGAGGGCTTTGACTTTTTCGCTCCCGCCGGTAAAAAAATCGCGGTGGTAGGCCCCACGGGCTGCGGTAAAACCACCCTTATAAATCTGCTCCTGCGGTTTTACGATGTCGATAAAGGCAGTATAACGGTAGACGGTGAAGATATTAAAAATATCACGCGAAAGAGCCTTAGAACTCATTTTGGAATGGTGCTTCAGGATACCTGGATTAAAAAGGGTACTGTTAAGGAAAATATCGCCTTCGGTAAGACTGATGCTACCGATGAGGAGATTATCGCCGCCGCCAAGGCCGCCCGCGCCCACGGCTTTATAAAGCGGCTTAAAAACGGGTACGATACCGTGATAGGCGATGACGACGGGCTGTCTGAGGGTGAACGCCAGCTTTTGTGTATCGCAAGGGTAATGCTTATGAAGCCGCCGATGCTGATACTTGACGAGGCAACCTCCTCAATCGACACCCGCACCGAAATTAAGGTGCAGGACGCTTTTTTACGGCTGATGGAGGGCAGAACCTCCTTTGTTGTGGCGCACAGGCTTTCAACAATACGGGATGCCGACTGCATACTCGTTATGAAGGATGGCAGGGTATACGAGCAGGGCACACACGATGAACTGCTTAGTAAAAACGGCTTTTATGCCAAGCTTTATAATTCTTATTAAAAGTCAAATTTTATAAATGCGGTTTCGCTTCATATATTCGGTGGGGGTAAGACCCGTTTTCTCTTTAAAAAGGCGGCAGAAATGATATTGATTTGAAAAGCCGCATTCCTCCGCCACCGCGCCGATATTTAAAAATCCGTCGGATAAGAGCTGTTTTGCCTTATTTATGCGTATGTCTACTATAAACTGCTTAGGTGTGGTTTTATATGTTTCGGTGAAGATTTTTCTGAAATAAACCTCGCTTATATTGCATTTTTCGGCCAACTCTGTATTTGAAAGCTTTGGATTTTGATAGTTTTTTTCAATATATTTTATGGCGGGAATAATCACATTACGCACCGAGCTTTCCAAAGAAAGGCGGTGCAGTATACTGTAAAAGACGCTCATAGTTTTAGCTCTGTTTTCCTCAAAGAGGGACAGAGCTTTCATTTTTTCAAAATCCTTTATATATGTATCCGCGCTTTGAATAGGTAATGAGATTACTTCATCACATAAAAACTCTTTGCAATCAAAGTTTATAACGGGAAATATTCCGCTTTTGTTGCCGTAAAGGGAATAGCTCCTGCCTTTGGGCAGAATAACCGCGTGCTTTTCGTCGGAGACCGCCTGTTTTCCCCCTGTTTCATAGGTTATTTTACCTTCGGCACAAAAGGTAAGACCGTAGCTTTTTCTGTTTCGTATCTCTTCTTTTCTCCCCCGAGGAGAAGAGACAGTAAACAGTTGCTTAATATCCGTGACGGTGATTTTATTAAGCGTATTCATAATGTATCCGCTCCAAATGCTTGTTTTAATTTATTATAAATTCTTTACTTAAAAAAAGCAATTAAAATATTTAAAATAGTATCAAAAACATCAAAACAGTATCGCTTTACGCATTGTGTTAGGAAAAGTCTTTGTTTATAATCAAATAAAAAGCAAAGGGAGTTGAAATTATGGATTTTAAAGGAAAAACAGCAATATCAACGGGCGCAGCATCCGGTATGGGACTTTTGTTTGCACAGAACTGGGCGGATTTAGGCGGAAATGTGGTTATGTGCGATGTGAATGAAGAGGCACTTAACGAAAAAGTCGAGGAAATCAATTCAAAAAACGGCGGCAGGGCAATCGGCGTAATCTGTGATGTCAGAGATTATGAGCAGGTTTGCAACGCAAGGGATAAGGCGGTTGAAGCCTTCGGCAGTATTGATGTTATGTGCAATTTTGCGGGCGGAGCCGAAACAAGGATGCTGAGAGCAAGCGGTGAATTTCCCGATGTTCCGATTGAGGTTTTTGACTGGGGAATCGATGTTAATCTTAAAGGGCAGTTCTATTTCGACCACGCTGTAATGAAGCAAATGCGGGAGCAAAGGAGCGGCCTTATTATCAATATCGGGTCTATAACCGGCGCAGAGGGTTGCGCAACAAATGTTGCATACTCAACCTCAAAAAGCGGCGCTATGGGCGGACTTACAAAATCATTAGCCCAGTACGGAGCAAAATACGGTATTCGCTGTGTATGTGTCTCCCCCGGTCCCGTGCTTACAAGGGCCGCTATGGCGAATATGCCTACCCTTATGGGCAGAGCCGCCGAGCCCCAGGAAATAATAGATTTGGTTTTGTTTCTTGCATCGGATAAGGGGCAGTTTATAAACGGTGAAAACATATTAATAGACGGCGGAAGAAATGCCGCAGGCAGAAGGTGTTAATTATGGAATACGATTTTTTAAATTATGAAAAAGCAACCCTTACGGTTATGGTTCAGGCTAATAACCCCGCAAGAATTAAAGAGCTTATGAATAAGGCTATCCCCGCGGGGGCTGAGGCTTTCGGAATACAGTTTGAGCAGATGCTCCCCGAGCACAGAAAGCCCGAGGTTTACCGCGATTTATTAAGCTACGCTAAGGGCAGACCCTCGTATGTTACAAATTACCGTGACAGGCAAAATGCAGGAAAAAGCGATGAGGAGCTAGGGGACGAGCTTGTGGAGCTTGCCGAATGCGGTGCTGAGCTATGCGATGTTATGGGTGACTATTTTGATAGACAGCCCGACGAGGTGGCAGTAGACGAGACTGCGATAAATAAGCAAATGGAGCTTATAAACAGAATTCACGAAAAGGGCGCAAGGGTGCTTATGTCCTCCCATGTTATGAAATACACCCCCGCCGAATTGGTGCTTGAAATCGCACTTGAGCATCAGCGCAGGGGCGCGGATATTTCAAAAATAGTTGTTAGTGCCGACAATATGGAGCAACAGCTTGAAAACCTTAAAATAATTAATATGCTTAAAGAAAAGTTGGATATACCCTTCTTATTCCTTTGCAACAACGAATGTAAGCTTTTAAGAAGGGTAGGCGGAGAAATAGGCTCTTGTATGTACCTTTGCGTATATGAGCACGACTCTTTTGCAACCCCCGCACAGCCCCTTCTAAGCGATGTAAAGCTTATAAGATATTTATTAAATAAATAAAGGAAATAATTTTATGAATTTGGATTTTAAAGGCAAAACCGCCATTGTTACAGGCGCGGGTGCAGGAATCGGCAAAGCCGTGGCAATAAAATTTGCACAAAACGGCGCTAATGTAGTGCTTGTGGATATTGACACCGAAAAGCTGGAAAGCGTTAAAAAGGAAATCGAGGAATACACAAAGTGTGTTTTAGCCGTTAAATGTGACATTGGCAACGAGACCGAGATTTATGACGCGGTTAAAAAGGCGGAGGAGGCATTCGGCGGTGTTGATATTCTCATAAATAACGCTGCAATCTGGAGATGCTGGTCCACAGTATTGGATACACCTATGGAAGAATGGCGCAAATATTTCGATATAAATGTTTTCGGAACGGTTAATTTTATTAAGGCTGTGCTACCTAAAATGATTGAAAAGGGCTACGGAAAAATCGTAAATGTTTCCTCGGTTGCAGGTGTTTTCGGCAACGCAAATATGGCGCATTACTCTGCTACTAAAGGCGCGGTGATTTCCCTTACAAAGGCGCTTGCCAAAGAGGTAATAGGCAAAGGGGTATATGTAAACTGCGTATCCCCCGGTACTGTAAGCCCCGAGATGGATTTAGCCTCGCCAAACGAGCTTTCCTATATCGGAAGACAGGGAACAAGTAACGAAAATGCTAACCTTATATGCTACCTTGCAAGTGATGACTCAGGCTATATTGTAGGCCAGAACATACTGATAGACGGCGGCAGAAAGAAGATTTAACAAAACAACGCCGATTTTATCATCGGCGTTGAATATTTTTCAAGGTTTATACGGATACTTTAGGCTGTTTCGGCTTGCCCGACGGCGGGTATCCGTATATTTTTTTATAGGCTCGGCTGAACTGGTATACATCTTTATATCCCACATTTTGCGCTGTCTCACTAACCGAGTAACCCTCTGTCAAATACGTCTTGGCTTTTTTCATTCTAAGCTTTAAAAGATAACGGGACGGGGTAATGTTACGGTATTTGATAAAAAGCTTCCGCAGATAGACCTCGCTGATATTGCAAAGCCCTGCGATATCAGCACAGGTAATAGAGTCGCAGTCAAGCTGCTTAATCATAATGCTTTCAGCTAAAATAACATATTTTTCGGCTGTTTCGTCGGTGTGGGCAGTATCAAAAATTAGTGAAAACAACTCATAATATGCCGATAGGAGCATATAACGGGAACGGTTTGGGTGTGCAAAAAGAAGCTCTGTTTTTTGGAATAAATCTTCGGCACTTTTACAGTCTGTTTCGCCGAGAAGCTCGGGCGATTTAAGGGCAATGTTTGTTTGAAAATTAAACAAAAGACTTTCCGAATATTCGCGGCAGACGACCCTATAGGTAGTGCCCGCAGGAATAAAGACAGCGTTACCTTTATTGCACTGTACTGTTTTATCCTCAAAAACAAAATCCATTTTTCCGCAAAGGGCGACAATTATGACCGACGAAGACCTTTTGCACATATAAATAACAGTACCGCTTTCATTGTGTGTCCTTAAAACGTTTTCGGGCTTTGAAAGTATTATTTCACGGCCGTTCATTTGCTTCACCTCGCTTAAAGTATAATTCACCTTAAATTTATTGTCAACAATTTAGTATCGTTTTGGCTAAAAGAATTATCTTAATTGCTATTCCTTTTTTATAGAAAAACACTTATAATTAAACATATTTTTTTAGGAGAGATACTGATGTTAGATTCCTTTTTGCAAAAGAACAGACCAACCCTTACTGCAATGCTAAAATCGGGTACAACCGAGGGGATACTCGGTGAAATTGAGACTATGTTAGGGCAGGGAACCGATGCATTCGGTTTTCAAATTGAGCAGATGAAGCCCGAAGAAAGAAGGGCGGAAAATTACAAAAAAATATTTTCGGCTATGAGGGGCAAGCCCGCCTATGTAACAAATTATATAAGGGGAAATTCCGTGCCGCATACAGATGAGGAATTGACCGAGGAGTTGTATGTTGCGGTTGAATGCGGCGCTAAGCTTATTGATGTGCGCTGTGACCTGTTTGACAGACAGCCGGACGAATATACATTTAACGAAACGGCTATAGCACGCCAGAAAGAGGTAATTGAAAAGCTGCACTCTATGGGTGCACAGGTTCTTATGAGTACCCATATATTTCACTATATTATCGGCGAAGAAGTGCTGAAAATCGCACTTTCCCAACAGGAACGAGGCGTGGATATAGTCAAAATTGTTACAATGGCAAATTCCGAAGAGGAGTTAATGGATAATTTAAAAACTACCGTTACCCTTAAGGAAAAGCTCTCTGTTCCGTCGCTGTTTCTTTGCAACGGTACTCATTGCAAAAAGCACCGAATATTAGGACCGGTGCTTGGCAGTGATATGTTTTTAGCGGTTGAAAATTCCCGCACTGAGGATAATCAGCCCACCCTCAAACGCGCAAAAAAAATTTTAACCCTTACAGGATATACGAATTTACCGAAAGGAGAGCTTTAAATGAGTAAAAAGGTGCTTATTCCCGGCGGTACGGGAGCCATGGGGGTTTATCTTGTGCCCGAGCTTTTAAAGCTTGGCTATGAGGTAGATGTAATTTCATTAGACGAGGTTGTGTCCGACAATCCGAGACTTCGCTATATTAAGGCCAACGCAAAGGACGAAGCATTTATTTCAGAGATGCTTAAAAATGGATATGATGCAGTTGTGGATTTTATGATATATCCCACAAAAGAACAGTATGAGACCTTTATTCCGCTGTATCTTAAAAATACCAAGCATTACATATTCCTTTCAACCTACCGCGTTTACGCTAATGAGGAGCATCCCATCCGCGAAACCTCACCGAGACTTCTTGATGTCTCAAAAGATCAAACCCTTTTAACATCGGGTGACTACTGTATTTATAAGGCGCAGTCGGAGGAGTTTTTAAAGGCTTCGGAATATTCAAACTGGACGGCTATCCGCCCCGCAATAACCTATTCTAAAAGAAGATTTCAGCTAATTACCATGGAGTATGAGCTGGTGGTTCGCAGAATGCTGGAGGGGAAAACCCTGGTTCTTCCCGAGCCTGCAATGGATACCGAGGCCACTATGAGCTGGGCGGGGGATGTTGCCAAAATGATTGCACGGCTGGTATTGAATAATAAGGCTATGCGCGAAATCTATTCTGTTTGCACCTCAGAGCATCACACCTGGCGAGAAATTGCCGAGATGTATAAGCAAATCGGGGGACTTAAATATATTACTGTCGATACCGATACATTTCTTAATATCATAATGCCTGACAACCTTTATGCCCGCCAGCAATTAATTTATGACCGCTATTTTGACCGAATTATGAATAACAGCAAAATTCTGGAAATTGCGGGAATGAAGCAGTCCGAGCTTATGCCTTTAATGGAGGGACTCCAAAAGGAATTACGGGTCTTCGAAAAAGAGGATATTACGTGGGGTAATTCCGAGGCGTATAACAGGATGGACGAATATTTAGCCGCAAAGGGAATTAAATAAAAAAGATACTGCCGCTTGTGATTTTATTCACCTGCGGCAGTTTTTTTATAATTTTTTACATATTCTTTAGGGGACATATCGGTGTATCTTTTAAAATCCTTACTGAAATGATAAACATCATAGTAACCAAGCTTGTCTGCTATTTCCGATACTGTGAAAAAATCGCTTATAAGCAGCTGCTTTGCCCAATGAATACGAACCGACTCCCTGTAGCCTAAAGGGGTAAAGCCTGTTTTTTCTTTAAAAATCCTTCTGAAATGTGAGACGCTTAATTTACAAAGCTCGGCTAATTCTGTCACCGAAATTTCCCTATCGTAAAAACGGTTGATATAGTTAATTGCGTGGAGCAGTCTGTTATCGTCTGTTATATTTTCTTTTCTTTCGGTGTTAATATTAAATAAATCTATTATTATTTGCTCTAACTGGATTTTTGTTTTTAAAACATACAAGGGCGAGCGCTCCTCCCAGATTGACAGCAACCATTCAAATTGATTTACTAAATACCTATGAGCACTGATATCCATAAAGGTTGGCAGGCCTATTGTGTGAAAGGCGTTTGTCGGGCAGACCTCAAAGGCGGTGGTAATGTACTGGAAGTCATCGTCTAAGGCGGATACCGTGTACCTTTCTCCATTGGAAAGAATTAAAACAGCGCCCTTTTGAAGACTGACCTTTTGTTCTGAATTTTCAAAAACACCCTTTCCGCCTGTAACAAAAATAAAACCGTCCTGATACCTGCCTTCGCATTTATATACAAATGCGGAGCTTTCCTTTTTCTTAACCACAACCGAAATATCCCCGATATTGATATCATAATAGCTTTGCATATTATCACCCAAAAAAATAATAACATAAATTATTAAAAAATTAAATGAGCGTTTTTTACAAAAATAAGGTTTAATTTTGCATTGTATGGGGAGTATTGCTTTTATATAATGAAATAAAAAAGCTTATGGAGGTAAATATGTCTAAATGTTATACTGCGCCCTGTGTTATGCCGAGCGCTGATATGGGTAAGGAAAATCCGTTGCCCGATATTAAAAACGTCAGCTATATTCATGCAAAAATAGAAACCACAGATGCCGTACCCGCAGAGCTTAAGAAATATATAAATAAGGGCATGATTTCAACAATGCTGCCCTACCGCCAGCAGGACGGATATAACCGCGAAAGGAAGAACAGAACATTTAATTCGGTTGTTCTTGAAAACAAGAATTTAAAGGCAGTATTTTTGCCCGAGCTCGGCGGCAGATTATGGTCATTGATTGATAAAAAAACAAACAGAGAGCTGCTTTATTGCAACCCTGTTTTCCAACCCGGTAACTTAGCCCTTAGAAACGCTTGGTTCAGCGGCGGTGTGGAATTTAATGTTTCAATTAAGGGACATAACCCCCTTACCTGCGACCCGCTTTTTGCACAAAAAATCACTATGCCCGATGGCAGCGAGGGCGTTCGTATGTTTGAATACGAAAGAATCCGCGGCGTGCTTTACAGTATTGATGCCTGGATTCCCGAAGATTCAAGCTTTTTATACATAAGACCGAAAATCGAAAACAGAACTGGCAAGGAAATCTGGATGTACTGGTGGTCGAACATAGCAGTACCAGCATATAAGAAGACAAGGGTTATTGTTCCGACAAACGAGACCTTTATAAACTATTTCGGCAATGACCACTATGTGCTTGATTATTCGGCGCTCCCTTATACCCTTGAGACTGATGTATCCTACCCCGATAACTTAAGCCGTTCGCTGGACTTTTTCTACAATATTCCTGATGACGGTGAAAAATGGATAACCGCTGTTGATAACGAGGGCTACGGCTTGCTTCAATGCTCTACTTCCGAGTTAAAGGGAAGAAAGCTCTTTGTTTGGGGGCAGGGTGAAGGGGGTAAAAACTGGAATAAGTTTTTATCCGACGGCAGTAATGACGGTTATATCGAAATTCAGGCAGGGCTCGCAAGAACTCAGCTTGAACATATACCTATGTCCGACGGGGAAACCTGGAGCTGGGTAGAGGCATACGGCCCGATAAATTGCGGGGAAAAGGCCCACAGCGATTGGGAAACTGCGGTTAATGCCGTCAAGATGCAAATAGGCAAATCCTTTGAAAAGAGCATAAATAATGACCTGTCCGCACTTAAAAACAACAGACCTGAACAGGGTGAAATGCTTTGCTTAGGCTCGGGCTGGGGCGTTTTGGAGGAAATTAGCCGAAAGGCTCAAAATCTGCCTTCTCTGTCAAGGGAAATTGTAATCCCGAAAGAGGCTGTTACCGAGATTCAAAAGGAATGGATAGACCTGCTTGAAACAGGAAGGCTTACCGAAAGGGACGAGGCGGAAGAGCCTAAAGGATATGTTATTGATGAATTTTGGCATAAGCTTTTAAAGAAATCCTTGGAAAACCCCGAAAACCGTAATTGGTATTCCCTTATGCACTTAGGGGTTATGGAATACGCAAGCGGAAACACCGATACTGCGTTAAGTCTCTTTTCGGAATCGGCGGAAAAGAAGCCCAACGCTTGGTGCTGCCGAAATATCGCAATGATTTACCGCAACGAATATCAAGACATAGAGAAGGCTTATACATATATGAAAAAAGCCTTTGCCCTTAATAAAACCTGCCGCGGCATTGTTGCGGACACCGCAACAACATACCTGCAGGCGGGTAAATACAGCGAATGGCTTGAAGCTTTCAGCCAAATAGGCAATATGCAAAAGGACGGCAGACTAAAGCTTTGCCTGGTTAAAGCTTTAATGGCTCTTGACCGTTATAAAGAGGCGGCGGAAATACTTAATTACAGCCTTAATATGCCCGACATTAAGGAGGGGGACACGGCGATTTCCGATGTTTGGTTCGACCTTTACGGAAAAATTCTTTCGGCAGAAACGGGAATAACCGATGCAGAGAAATTAAGGCGGTTAACCGAAGAAAAGTACACGCTTAAAAATCTTGATTTCAGAACGCATTAACGCATTAAGGAGGAGTTTTATGAAAAAGCCTATTACCCCTTGGACACCTATGAGCGTACAGGAAGGTGAAGACTGTTGTTCGGTTTCTATGTGGGACAGGACATATACAGTAGACAAAAATGTTCTGTTTACATCTATTGTAAGTCGGGGAAACGAAATATTAAACGCCCCGATAAGACTTGTAGGTCTTGAAAACGGCGAGGAAATAGTCTGGAAGGAGCAAAGCCCCTTTGTGATGAGTGCGAATGAAGAGCAGGTGACCTTATGCTGTTCGGAAGAAAGCAGTACCTTTATCGTAAACACCGCGCTTAAAACCGATTTTGACGGCTATTGCGATATGGATATAAAAGTTATGCCGAGAGGAAGAACCGTTGCCGAGGAATTCGGCGTTGATAAGGTTAAGCCTAACGAATATTCCTTGGACAGGCTCTGGCTTGAAATTCCTTTAAAAAAAGAATATTTCTCGCTGTTTCATTATTTTCCGGCGGCACCTATTCCCACCTTTGAAGACGAGAGCTTGGGCTTTAAATTTTCAAGCGTTTGTATGAGCCGCGCGATTCCTTGCTCTATGAAACTGCCTTTTAAGCCGCTTTTGTGGCTGGGCAACGAAAATCAGGGTCTGTGCTGGTGCGCGGACAGTGACGAAAATTGGGAGCCCGCCGACGAGAACAATGCCATTGAAATTATTGACGGCAAGGACGAAGTTTTGTTGCGCTTCCATTTGATAGACAAAACAGTTGAAGCTTGGAAGCCCATAGCGGGCAGGCCGAAGAACTACACCTACCCGCCGCTAAGTTTTAAAATGGCACTTCAGGCAACACCGGTAAAGCCCTTCGCCCCTAATCCTTACAAGGAAAAAATCCTGCACATCGACTGCTTTAAAAAGATTTTGGAGGAATATGACGATTTTCTCGCAAAGCCCGTGGTAGAAGGCAGTACCGAAATCGGCTATGACCGTATTAAGAGGCTGGGTGTTACCACACTTTTGATTCACGAAAAGTGGAATAAGGTTCAAAATTACTGGGAGCTTTCAAAACCGACGGAAAAATTAGCCCGTACCATTGTCTCCGAATGCCATAAGCGCGGCATAAAGGTTATTCCGTATTTCGGTTATGAGCTTTCCACCCTTAATCCGAAATACAGCGAATACGCCACCTCCCGCAGTCTGCACCCCTGCGGAGCCTATGCGGGCGGTTGGTACCGTAAGCCTAATCAACGCGCCTACTGTCTGTGCTTTAATTCTCGGTATGCAAAGGATATGGCAGAGGGTATTAAAAAGCTTACTGAAGAATACGATTTCGACGGTGTTTATTTAGATTCAACCCTGTATCCGATTCCTTGCATAAACACCGACCACGGCTGCGGTTACACCGACCGCAACGGTAATATTCGACCTACATACAACATAACAGCCCTTAGAAGCTTTATGAAAAATGTGTACGAATATTTCGAGCCCCTCGGTAAAATGGTGAACCCGCATTTAAGTAATTGCTGTAATATTCCTGCCCTTTCATTCTCCCATTTAAACTGGGACGGTGAGCATTCGCAATCCTACATTAACGCCAACGGTATAGATAAAATTCCGCTTGACTATATGCGAACCGAATATTCTGCAAGAAATTTCGGTATTCCGTATGAATATCTTGCCTATACCTTTGATAATTGGAGCTTTGAAGATTCCCTTTCAATAGGACTTATTCACGGAATGCTTTCAAGGCCGAACGATATCGGAAAACCGCTGGAGCTGATTTCCCCCATTTGGAAGGCGGTTGACAGCTTCCCGATTGAAGCGGCCGAGTGGAATCCCTATTGGGAAAACGGTGTCCTTCCCGAGGAGTCAAAGGTTAAGGTGAGCTTTTATAAAGCCACGGGTAAAACGCCTGAATACCTTGTATTTGTTGCTAATCCCAGCGACAGCGACAATCAAACCGTAACATTAGATTTTATCGGTGAGGAGTCTCACATATTCAGCGTTTCTAAACAGTCCGAAATATCGGCAACGATTACCTTAAATGCAAGGAAAAGCGACGTTTTGCTGATAGGATAAGCCGATTATGGGCATTAAAGCCGATTGTGCACTGATTTGGCGTATTGATTCGGGGTTATGCCCACCTCGCGTTTAAAAACCGTGTAGAAATAGTTGGGCTTAAAGCCCAGCTTCCGGGCAACATCCTGTGAGGAAAGCCCCTCTTGAAGCAGCTCCTTTGCTCGGCGGATACGAATATTCAAAAAATATCTTGCAATTCCTATATCCGAGTAAATTGCAAACACTCTTTTAACATTGCTTGCACTCATATTAAGAAGTCCCGCGATATCGTTTACGGTAAGTGATTTATCGCAGTTTTCTTTCATCGCTTTTACTATTTTGTAGTAAATATCCTCGCTGTAGGAGATGTGCTTAGGGGTATATTCGTTTTTGTCTTTGAGCTTTAGCAAAAAGCTTTCAAGCAGACTGGCAGATATATTTGAAAGGTAATTAAAGCTATCGGGTGATTTACTGTATGCAAGGGATGCCTTTATGAAATAATCGGTAATTTCAGAAAAGGCGTCCTGCTCTGAAAGGCTTAAATTAAAGCATCGGTTTTCAAATTGGTTTATAAGCTCGCCCTTTGCCGTAAACGAGATGATTTTTAAATGGGAGGAGTTTTTGCCGTCTGCTATCAGCCTGTGAAATTCCATAGGCTTGTGAAACAACAGCATACCCTGCTTTAGATTATAAATGCGCTCGTCTGCGGTGGCGGTGATTTCACCCTCGGACACAAAAACCGCTTCCCAGAAGTCGTGTGATTCTCCCGAAAAAAAGAAGTCCCTGTCTCGGTAGGCATCGATACCCATTATGATGGAGCTTATATGAACGCACCTTTTTACGGTTTTTAATTGATATAAATTGTTGCTCATTTTATCACATTCCCACACCTTAAAATAAGTGTTTTTTTAGGTTTATATATTCATATCATTTTCAAATAATTAACCGAGTTATAGCCGAATTGTTTGAAATCAGACATTATTTTATTGTTTTTATCCATTATTCACGAAAGCTGTTGTTAATTAAAAAATGCTGCTTATAATTGGTGTTGAAAATAACAATTTCGGAGGAAGAGGATATGAAAGACAGAATAAAGCTTGCAATAATTGGTTTGGGACAACGGGGACTCTGTATGCTTAAAAACCCAATTATCCCAATGAAGGAAGAGGGGATAGAAGTTGTTGCGGTTTGTGACTTACTTGAAGACAGGGTTAATGAGGCTGTAAAAGCGCTTTTGGAATCCGGCGCCGAAAAACCATTTGCTGCAACAGATTATAAGGAAGTCTTAAGCTTAAAAGAACTTGACGCAGTTTATATTGCAGTATCTTGGGAAGCGCATGTAGAGCTTGCGGTATCCGCAATGAAGGCAGGAAAATATGTGGGACTTGAAGTTGGCGGTGCATATTCCCTTGATGATTGCTACAAGCTTATTCACACCTACGAAGAAACCGGCACGGAATTTATGTTTATGGAAAACTGTTGCTACGGTAAGCGTGAGCTTATGATGCTTAATATGGTGCGTCAGGGATTTTTCGGGGATGTTGTTCACTGTAATGGAGCATACTGCCACGATTTGCGAAAGGAAGTTATAACCGGCCTTGAAAACAGGCATTACAGATTACGGAATTACATTTACCGTAACTGCGAAAACTATCCCACCCACGAAATAGGACCGATTGCTAAAATTCTTGATATAAATAACGGCAACCGCTTTTTAACACTTTCTTCCTTTGCTTCGTCTTCAAGGGGATTGCACAGTTATGCAGTAAAGACCAAGGGGGAAGAGCATCCGCTTTCTAAGGTAAATTTCGCACAAAGCGATGTTGTTACTACCGTAATTCAGTGCGCCGGCGGTCAAACAGTTCGTATAACCCTTGAAACGGGACTTCCAAGGGCGTATTCCCGCGGTCTTGAGGTTCACGGAACAAAGGCGGTATATTTGGAGGATAACGACAGTTTGTTTGTTGACGGAAATGAAGAACACGAAAAAAATGAATGGATATGGAAACCGATGTGGGGAAATGCCGAGAATTATGAAGAAGAGTATAATCACCCGCTATGGAAAAACGGTGTTGCGGCTGATGTTCACGGCGGTATGGACCATGTTATGATGGAAGCTTTTATAAATGCAGTCAAAACAAACTCCCACCCGCCAATCGATGTCTATGATGCGGCAACATATATGGCAATATGCGTTTTAAGCGAGGAGTCTATTGCAAAGGGCGGCGCGCCTGTCGCTTTTCCGGATTTTACAGCGGGCAGATGGACCGAGCGTAAAGATATTACCGAGAATAAATATACACTCGATAGAATTAATAGAGCAAAAGATTTATATTTTGTCGATTAAGTTTTTTAATCAAGGAAAAAATCAAACAAAGGAAATCACCGTTATTTTAAGTGATAATCAGGCTGTAAAAACATCTTAGAATCTGTCGCCGCGTCTTCAAGGGAATAAAAAGGCACCCCTGTATCAAGATATTTTTTCATATTCAAAAGACAGGTTGCAATAGCAATTTCTTCATCGGAAAGGCGGGCAGACTTAAACGGATTTTCATATAATACCTTGCCCTCGGCGGTTATATTCACAAGAGTAAAACCGTCGAGGTTTTCGTTTGCCCCGTAGGAATTTCTTTTTAGCCTAAAGGAATGAGGAATACCGTCCTTTAAATAAGTACAACGGTCATTAATTATTTCGCCGTTTGTTCCCCGTATCACAATGCGCGAGGTACGGATATCGGAAAAATATTGCTCATAATTAAAATCATAAAGGGCGGTTTTGCCCTTGAATTTAAGGATAACTAATTTTTCTTCTGCGGTGACGGTTTCGGGCTTACTTAAAAGTCCTCCGCGGGAATTGTATCTGTTTACCATGTCAGTAAGGGTAAAGGTGGAAGTCTCGGGCATTTCGTCGCCTGTATTTAGGAAAAACCGTATTAAACTTGCGGCGTGATAATCGTGACAGCAGGAAAGCTGTACCTGATTTACCTCGCCTAAAACACCGCTTTCTATTACCCTTTTAATAGCGGCGTTTCTCGGTTGAAAGTGAAACTGTTCCGCTACCTGAACCCGCCATTCGGGCTTGATTTGTGCTAAAAAATCATCAATTTCCGAAATAGAGGTTCCGATAGGCGTTTCGGTAATCAGGGGTATATTCTTACTGCCAAGCTCCTTTACCGTATCGCAAATTCCCGTCTTATTAACGCAGGAAACAATAAAATCAAAATCGGTTTTTAAGAGCTCTTCAAGGGACGAGCAGATATTTACATTATATTTAGATGCAAATTCTTTTTGTTTTTGCGTGTTTCTTATATATATTCCGCTTACCTTAAAGATATCGGGTAATAATGCGGCTATCCTCAAATAAAACTCACTGCGCCAGCCGGCACCCAATATTCCGTATTTAATCATAATCTTACACCTCGTCTGTATATTTTTTTGCAAACTGTACGCGATATTTTCCGGGTGAAATACCTACAATTTTTTTAAAGGTATCATTAAAATACTGCTGCGAGCCAAAGCCGCAAATTTCTGCTATTTGGGCTAAGGGAATATCGTTATCCCAAAGCATTTCCTTTGCGGCGGAAATTCTTACTTCGGTTAAATATTTGTGGGGAGATATGCCATATACAGCCGCGAAGAGGACTCTAAAGCGCGATTCGCTTAAATCAATGCTTTTGGCAATATCGGTTGTGGAAATATGCTCGCGGAAATTGTTTTCAATATACTTTTTTGCACGGTGCATAAGCTCGCGGTTTATGCCGATGTTCTGTTCGCATTTACTGTCACCTATAATAATGCTTAAAAGCATTAAAAGCTTGCCGCTAAGCACCAAAATATCCTTTTCTTCTTTTTCGTTAAGGGAAGTAATTTCGCGTATTAGCTCAAGTATTTGTTTTTTATGAATAGCGGGGAAGTATGTAGGAACACCCTTTAGCATTTCGGCAAGCTCGCCGTCGGCATAAAACTTTAAAAATGCGGTTTTGAAGGGCAGACGGCTGTACCTTAAGTCCCCGGGCTTTGCAATCAAAATGCAGTCGGCGCAAATTTTAATTGCTTCACCGTTTAAATATGTTTCCTTGCCGTCCTCTAAATAGTATTCTATTTCAAAGCGGTTTGAAACCCTTTCGGGGGATATTTTAAGGGGGCCGAACTCGCTGCTGTCAAAATACCCGCATATAAGAGCTGTGGGGAGAGATGTGTTGTTCATATTAAAACCTCAAACGGATTTATGAAAAAATAATCGAATTACCTATATACTTCAGCTGGTTTCTATAATACACTATAAACATAAAAATGTAAAGGGAGTATTTTATGAAATCAGTAAAATGTGAGGTTACAAAGCTTGTAATACCCACCTATCCCGAGCCCGCGGCAGAGGATTTGCCAATGTTTGCCGAAAACCGCGTGCATCAGCGCACAAGCGGCAACCCTTACCCCAATAAGGTGGTATTAAAGGTTAACAGAGACGAAAAGATAGATAAGGAGTACGATGTAGTTGTACTCGAAAACGAATATCTTAAAATTGAGATACTGCCCGAGATAGGCGGACGCATATATTCCGCGCTTGATAAAACTACGGGCTATGACTTTTTTTATAAACAGCATGTTATTAAGCCTGCCCTTATAGGTGTGTTAGGCTCTTGGGTATCGGGCGGTGTTGAGTTCAACTGGCCCTTCCATCACAGAGCGTCAGGCTTTATGCCCTGCGATTATAAGCTTGAAACGCTGGCTGACGGCACTGCTGTGTGCCACCTTTCCGAGCATGACCCGATTGACCGAATGAAGGGTATGGTAAGCATAGTTCTGCGCCCCGGGGAGAAGCGGTTTGAAACCCGTATGCGGCTTTACAACCGCACCGATACTGCAAAGTCCTTTCTGTGGTGGGAAAACGCGGCAGTCCCCGTTCACGAAAAATATCAGATATTCTTCCCGCAGGATGTACGCTATGTGAACTTCCATTATCTTAAATCAAGAATGACCTATCCTGTGGCGGGTGACGGTATATTCAACGGTATACCGATGAATGAGCCGAGGGATATTTCATATCATAAGAACACCGTGCCTGCAACAAGCTATTTCGCCTCCGCCTCCGACTATGACTTTTTCGGCGGATATGACCACGCAAAGGAATGCGGTGTAGTACATATAGGCGACCATCATTTGTCACCGGGTAAAAAGATGTTTACCTGGGGCTACTGCCAGCTTGCAAAGTCCTGGGAAAACGCCCTTACCGATACCGACGGACAGTACGCAGAGCTTATGGCAGGCTCATATTCCGACAATCAGCCGAATTTTTCCTGGCTTGAGCCATATGAGACGAAAGAGTTTTCACAGTATTGGTATCCCATTTCCAAGGTGGGCACACCGACCTTTGCAAATCTTGATATTGCCTTTAAAATTGACCGCGAAAAGGGCGTTTTGCGGTTTCAGTCGACCGCGGCGTATAAAAACGCGAAAATCACACTTACAGATGACGGCAAGACCGTTTTTGAGACGGTATGCGAGCTGTCTCCCGAAAGCTGTATTGAATTTAAAACAGGTGATTTGCCCGAATATGTAACCGTTTCCGTTTCGGCGGAGGGCGATACCTTAGCGTTTTATAAGGAAAAGAATTTTGATAAATTTAATATGCCCGATGTAATTGAGGATATGCCGAGCGCCGCAGGAATGAACAGCGCCGAAGAGCTTTACTTGGCGGGTGTTCATGTAGCGCAGTACCGCGACCCTGCTGTTCAGCCTGACAGCTACTTTAAACAGGCTTTACAGCGTGACATCAACCACATCCCGTCACTTATTGCTATGGCTGAATTTGAATACGGGCGTTATGACTTCTGTAGCGCAAGAGAGTATGCCGAGCGCGCAATTAAAAACGCGTGCCTTTATAATGAGCGCGTAAAGAGCGGCGAGGTTTATTATGTTTACGCGCAGATACTCGAAGCTTTGGGCGAATATAAAAAGGCATACGACTATTATTATAAAGCGGCGTGGGCGGCGGATAGCATTAGCAAGGCTATGACAAGGATTGCTATGCTTGATATACGAAACAAGGATTACAAGGCGGCTCTAAAGCATGCAGACACCGCCCTTGATTACGGCAGGAATAATTCACTTGCAAAAATTGCAAGGGTAACAACAATGAAGGCCTTAAAGCTTGATGTGACGGAAATAATTAATGAAGAATTAACCGCCGACCCGCTTGACCATTATATGCGTTATCTGTCGGACTCCGAAGATTTTTATAAAATAATGGACAGCAATCCGCTTGAAACCTGCCTTGATATAGCCTTTGATTTTGATACTATGGGTCTTTACGGGGAAAATGTAAAACTGCTCGGCGGTCTGCTTGAAAGCAAACCCGAAGCGGCACAGCCAATGCTTTTCTATGCACTCGGCTATTATAAATATCTTTGCGGTGAAGACGGAGCGGAGGAATACAAAAAAGGCAATACGGCAGTTCTCGGCAAGACCTATCCCGTACGCAAGGAAGAAATGCGGATTTTAGAGGATGTTATCGCCAAAACCGATAATAAAAAGGCGAAGATGTTACTGGGCTGTTTGCTTTATAACAAGCGCCATTATGAAAATGCGGCGGCGCTTTGGGAGGAATGTGACGACTGGATTTCGGTCAGAAACCTCGCAGTCGCGTATTTCAGCCATTTAAACCGTAAAGATGAGGCTTTACCGCTTATGAAAAAGGCGCTTGAGCTTTCACCCGACAGTGAGGAGTTAATTTACGAAACGGTTGTTTTAATGGATAAGCTTTGCGTCGACGCAAGCGAAAAAATCAAGTTTTTAACCTCTCATAAAATCACCCGCGACGATTGCTTTACAGAGCTTGCAAAGGCGTATAATCAGGCCTTACAGCCTGAAAAGGCTATCGAAACCCTTATGTCCCACAGCTTTGTTCCCTGCGAGGGCGGCGAGCACGCGATTGCCGACCAGTACCTTTTCGCGCACCTTGTAATGGGCAGAAATGCACTCCGAAACGGAAATGTTTCGGAAGCGCTCGAAATATTCCGCAAGGGACAGATTCTTCCGCAGTCCTTGGGTGCGGGTATATGGAATCACTGCAAGTTAGTGCCGCTCAAATTCTTGGAGGCGGTAAGCCTGCACAAGCTCGGCGAAAAAGCTCGGGCAGACGAGATATTCACCTATATTGCCACTATCGGTATAGAATATTTCAGCAATATGCACCTTAAAGAGCTGCCCTATTATCAGGCGTGCGCGTGGCTGTACTTAGGCGAGGAGATAAAGGCACAGCGGATAATCACCAAATACCGCCGAGAGTGGAGCGGGATTGATAAGGTTCAGGATAACGGATTTTTCGGCACAACACCCTTCTTTATCTCATTTACGGATGACCCGAAGCGTCTGCGCCATGCGTTACATTGCTATTTAAACGCACTTGTTGCGGAGTTTACGGGCGAAAACGATAAGGCAAATGCGCTTATAGAGGAGAGCTATTCTTTAAATAACGAAAATCTTTCGGCCCTTACCTTTAAGACTCAAGGATTTTTGCCGTAATCGGGAATATAGCGTTTTACAATTGAAATAAGCTCCGCTTTATCGGAAATTCTGCACTTTTCGAGTATTCTTTTAATGCGGTATTTTACTCCGCTATCGGTTAAAAAGCAGGCGGCGGCGATTTCTGTCAAGGATTTGCCGCCGCATAAATATGCTATTACGGTTTTGTCGGTAGCACTGTCGATTTCCAAAATTCTTTCGGCGGCTATCATTTCATTAAGCTCCTTGTCCGAATAAATACTGTCGGTGTTTTGGGCGCTTTTAAGATTTACGGATGAGGAGTTAAAGCTGTTTTGCGGCTCTGTATTCCAGCTTATGTTTAGAGTCATTTGCGAAATGTATGGGTGTGTTTTAAGCTTTTCGTAAATAAAAACCGCAGCTTTCCCGTACTGCTCAAGGTTCATATTTATAGAGGTTATTCGGTCGCGGTAACAGCTTGAAATTTTGGTTTGGGAACAGCTTAATATTTTAAGCCGACTAAGCTTTCCTACTTCACCCTCTGCCTCAAGGCGGCGGATTAAGGAAACGGCGGCAAAATCGTTAAAGCATATAACTGCGTCGAAATTATCCGCTTCAGCGGAAAATTTTCTGTAGCAGTTTTGGAGCGAGCCATCGTTTACGAAAACTCTCATTGAATCGATAACGCCGTCCTTTTGCGCGAAAAGACCGTCAACCCTCCCTATATCCGAAATGGAGCTTGTGTTTACACCGTACAGGGCGACGCGGGTTTTGCCATCGGCTTTAAGATCGTCCAAAAGGTATTTCATAGAACCGGTTATATCCGAGCAGACGCAGCTGTAATTACAGCCTAAGATTGTCTCCGCCTGATTGCAGATTAATATGGGCTTTATTCCCGACAGGTTCAACTCTGTAAGGGTGGCTTTTATCCAGTTGTAATCCGCCGCGATAATGAAAACCGCCTCGCTGTTTTCGGGCACGGTGTCATACATCTCACAAAATGAAATACGCTTTTGGCGGAGCCTTTCGGTAAGGCTACCGTAAAGCGCTTTGCACCACATACTCTCGCTGTAGGCGGGCTCTGTTAATATAGTTACCATAATTGACAGTCACCTCTTATAAAAATTGTACTATTATTTAAGATAAATTACAAGCAGAAAATTCTGCGGTTTTTTTGCACATTTTTCAACCTTTTATATTTTCTTAAGGTCAGGTATAATTATCCTGTAAAAATATTATAGGAGGAAAAACAATGTCAGAAGTAAGCATTAAAAATCAAAAACAGATTATACCTACTTATGTTCCCAAAAAAGCACACGAGTTGCCGATGTTCTTTGAGAACAAGCCCTATCAGGGCGCGTCGGGCAGGGTTTACCCGATTCCGTACTGTGACGGTATTTCGGACGAAAAAACAGATGTTGAATACGATGTATACACCCTTGAAAACGAGTATGTAAAAACGCAGGTTGTACCGGCGCTTGGCGGTAAGATACTCCGCGGACTTGACAAGGTTGGAAATCACGATTTTATCTATTATAATGAGGTTGTAAAGCCCGCGCTTGTAGGTCTTGCAGGTCCTTGGATTTCGGGCGGTATTGAGTTTAATTGGCCCCAACACCACAGACCCACCACCTTTATGCCCCTTGAAGCGGTGGAGGAGGAGAACCCCGACGGCGGCAAGACCGTCTGGACAGGGGAGGTAGAGCCCTTCGGCAGAATGAAGGGTATGGCGGGCATCACCGTCGATAAGGGCAGAAGCTACATAAGAGCAAAGATTCGCGTATACAATCGCACCGCTTTCCCGCAGGTGTTTATGTGGTGGGCAAACCTCGCAGTGCCCGTAAATGATGATTACCGTACTGTATTTCCGCCCGACTGCGAGTGGGTAAACGACCACGACCGCCGTGCCGTGCTGGAATGGCCGATTGCAAAGGGGGTTTATAAAACCGCCCGTCCCTACAATTTCGGCAAGGGTACAGACCTCTCACACTACAGTGCGGTAAAGGTTCCATCCTCCTATTTGATTTCGCAGGGGCAGTCGGATATGGACTTTATCTCGGGCTATGACACGGGAATAAACAAGGGCATTGCAACCGTGGCTAACCACCATATCTCGCCGGGTAAGAAGATGTGGCACTGGGGAATCGGCGATTTCGGCGATATGTGGTGTTCAAATCTCACCGATAAAAACGGCCCTTATATTGAGCTTATGACCGGCGTTTATACCGATAATCAGCCCGATTTTACTTGGATTGCACCCTATGAGACAAGGGAATTTGAGCAGTATTGGTATCCTGTTCGAGAAATAGGAGAGATAAAGAACGCCACCATAGATGCGGCGGTAAATGTAGAACAGCGTAAGGAAGGACTTTATTTCGGCTTTAATGTTACGGGAGTGTTTAATAACTGCACCGTTAAGGTGACCGATAACGGTAAGGAAATATACAGCGAAAAAACCGATATGTCTCCCGATAAGGTATATCACAAAATTATTTATAAGGAAATATCGGATATACACAATGTTAAGGTATCTCTGTTAAACGAAAAAGGTAGGGAGCTGGTTTCCTACACGCCTTACAGACGCGGGCAGAAGCAGCCTATTAAGGTAAGAAAGCCCGTAAAACGCCCCGCCGAATACAAAACGGTTGAGGAGCTTTACATAAACGGTTTCCATTTGGAGCAGTATAAACAGCACAACTACAAGCCCGAGGATTACTATCTTGAGGGACTGCGCCGCGACCGTGGGGATATTCGCTGCAATACATCTATGGCAAGACTTTCTCTTAAAAACGGTAAGTTTGAAGACTGTGTAAAATACTGCAACAAAGCGATAGAGAGATTGACCGACCGCAACGAGCACCCCGCCGATACCGAGGCTTTCTATCTTAAGGGCGTGGCGCTCACATACCTCGGTGAGTATGATAAGGCCTACGATATTCTCTACCGTGCCGCTTGGAACTATCCGCACAGAAGTGCCGCAATGTTCGAGCTGGCCTGCATTGATTGTCGTAGGGGGGATTATGTTGCCGCGCTTGAAAAGCTGGATGAATCAATAGGTCTAAATAAGGGACACACAAAGGCACATAACCTTAAAACCGCGATTGCCCGTAAAATCGGTTGTGAATGTGCAAGAGAGAGCGCAACCGACGGCGTTAACGACGATAAGCTTGACCTTTTCGCGCTTATTGAGTATTCTCATTTTGAGGATGTGACGGAAAAAATCGCGCAGTTTGCCGCAAAACCCGAGAATATGCTTGATGTCGCCCGCGATTATATGAGGGCGGGACTTTATGAGGATGCTGCTTATACTTTAAAGCTTGCCGATAATAATTCACCCCTTGTAAACTATTATTTGGCATTTGTCACAAAGGATAATTCATATATCGAAAAGGCTGAAATGGCGGAAATGGGCTATTGCTTCCCATCGAATGTTGATGATATTGCGGTACTGAAATACGCCTTGGAAGCTGAGGAAAATACTGCGAATGCCGATTATTACCTCGGCTGTCTTTATTACGACCGTTTCCGTTATGCCGAGGCGGCAGATTGCTTTGAAAGCTGTGTTCGCAAAAATCCCGAGCACGGCAGAGCGTGGCGCAATCTCTCGCTTTACCTATTTGATAAGGTGAATGACGGTAAAAAGGCGCTCTGCTGTATGGAAAAGGCGCTTAAGCTCCGTCCCGACGACCCGAGACTTTTGCTTGAATACGAGCAGCTGCTTAAAAATACCAATGCAAGCATTGAAAAAAGGCTTGCTGTTTACGATAAATATCCCGAGCTTTTAAAGGAGCGTGACGACTGCTACCTTGATAAGCTTACCTTGCTCTCCCAACAGGGCAAATATGAGGAAGCAATTCAAATGGCGGCGGTAAAGCACTTCCATATCTACGAGGGCGGCGAAGGCAAGCTTACAAAACAGCACGCCTGGATGCACGTGCTTTACGGCAACGAGCTGGCTAATGCGGGTAACACCGAAAAGGCTGAACAGATTTATATGAACGGTATAAATATGCCGAAATCCTACGGTGAGGCAAAAACCTTCTTCAATCAGGAGGCGCATATTTACTACTATTTAAGCAAGCTTTACACGGGCGATAAGCGCACCGCGGCACTCCAAAAGGCTGCGGAGTACAAGGCGGCGGTTTCGGAAATTTCCCTTTTCCGTGCGCTGGCGCTTACGGAGCTCGGAAAAGAGGACGAAGCAAAGGCTGTGCTTGATGAAATGCTTAATAAGGCAGAGAGCCTTATAGACAATAAGGATATGCGTACCTATTACGGTGTTGGCTCGCCCAGCCCTATGCCGTTCGAGCTTGATATTGAAAAGCAAAATCTGCTTACGGGCAACACCTTAAAGGCGTTCGCTCTGTATGGAATGGGCTTGTACAGCGAGGCGGAAATTTGTATAAGAAAAGCAGAAATGCTTGACCCGAACGACTTTGCGGTGTATGCTTACAGGCAGATAAACAGATTATAATTAAGGTGTAATATGGATATTGAGGTAATTGAATCGGAGGGGTGGCGCGCCGAGGTTGCGCCTGCCCTCGGCGGAAATATAGTATCACTTTCTTACAACGGAGAAGATATTTATGTACCGCTGAAAAGTGAAAAACAGCTTGAAATAAATCCGTATTTGCAGGGTGCTCCGATTCTTTTACCTGCAAACCGTACAGCGGGAGCAAAATTCAGATTTAACGGTAAGGAATATAAACTGCCTTTAAATGAACCGGAGACAGGGGCGCATCTCCACGGCCTTGTTCACAAACAGCCCTTTACCGTAAAATACGGCGTTGAAAATGAAATTAAATTAGGTTATGAGAATAAGGGCGACATATATCCGTTTCCGTTTCTTCTCACGGTTAATTATTTAATAAAAAACGGCGTATTCCGTCAGGAATATACCGTTACTAATACCGGAAATACGGATATGCCGTTTACCTTTGCCCTGCACACGACCTTTAAGGAGCCGGACACATTCTCCGTACCGATTGCGATGAAACAGGAAAGGGATAATTTTTTAATACCCACCGGCAGATATGTGCAGCTTAACGCTCAGGAAAGCGGTTATGTTATCGGCAGTCGCTCACGGGGACTTGAAATTGTAGGATATTTCAGTGCCGCCGGTCACACGGCTCACATAGGAAACGCGCGTTTCACGGTGTCGGATAATTTTGACCATTGGATTCTTTTTAACGGTAGGGGCGAAAGCGGTTTTTTATGCGTAGAACCTCAATGCGGTAAGGTTGACGGACTAAACATTAAAGACGGCTGTAAAATATTAAATCCAAACGAGGAAATAAAGCTTTGGATTGAAATTAAAATAACGGAATGAGGCGTTGTTATGAAATGGAGTAAAGAAAAAGCGTGGGAATGGTATAATGCCAAGCCATGGATACGCGGCTGTAATTTTATGAGCAGTGATTGCTGTAATCGCATTGATCAATGGCAGGAATACGATTTTGAAAAGCACCTTAAAACTGCTGACAGGGAATTGGAGCTCCTCAAAAAAACAGGCCTTAATTCAATAAGAATTATTCCCGAATTTTTTGTTTGGAAAAAAGAACATGACGGCTTTATGGAGCGGTTTGAAAAATATCTTGCAACCGCCGATAAGCACGGAATTACCTGTATGGTAGTATTCGGAAACGATTGTATGCCGCCGAAGGAGGAGCTGTTAGAGCGTATGCGACTTGGCGAACAGCACGTTGATTGGGGCTACCACGGCGGCAGAAAAATATCCCAGCACGGGCATTTTTCCGGACATGGCTATTCACTTTTGGACGATCCTGAAACCGCCGAGGAGCATTATAAGTGGGTTGAGGAAATCGTTACAAAATATAAGGATGATGAAAGAATCATTATGTGGGATGTTTTCAACGAACCGGGAAACTCGCAACGGAAAAATCTTTCGCTGCCTCATATAAAGCGCTTTTTTGAAATCATCCGCAATATAGACCCCATTCAGCCGCTTACCTCGGCTATATGGAGCGGTGGAAAAAATATTGAAGCACTGCCCGAAATAGAAAAATATGTTCTTGAAAATTCCGATATAGTATCATACCACAATTACAATCCGTATGCGGATAATGTTGAGGTTATAGCCGAGCTTAAAAAAATCGGCAGACCGATTGTAAATACCGAATGGCTTAACCGCTGTAATCACAACAATGTTGAAGAAATGATTCCGCTTTTCTTTTTGGAAAAAATAGGTTGCTATAACTGGGGCTTTGTTGCGGGAAAATACCAGACCTATGAGCCTTACAACGGAATTTGGGACGATTATGAGAAAAATCCTTCCATGAATTTTGATTTTACCAAATGGTTTCATGACCTGTACAGGCCGAGTCTTCACCCGTATAATCCGAAAGAAATTGAGCTGATAAAGCGTTTTGCAGATTTGGCGGATAAAAAATAAGCGAAAATCAGTATTGCAAAGCAAAAAAAGATACCAAAGGCACTTTTGCCTATGGCATCATTACGCTTTGAGATTATAACATAAAAAATGCAACAAGTCAAGCACGAATTTAGTGAATGTTGCATCTTGCTTTTTGCTCTTGCGATTGGCATATATAAATATTAGAATTATATACAGGTAATGTGAAAAAAGTATATGTTTTTTTGGAGGATTTATGATGAACGGAAAAAACAGGTGCTTGGCATGGATTCTTTCGGTTACATTGTTGCTCACAAGCTCTCTGTCTGAATTCGGATACATATTTGCAGTGGGAACAGACAAAACTGATGAGGGATCAGATTATTATAAAATCGCATTTGATAATATTGATGTCACCGAGCTTGATGCTCAGGGCTTCACATCAACTAAATACAGTAGAAATACAACAACAAGTCCATTTGAATTAAGTGGTGAAACGAATCGCCCTGCCTCGGAATATTGGTTTTCGGGCAACGACGAAGGTACGCCTTACTATAAAGATGACGGAACCAAGGTATCCGGTGTAACAGCCGAAAACGTCGGCTTAAAGCCGCGCACCAATAGTAATGATGACAGATATTACTTGTATTCTCCCTATGAATACGAAAGCTTTAAGGCATCCGCGCAGATTTATTGGGGAGCTTTTACGGGAATTGTGTTCGGTGAAAAGAATACCAACCCCACTAAAAGCACCGATTCTGCGGTACGAGTTTATTTTAATGGTAACAATATTCAGATTAACGGTGCCGTTGATTTGAACAGCGGCAAGGCAACGGGCGGAAAGGTTACAAAAAGCGGAAATGTGCTTGTGTTTTCTCCGAATTCGTTCACAAAGACAGTAAAAACTGTTTATACGCTTAACGTAAAGGTTGAAAACGGCATTCTGAGTGTATATTTATCGAATAATGCGGCGGTATTGACGGTTGAGCTTTCCGAAACATATAAATCCGGCCCTATAGGCGTTGTTCAAAGAGCTTTCGGCGGCGATAACGGCGGAATTAAATCCCTTGATATTTGCGATATTTCTGACTATGCAACAACCGTATTCGATAATATAGATGTTAACACTCTTGATGAAAAGGGCTTTTCTTCAAAAAAATTCACAAAGCTTGAAAGCGTATATGAGCTTGTAGAAACGGCCGAGGGTATATCGGAGCATTGGTTCAGCGGAAACGGTCAGGATACGCCTTATTATAACAATAGTGTGGCGGTTTCGGGCATAAAGTCGGAGAATGTCGGAATTAAACCTAAAACCAACAGCGATGCCGACCGATATTTATTGGTGACTCCCTATACTTATGAGAATTACAGTATAAGCGAGGAAATATATTACGGTGTTCAAACGGGATTGGTTCTCGGCAAGAAGGATACATTTCCGAACGGTCCGGAGGCAAAAGCCACAGCAATTTATTTTAACAACAACAGAATACAGATTTCCGGCGGAGTCGATTTAAATTCCGCAAAGGCTTCCGGAAAGAACTGCAAGGTCACTGTTTACAACAAATCAATGCTGCTGTTTGATTTTGATAAAAAATTTTCGGCTAAAAACGGGAATATTTATACCCTGAATGCAAGGGTATCGGACGGTGTGCTTACGGTTTGGGTTGGCGGATATGACGGAGTACTTACAGTTAATCTTTCCTCCGATTATGAGAGCGGAGCAATATCCGTAATGTCGAGAAAATTCGGCGGTGATAACGGGGGCGTAAAATCGGTTTCCGTCAGGAATTTGACCGCCGTTCGTGCAGATGCCGTTACGGCTAAAGAGGGCGACGGCTTTGCATATGATTTCGGCGCTCCCGCCTTTAACACCTCGGCGCTTGGTACGGATTTTGTTTCCTACTACTTTGAAAGCGCCGATTCCGCTAAGGAATATAAGGCAAATGCGCTTTGGAGCATAGGCGAGGTAGGCGGAAACAATTATTTAAAGCCAACTCATAAGGTGAACGGCTCCAAATATACGTTGCTCACCTGTGATAAGTATATATTTAAAAATCCGGATATTACAGCGGAATATTTATCAAATACCGCCCAATACAGCATTATAGTAGCTCCCGAGGGTAAGCTTAATTCACCCGAAACGGGCGTTAAAATATGGGTGGAAAGCACCGGCACGGTTAAGATATCGGGCACGGTTGACGCAGGCTCGTCACAAGCGACGGGCGGAATGGTAAAGCTTAACGGCAGCGGCACCTCGGTTGCGGGGTTTGCCCTCGGTGATTATGTTGCGCTTAATGCCGAATATACCCTGCGTGTTAAAATCAACGGAGATATTTTGTATACTTGGATGGAGGAATACCCGGATTATGTTATTTCCGTAAGGCTTACGGAAAACTATAAGGGCGGCGCGGTTTCCCTTTGCTCAACGGGTAATAATTCCGGAGGCTTCGGTTCGTTCTCGGCATATGAATCAGCCGAGCCGCAGGATGACGACGGTAAAACCTTTGCTCAAAGCTTTTCTTCCGTAGCTTCGCTTTCGGCTCTTAAGGACTTTACCGCGTATACTCTTGGCTCTGCGGAAAATGCTCCCGTTGAGACCGATATATCCGAGGCCTTTGCGCTGAAAAACGGAAAGCTCCGCTCCAACCGTGAAAATTCGGGAAAAGATGACCGCACCGAATTTTCAATACTGACCTATGTCGGTAAAAGATATAGGAATTTTGAGGTGGTTCTTAATTTCGAGCAACACAGAATGCTAAGATACGGCATTATGTTCGGAACCGAACCGGGCGAATTTGCATACACGATTAAAGGCACGCGTTTGCAAGGTAACGGCGGCGCATTTGTTTACACCGAGGCCGAGGGCTACAGAAACATTCGCGGTTCGCTTTACAATTCAAGTATGACAAGCGCCAAGGAATCGCTTTCGAGAACTAAGGATGCGGAAATCCTTAAATCCTTTTGTTTCTTCGGCTCTGACGTTATGAAAAACGTTCAGAAAAGCGCAATACATACAATGAAAATACGTGTTGTGGGCGACAGTATGACCGTGACCGTTGACAATGACGAAAGCTCAAGGGTTACGGTTAAGCTTGCGGATTATGACGGCGGATATATTTCGCTTGTTACCAATGCAAATGCTGCCGGCAGCTACGGAGCGTTCGATTATCTTTCGATAACCGAGCTTGATGACGATGCACAGCTCGGAACGGACGAACCGTCCGTTTCAAAGGGCTATGAAACACTTGAGCAGGTTGACGGTATTTTTGATGCATACTATCTTTCGGATGCAAAGGAATCAAAGAAGCTTGAAAAGGTCGATATTAAGGACCGTTGGTGGATAAGCAACGGTGGAATACTTACAAGGACCAAATCCGCTTCCGGTTATTCCGTAACGCAGGATGTAGATGTTCTTACCTATGCAAAGCAAAAATACACCGATTTTGAAATGTCGTATACATATCAGCAAAACTGGCTGAGAATGGGCGTTATTATCGGCGGTGAGCAGGGAAGCTATCCGGTGTATTATGAAAACGGAAAAATAACGGCGGATAACGGCGCCTTGATTTTCCTTGAGGCAGAGGGCTATACAAATGTTCAGGGAAATATTAAGAATATGTCTGCTAAAAGCGATAAGCTTTACCGAATAAGCAATCCCGCCCCGGAAGGATTTAAGGACAGTGCCGGAAGTGTGGTTCCCGCGATTTCCGCAAAAAAGGAGCATACGTTAAAGATAGTCGTGAAGAACAAAAAGCTGTATGTGTTTATTGATGCCGCCTCCGCGCCGTCCTGCTATGTTGAGCTCGGAGCTTCCTATAGCGGCGGATACATCTCGATTTTTGCGCACACCACAAGCGGATTCGGCTTTAAGGACTTCACCGTTTCCGATGAAATTAAAACCGATCTGACATATGCCTCAGGCTCGCAAAAAACCGAAAACGGAATAACCGCCGATTTCGATTGTTCAAAATTTGACGACAGCGATTTCACAACCTATTATCTTGAAGATGTCAAAAACAATCCCGACGGTGTTATGGAAAAGCGCAGCTTTTACGATTGCTGGACTATTGTGAACGGCAAACTGAAATGTAATAATATTGCGAGCGGAACAGACGTGTCAAAGGTTGCGGCGCTGACCTATAACAAAAAGCTCACTGATTTTGTAGTGACCTACGATTATCAGAAAACACCGCTGCGCCTTATGATGATTTTCGGCGCGGAAATGGGTAAACATCCCATTTCTGCGAAAAAGACCACCGAGCGCATTAACAGCGGAGCTTTGATATATCCCGAAAACGATTTGGGCGCAGGCGGCGGAATAGTGGCTCTCGGAAATATAGATCCGCTCACCTCAAAGCATAGGCCCATAGCAAGAAAAACAATGCTGCTTAGCGGCTATCACCAAAAGGGAAATTGGAATTCAAACATCGGTAAATGGCATACAATGACAGTTGCGGTAATAAACAAGCAGGTATATATTTATTTAGACAGCTACGGAATGATTGCAAGCTTTACTCTGTCCGACAGCTATGCCGGAGGCTATGTATCTATTGCAACCTCGGGGAACGGCGGCGCATTCGACAATTTGACTGTTACTGATCTTAGCGGTATGCCGCTTAACAGCGTAATGTCGGTTACCAATCCCGACGACATCACCGTTAAAACCGGTACGGATATTTCCTCACTTAGCTTGCCATCAAGCGTTAAGGCAACACTTAAGAACGGGAAAACGGCGCAAGTACCTGTTAGCTGGGAGCCGGTTTACTATGACGGTAACACTGCCGGAGTTTACAAATTTACAGCAGTTTTATCGGATACGGCCGATGCTGTAAATGTCGGCAAGGTTGCCGCCGTGCAGGAAATCAGGGTTAGCGACAGCCTGCCCGAAAACCGTGCAGACGTAAGGCGATGGGATTTTAATACACAAAATGACCTCAACGATTTTAAGGCGTATTATCTTAAAGATGCCGAGAGTGGATACATTACCGAAAACATACCGAAATGGTATATTTCGGGCGTTGGGCGCTTATGCCGTGACCCCTTTAGAACGGTTGAGGGCGATCAGTACAATAATATTGCTATTTTAACTTACACCGGCGAAAAGTATGAGAACTTTGAGCTTGAGGTCGATTATACGCAATCCTGGAAAAGAATGATGGTGCTTTTCGGCTCCGAAAAAGCAGGGGAATATATCAATTTGAACGATATATACGCAACAACAAATCCGGTTGCAGCCTTTGTTGAAATGGAAGGCACAAGAAACTTTATCGGTAACCTGAGAAATGCGAATTTCGATTCTAACGATAAGGAAAAGATTAATAATTCCCGTGAAAGCGGAATCCGCGCCGAGGACTATTACGATAAAAAGCTGGTGGGCGGAAACGCAGGAAAGGTTCACACAATGAAGGTCAGGGTTGTAGGTGATCAGGCTTCCTTATGGGTAGACGATACAAAAACGCCCTACACCGCAACCCTTACAGATTACGATGGCGGATATATTTCTCTTGTCAGCACAACAAAGGACGGATTTTTCGATAATTTGAAGATAACCCGCCTTAATGCTCGGGGCGAGGCGGCTGTCTCCGAAAGAGATGTGCTTGCAAACGGAGCTTCATCGGTCACGGTGGATTCTAATGCCTCGACCGCACTTGAACTTAAAAAGAACGATGCCGCAGATAACGGTGCCGAAAACTCAAAAAATATTTCCGTCTTAATGTTTGTTTTGGGCGGTGCGGTTATACTTTCGGCGGCTGCTCTCGGCACAGGCGCTGTTCTCATCACAAGGAAGAAATACCGCAAACAGTAATTTGCTTTATCCGATTGGAGAATTTTTACTATGGTTTTGGTACACGAAATGCCCAACCGTCCGAATATATGTCTTAAAAATCCATCCTGCGCGACTGAAATTAAAAAGGGTAAAAAAGAATTTACCTTTAAATTCAGCGCATGGGAAGATTTGAAAATGCACATTTCTTTTCCGTCGTGCGGCGGCGTTAGGGTGCATAACGGAAAAGAGGGCGTGTTTAGGCCGACGGAACTTTTGGATATTGAATATGACACAATCGATTCATACTCTGTTAAAATGACCGGCAACGGAATCGGCATTATATTCGTTTCTACACCTGAAATGTGGAAAATCGAATTTTACGGTGCCGACGGTGAGTCTAAAACGGAGCTGTGCTGTGAATGTGGCACATGGGCGCCGTCACCCTTTAAGGTCGGGATAAACATAGACGAGGAACCGGCTTTGTACCGCATTTCTCTGCCTAAAAGGGAAAATGAAATGTTCTACGGCTTCGGTGAACGGTTCAATTCGCTTTCGCAAAACGGAAGCCGGCTTATTATGTGGAATGTGGATGCTATTACCACCGCAAACGGAAATTACGACCTTAGCGATGAAAACTGCGATAAAACGCAGGCGTATAAGAATATTCCGCTTTTTCATTCGACAAACGGATACAGCGTTTTTTTCAACACATATCTGCCGATATTCTTTGATGTGGGCTACGGAAAGCCCGAAAGGCTTATGACCGAAATTTACGGAACACAGCTTGATTTTTACGTTTGGGCAGGGTGCGCGGAAAACAGTATAACCAATTATCATAGCCTCACGGGAAAGCCCTTTATTCCGCCTAAGTGGGCGTTTGATTATTGGCTTGGAGGAGGTTGGCCGATTTGGAATACTCCCACGCCCGATAATGCGCTTGAAAAGCTTACCCGGGTTATTGATAAATACAAGGATATCGGCGTGACAATAAACAACGCTTATCTTGAAACAAATCCGACAAGGGAAGTTTTGTGCGGCCTGAGGGACAGAGGAATCAGAACCTTTATGTGGACCGATTCGGGACTGCCGCCATACGGTAAATCAAAGCTTAATTATGATGATTACCGCGTTAAAAAGCTGAGCAATCCGAGTGCCGTTATGAAGCATAAATATATAGATTTTACAACGGAAGCTTCAATTGATGTTATAAACGATAAATTTGAAAAGCCGTGGGAGTACGGCGTTTGCGGCGAAATGGTTGATTTTGCCGATTCGCTGCCGCAGGATTCACTTTGCTCTAACGGAAAATCCGGAATCGAGATGCACAACGAGTATGCATATTGGTACGGCAGAAGAATGAACGAAGCATTTTCGGCACGTCTCGGAAAGGATTTTGTGCTGTTTCAGCGTTCGGGCTGCGCGGGTAGCCAGCATTATACCGCCGCCTTTGGCGGAGACAGCTATTCCACCTTTTTGGGACTGAAGCGCTCGGTTTGGGAAATGCTTTCCGCAGCGGCATCGGGCATTTCGGTATGGGGCAGCGATATAGGCGGCTTTATGCTGAGAAAAGGAATGACAGATGAGGGCCCCGAATTTGAGGAGCTTTATATGCGATGGGTTCAGTTCGGCGCTTTCTCGCCTTTAATGCGGGATCATTCATGGCACGGCAAGCATCACCCGTGGTCAAACGGCCCGAGAGGACTTGAAAACTTTAAGTTTTATTACGATTTGCGGCTTCGTCTGCTTGACTTAATATACAGCAGCGCGTTAAAAAGCGGCAAATTCGGCGGTACAATGGTAAATTCAATGGCAGCCTCATACGGAATGTCGCCCGAAATCGATTTGCAGTATATGTTCTGCGAAGCTTTCCTTGTTAAACCGATTACCGAATCAGGTGTTTTAAAAACCGAGGTTACTTTCCCGGAAGACGGATTTTGCGATTTTTACACCGGTAAACGGTATGGCACCGGAAAATACACGGTTGACGCGCCGACCGACAGGATACCGCTCTTTATAAGACCCGGCTCGGTAATCGCTTACAATGATTATGAAAACGGAGTCATTTCAACTAAGGCTAAAACCGAATATGTCAAGGCTCTGATTTTGACTGTACCCGTTTTTAAAAGGACAGAATTATTCTTATCGGACGATAATTGCTTTGAATTTGTGAGTATTCCCGAAAACGGCGGCTTTACAGTGAAATGTGATGCTCCGTGCGACAGACGGAGAATAATTGTGGCAGGAGCACCCTCAGCGGAAATTTCGTGCGGCGGCAATACCTTGCAAATGCTTTCAATCGGCGAAAAAAATGCGGTTACAGCGGAGCTTGATAATAATTGGAAAGAAATACATATAAGGATAAAAGGGTGACGGTGATGAAAATAAAACGCATTTTGGCGTTTATCTGCGCAATTACGGTAGCAATAGGCGCATTCGGCATAAATTCCTCGGCGCTTACCATCGGTGATACCGGAAAAGTAACCGAGATTAAGGTCAAGTGGCAGCATCCTACCGAAATCGTAAGCATTGAAACTCGTGAAAAGCAGTTTATTGTTTCAACGAAAACAGAAAACGGCAAGGTGAATAATCTGTTTTTTGCCTTCCCGACAGAGGGCGGTCTCAATTTTCATGCCGACGAAACAGGATTCTTTGCCGGTGACAATCTGACCGTTATAAGCTACAGTGCCGACGGTGCCGCGATTGTTTTGAAGTCCGAAAACGGTACGAGTGTTAAAGTGTTTACAACTGCCTCGCCCTGGAGATTTGAAGTATTCAATTCGGACGGGAAGCGGGTTGTTTATTACACCGCCGATGATATTTTCTTCGGCTATGACGATTCCGGCAAGCTTGCAAGAGTAAAAACGACCGCCGCCGTATCGGAGGATGAAACGCTTTTCGGCTTAGGCGAGCGTTTCAGCGGCTTTGTTCAAAACGGAAAAACTGTTGAGCTTTGGAATTATGACAGCTTCGGACAGCTGAGAAGATCATACGGTGACCACAATGTAGGCTACAAGAATGTACCGATACTTCACAGCAATAACGGCTACACGGTTTTTTACGATAATAATTATTACGGAATTGCGGATATTGCTCAAACGGATAAAAACGTGTATTCCTTTGATTTTTACGGTCCCATACTCGATATGCATATCTGGACGGGAACAACACTTGAAAATATAAATTCGTATAACAAGCTTACGGGCAGCTCGGTGACCGTTCCGAAATATTCCCTTTCTTATTGGGCTGGGCAGAGCACCAGCAGATGGACATCAAACGGCTCGTCGGAAGATGATGTTTACAATACGGTTAAAACCGCACTTGATAAATATGATGAGCTTAACACCCCGATAAAGGTTGTATTTTTGGAATCAATAGCCTGCAACAGCAAATACGGTGCTTTGCACGATTATTTAAAAACCAGGAACATAAAAACCGTGGGATGGATGAATGCGCAATACAGAACCTTTGACGATAACCCCGAATATACGGCGAAAAGCATAATGGAGAGCATAGGCCTTGACAATGTTACCGCCCCGCTGATTCGTTGGAAATACGCAAAGCTTTCGCATTATTATGACGGCGGCGGTTATAAATTCTTGGATTACGGCGACCCGAATTCAATTCGCTGGCTGAGCGCAAGATTCAATAAGTTTATGGATAAGGGTCTTGTGGGTATGATGGTGGATTTCAATGACGATATAAAGGAAGATGCCTATTATCTGTCGGTTGAAGCGGATGGCAGACTTATGCATAATCTTTCGCAGTATTACTACGCAAAAGCCACCTATGAGGCCTTTGAAAATTACTACGGCAAGGGCAATTTCGTAAATATTGTCCGCGCGGGAACGGCAGGCTCACAAAGCTACGGTGCCGTATTCGCAGGCGACCAGACAAGTACGTTTTTGGGACTTACTCAGGTTGTTTCATCACTGCTTTCAAGCGCAACCGCCGGTTTCAATGTTTGGGGCAGTGATATAGGAGCCTTGGGACACCAGGAGGATACGGATAAGAACAACCCCGAGCTGTACGCAAGATGGCTTGAATTTGCAACCTTTACTCCCTTAATGCGTTCGCACGGCCAAACAAGCTGGCGGCACCCGTGGGCATACAGTGATTCCTCGGTAGAGCTGTTCCAAAAGTATTATTGGACCAGAGAGGCTATTGTAGAGCTTGTCAATTCGGGCATAATAAGGGCAAGCGTTGAAAACTATCCTCTTACTCAGGCGATGGCGGTAGCCTACCCGAGCGAAAGAAATTTAGCTGCTAACGATTCGCAGTATATGTTCTGCGACAGTCTGCTTGTCTGCCCCGTGACCGAAAGCAAGCTATCAACCGCAACGGTTCAGTTCCCTGCGGGCAGATGGGTAAGCCTTTGGGACGGCTCGGTTTACGAGGGCGGAACAACAGAGAATGTAAGCGCCACGCTTGATACCATTCCGGTATATTTACAGGCAGGTGCAGTAATTCCGTTAACCTTGGGCGAGGAGCTTAAAATTGACGGCATAAATACAGTAGGTAAAAATGTTGATGCCTTGATGATTTCTCCGGCGGTTGAAAAAAAGGTGAATGACATTTATCTTGATGAACAGAACAAGACTACCTACACCTCGGAAAATCTCGGCAACAGCTCATACAGTGTAACTGCCGATAAAGAAAGCGATCGAAAAACAGTTATTGCAAGAGGTATTGCCGCAACAGGTGTCTCGGTTGACCAAAAGTATTTGAACGAGCTTGACAAACGGCCGACCTCAGCTTCGACCAAGGCCGGATTTTACAGAGATCTTGAAACCAATTCTACTATAATCGTAACAGGCGGCAACTGGAAAACCTTAGAATACTCCGGTGAAAGCGAATATTACACTAATGTAGCGTTAGGGGCAAAGGTTGAGGTTGCGGGTCTCAGCGAGAAAAATGCCGCCGATGCACAGAATGTTACCGACGGCGACTATACAACCGCGCTGACCGTAACCGACGGCAAGAAAACCTCGGTTACCGTTGATTTAAAGCAGGAATATGCTTTAAATAAAATTCTTGTAAAATGGGGCGGAGATTATGCCAAGGGCTATACGCTTGAAGCATCAAATTCGCTTGATGACGGCGCCGAATGGACGACACTGTTTAAGAAAAGCAAGGGCGGCGGCGGTTGTGATACGGTGATGACGGACGGCGGAGAAGCATACCGTTATTTAAGATTTACAAATATCAGCACAAGCTCTAAATTAGGCGCAAAGCTTGTTGAGCTTGAAGTATATGCCGATAAGACGGCAAGCAATGTATCAAATAAGAGTGCAGATACGGCCGATTCCGAGCAGAACGGCAATTTTACGGTTATTTTTTGGAGTATTGTAGGCGGAACCGGCGCACTGTTGCTTATTGGCTCTGCCGCGGCGGTATTCTTCATAATAAAAAAAGGCAAAAAAACGGAGGCATAACTATGAAAAAATTTTTATCGTTAATTATCGCGGTCATTATGATTATTGCCGCAATGAGTGGCTGCGGCGAAGCTGAAAAAAAGGGGACAGGCGACAGCAAGGTCGAGGTCAATTCATCAGTTAAGGGTACTGTTACCGTCGGCATAAATTCTTACCGCAATTCCGATTTTGAGGCAATCAGCGAGGCGTTTAAGCTGCGTTTTCCGAATGTTGAAATTAAACCGATTTTGTTTGAAACAACAAGGGATGATGCTGTAGAATATCTAACCTCACAGGATATGGCCGGAAAAACCCTACCCGACGTTTTGTTTGACGATGCGGGCTCACTTCCCACATATATCCAAAATGGCTGGATGTACCCACTTACATCCTTTATCGAAAATGACGGGGAATTTAAAAATGTTCCGCAAAACATAGTAAACCATTTCTCATATAACGGCAATCTTTATGCGTTGCCGCAAACCATTCACAGCAATGTTGTCATTGTAAATACCGACCTTGTTGACGAAATGAATGTTGATTTGCCGGAGTATAACTGGAATTGGGACGATTTTGCCAAGTTTATTAAGCTTTGTACAAACAACACCTATTCCGGTGTAGACGATATGAGCGGCTATTACAACTGGATTCCCGGCTGTATGACCGAAGGCAGAACCATTTCGGGCTATAACGAGGAAGCCAAGAGCTTTGACCTTGACTCGGTTCGCAAGTTTGTAAATTATTATCTTGAAATCAGAAAGCTTAACGGCGTTGAGGCAACATCACTTAAGCAAAATGCTTCGGCCGGCACAAGCGATTATGTTAAAAAGTTCGGAGATATTTCCGGCGATGCCGCGGCATTTGCGGCTGGTAAAGTAGCTTGCGCATTTGTAGGCACCTGGGATTACGCTAAATGGGACAGAAAAAATCTTGAATTTAACTGGGATTTTTATCCTGTACCGCAGTGCAAGGAAGGCAGAGTGCCGGTTCATGTTGACTATTGCTGGATGACGACCGATATTAAAGAAGAAAATGTCGAAGCGGCGTGGGAATTTATTAAATTCGTAACCTACAGCAGCGAAGGCAATATAGCCCGTCTTACTACTTATGACGAGGACCATATCACCGATGATATGAACTACACCTATTACATTCCGGTTACAACCGATGCGGCGGTTATCGAGAAATTTAAGTCTCTGCCGTATGTCACCGATCAAATTCTTTACATTTTCGATAATATTGAAAACGGATTCCTAAACGACCCCGAAAAAACCGTTCCGGGAATTGAGACCATAACGTGGTCCACCATCGGCAAGCTTTCTTATGAATCTATGACCGAGCGTGACGATTTTTCATCAAAAATGAAAGATATCGAAACAAAGGCGAATAAGGAAATAGCCGAATATTTGGAAACATTTGATACGGCGCTTGAAAAGTTTGAGAAAGAATTTGCCGAAAAGCATTGATTTATATTTGCTGTGATAGGAGAGTATATGAAACGGTTTTCTAAAAAAACGCTGTTTTTGACGGCGGCATTTTTGATAGTTGTTATATTGACCGTAACAACGGCGTTTGCTCCTTCTGCCGACAAAGCACGAAACGGCACGGATTATTTAACCGTCCTGTCGCCTGCAATGTGGACTGCTCCCGAAGTGTACAGTGACGGCTACACTGCCGATAATATTATGCTTGACGGCGAGAGCGTTTCGGGAGAATTTGCTTTTGAAAAAAACAGCGTAATAACGGTTAATTTACCCGAAAGCCTGTCGGGTAAGAGAAAAATAGGTATGCTGTACCGTGCGGAAAACGCCGACACCTCCGACGTTCTGTTTGCATTGGGGTATAAGGATGTGACATACACCGCATACCTGCCGTTAATTTGGCAGGACGATACAGGCGAACAAAGGTATCCGACCGACCGATACGGTAACGAGCGCAGTAACCCACAAAGTGTAAACGGCGGCACCGTGTTTTCGCCCCTTTCGGATAATGCGGATATTAATACGGAAAATATCCTTCTTGATATTTCCGGCGGAGTGCTGCGTATTGAAAACATATCTCAGACCGTTTTCGTAAAGGAAATCAGGCTTTATGAGGAAAAAGGCGCTTTGTCCTACACCGACTATGTCAAATCCCATTCGGGCACTGCGGCAGGTAGCGGAAAGGTCACTGTTCAGGGTGAGGATTATTCTGTTAAATCCGATGCACACATAAAAAGCAGTAACGTAAATAACACCGCGCTCACTCCCTACGACACATATCACCGTATGATAAATACGCTTGACGCCTCTTTTTCGGGCGCAGGCCAGAAGGTAATGTGGGAATTTGAGGTTGAAAGCAACGGATGGTACGAGATAGGACTTAAATTCTGTCAAAATTCCGCAGTCAACAAAAAGGTCTACAGGAAAGTGGAAATTGACGGCTCGGTTCCGTTTGAGGAGCTATCGGCGGTCACATTCCCGCAAACCGAAAATTTGGCTTACAGCACACTTTTCTTTTCGGACGGCAATGAAAACCCATATAAAATATATTTGACCGCCGGCCGACACACGGTGGCGCTCGTGGCGGAAATGGGTGAGCATCGCGAGGTTTACGACCGACTTAAGGCGCTTATAGACCGTATGAACGACCTCGGCATGGATATTACCAAGATAACCGCCGGTGTTAACGATAAAAACCGCAGCTGGGATCTTGACGCATATCTGCCGAACGCCGTATCGGATATGAATTCTTATATTGAAGAATTAAACGCAATTTATGAAAAGCTTGAGGAAATTGAGGGCCAAAAGCCTACATATGCCGACAGTCTGCTTTACGCGGTAAAGGTGTTGGAAAGGCTTCTTAAAAAGCCCAGAACCATACCTAATAATTTAGAGCTTTTCAATACCGGCGATAATTCCGCCGTTAAGCACGCAAACACCGTTTTAAACAAGCTGATAAAGCTTGACCTTGCCATTGACGAAATTTACATAAACGCCGAGGGTGAGACACCCGTTAAAAAAAGCACCTCGTTGTTCACAAAGCTCTCCGATTCGGTTAAGAAATTCATATACTCTTTAAGTTCCGAGGCGATCGCCGGAAACGGCGGTGCAACTAAGAATAAGGATACCTTGAAGGTTTGGATGTCACGCTCCTCGGTTTATGTTCAGGTTTTGCAGAGCATGGCGGATTCGGCGGCCGAGCTTGAGGGCGTTAGTGTTGATATTTCCATAATGCCGAGCGAGCAAAAATTAGTACTTGCGGCAGCCGCCGGAACAAATCCGGATGCCGTACTCGGCGTTTTGCCCACTACTCCCTATAAATTCGCAATACGCGGAGCGGCAAAGGATCTTACGGAATACAGAGATTTTCTTTCATTTTATAATTCCGAATACAATCTGGAGGCATTGGTGCCCTGCGCGTATAACGGTGGAATTTACGGCGCAACCGAAACGCAGGATTACCATGTTCTGTTCTACCGTAAGGATATTCTTGAAACGCTTAATATCGATGTGCCGAACACATGGGATGATGTTGAGAAAATTATGCCGACTCTGCTGCGCTACAACAAAAATTTCAGTCTGCCGATTTCAAATCTTATCGGCTTTAAAACATTGTCAACCACAACGCCGTATCTTTATCAAAACGGTGGTAGTCTTTATGCCGAAAATGGCAACGGAGCGGCTTTTCTTGAGCAAAACAATATTGACGGTATGAAAAAGCTCACCGATTTATTTAAGATATATGCCGTTGATGATTATGTTGCCAGCTTTTATAATTCCTTCCGTTACGGAAACACACCGATCGGTATCGGCGGAGTTTCAATGTACGTCCAGCTGAGCGAGGCGGCTCCGGAGCTTGCAGGTCTTTGGGATATTGCGCCGGCTCCCGGAACGTTAAACAGTGACGGCAGCGTTACAAGGCTTATGAACAATTCCACTACATCATGTATGATTTTTAAGAATACCGAAATGTCCGAGGAAGCGTGGCGGTTTTTAAAGTGGTGGCTTTCGGCCGAGACACAGACCGAATTTGCATCATCGATGGAGCTTTCTTACGGTACGGAATATCGCTGGAACACGGCGAATATGAAAGCGTTTGACAAGAGCTCCTATTCCGATGAACACAAGGCGGTTATAAGGGTTGCATGGGAAAACCAAAAGGAAAATGTTCAGCATCCGGCAAATTATATTGTAGAACGTGAATTGAGCAACGCATTTACAAACGCAGTGGTGAACGGCGATACAGTCATAGAGGCTTTGGAATTTTCAAAAAATACCGCCGACCGTGAAATTAAACGCAAGCTTAAGGAATTCGGCTACTGCGATAACGAGGGCAATATTATTAAGGATTATCCGACACAGGTAATGCGTGATATAGAAAACCGGCTGAAAGAGCAGACGATGGGAGAGGCGGAGAAATGAAAAGTAAAAAGACATTGAAACTTCCGCCTTATACCATGCTCTTGCCTTACGGCATCGTCTTCTCGGTGTTTATTATAATACCGGTTGTTGCGGCGATTGTGCTTTCTTTCACCTATTTTAACACAATTGAGCCGCCAAAGTTTGTGGGACTTCAAAACTATATTGATTTGTTGACGGCGGATTCCACATTTTTGAGATACGTTGTTCCGAATACAATTACATATGCGCTGTTCGTGGGTGTAGGCGGCTATATACTCTCATTTTTTCTGGCATGGTCGCTGTCACAGCTCACCCACAGGGTTCGCACCGTAATGGCGGTAATAATTTATTCGCCGTCGCTTACGGGCGGAGTTTTGATAGCTAATATCTGGCGTGTTATATTCGACGGAAGTGAAAGCGGATACTTAAACTACTACCTGATGAAATTCGGACTTATAAGCGAGCCTGTAAAGTGGCTGCAATCATCGGATAAATTGATGGTTGTTATGATTATCGTTGCTCTTTGGAGCAGTATGGGCGTCGGCTTTCTTTCCATTCTTTCGGGTATTACAAATGTCGATAAGGAAATTTACGAGGCAGCGTATATTGACGGCGTTAAAAACAGGTGGCAGGAAATTATGTATGTAACCGTACCGTCAATTAAGCCGCAAATGCTGTTTGGCGCAATAATGGCCATTGTTAATACGTTTCAGACAAGCGGTGTCGGTGTGGCGCTTTCCGGCTCAAATCCAACACCTAATTATGCCGGTCAGTTAATAGGAACGCATATTGAGGATTTCGGCTTTATCCGAAACGAAATGGGTTATGCGGCGGCAATATCGGTTGTTTTGCTCTTGTTTATCAAGCTTATGTCGTCCGGCGCAAATAAGCTGTTTGCGGAAAAAGATTAAAAAGGGGGTATGTTCCTAATGTCTAAAAAAAGAATTTTTAAAAGAAAGCTTTCGGCAAAGGGCGTATCTCCCACACATTTTGATGTAGGGCAAATAAAAATACTGGCTTATATGGTTCCTATCTGTGCTGTTATGGCATTGCCGATAATTTTTATTGTTATGAACGCTTTAAAGCCGGTGGATGAGCTTTTTGCGTATCCTCCGAGGCTTTATGTTAAAAATCCGACCCTGCAAAATTTTGTTGATCTATTTTCGCTTACAAGCCAAACGAATATACCTATGAGCCGTTATCTTTTTAACAGCATACTTTATACACTTGTGACGGTTATAACCACAATCTATATTTCGGCGGCAGCAGGCTATGTGCTGTCTAAAAAGAAGTTTAAGGGCAGGTCATTGCTGTTTAAAATTAATCAAACCGCCCTTATGTTCGTTCCGGTGGCGGTGCAGATTCCGAGATATTTTGTGATTGTATACACCGGCCTTGCCGATAACTGGCTTTCCAATATACTGCCGCTTTTGGCGGTGCCTACCAGCGTTTTCCTGGTAAAGCAGTTTTTGGATCAGCTGCCGGATGCCTTAATAGAGGCGGCGGTAATCGACGGTGCGGGGGATTTTACCATAATGCGGAAAATTATTATGCCGCTTATTAAATCGCCCCTTGCAACCGTTGCAATACTGTCATTTTCAAGCGCCTGGGGCTCAATTGAGGCATCGACATACTATATTGATAACGATTCTCTTAAAAATTTCGCATTCTATGTTTCAACGCTTAGCAACGCAACCGGAAATGTTGTGGCAGGTGCGGGCGTTTCGGCGGCGGCAACGCTTATTATGTTTGTTCCGAATTTGGTTTTGTTTATCATAATGCAGTCCAGAGTGATGAATTCTATGGCGCATTCCGGCATTAAATAAGGGGGATTACTGTGAAAAAAGCGGTTAGATTTTTAACGGCGATAATGCTTATAATAACGGTTTTTTCCGTAACCGTCTGTGCATCGGAAAGCACCTCTTATACCTATACGCAATCGGTTAAAAAAGAATGGATACGCACGCAGGATGCTTATATGCCGGGCACCGTTTTTTTGGATGACGGCACCCTGAGTGCTCCTGAAGATTTGTTTGTTTTCGGTGATAAGATGTATATAGCCGATAATGCCGTGCTGGATGAAAGTGTGGAGTCCGGCACGACTGCGGGCGGCAAAATAGTGATATACGACTTAAAGAACGGCTCTGTTTCCTTTCTCGGAGAGAGTATTTTAAAACAGCCGATGGGCCTTTATGTGAACGAAGAAGGAATTTTTGTTGCCGATAAGCAGGCCGAGGCTGTTTACAAGCTTTCTCATACGGGAGAGCTGCTTATGACAATTTCAAGACCCGACAGTTATCTTTTTTCGGCACAAAGTCAGTATCTGCCGACTGCGGTTGCGGTTTCGGCGCAGGGAACGATTTTTGTGTGCGGTGAGGGAGCTTATGAAGGCCTTATGCAGTTTGACGCAAACGGTGAATTTCGGGGTTATTTTGCGGCAAACAGCACTCAAATGACCTTTGCGGACAGGGTCAAGGAGCTGATTTTCAACGAGGAGCAGATGAGTCAGCTTGAAAACCGTATTCCGAATGCGATATATAACATTGATATGTCCGAAAGGGATATGATTTACAGTGTAACAAAGCTTGAGGCAAATTCGATTTGGACAATAGCCACACAAACCGAAAATGCAGTGAAGTATCATAATATGGCAGGTAGTGACATAAGCTCTGAAAAGCTGAAGGTCGGGGAGCACAATTTTTCGGATGTTGCGGCCTATAAGGATGGGCTTAGCTTTGCGGTTACTTCGACCGGTATAATTTATGAATACGACGAGAGCGGAAATGTGGTGTTTTCGTTCGGCGGCTTCGCAACTACCGACCGCAGCGGTCACTTTGTAAACGCAACCGCCATTGATGTTGACGCAGAGGGGAATATTTATATTCTTGACCGCGAAAAAGCCTATTTTCAAATGTTTTTTCCGACGGATTTTGCCGTTGCTACCCATGAGGCACTTTATAATTTAAACAGCGGCGCTTATGCCGACAGCGAGGCAATTTGGCTTGAGCTTTTAAGCCTTAACGGTATGTCGTATATCGCGCACAGGGGCTATGGCAAGGTGCTGTTTCACAGTATGCGCTACCGAGAGGCCGCAGAGCAGTTTGAAATAATCAACGACAAGGCATCATATTCTGAATGTATTTGGGAAATCCGAAACAATTTGTTTCAGAAAAATCTGCCCTATTTAATTGTTCTGATTGCCGTATTGGCGCTTTTGTGCTTTGTCAGGAAAATTCTCTTGAAAAAGGGAATTATAAAAAAACGCAGACGTGCGGAAAACAAGCTGTATCTCAGCTTTAAAGCACAGCTTTTATATGTCAGGGGAATGATTAAAAATCCCTTTGACGAGCTTTATTATATAAAACGTGGCCGACACGGCACGGTTATATCCGCAACGGTAATATTCATTCTTGTATTTATACTTTATTTTATCGACCTTTTAGGAAGAAGCTTTACCTTCAGATTAAAGGATCCGAGCGATACGCCAATAATTTCTCTTACGGCGCTTTTCATCGTGCCGGCTTTCCTTTGGGTAATAGGTAACTTTATGGTCAGCGCAATCAGCGAAGGTGAGGGGACACTCAGAGCGGTTTATGTTTCGACGGCATATTCGCTGACTCCCTATTTGATTCTGTCACCGATAGTTATTGCTTCAACCTATGTTTTAACCCTTAACGAGTCGGTAATAGTGCATTATCTTTGGGTAATTGCCATTGCATGGTCAGCCGCTTTGTTATGCATTTCGGTAAAGGAAATACATAATTATACCGTCAGGGAAACCGTAAAGATAATTTTACTGACATTGTTCTTTATGATTATGGCGGTTATAGTAAGCGTAATCTTGTACTTGATAGGTCAGCAGGTTGTGATTTTCATCAAGGATATTATAAACGAGGTAACATACCATGCGTAAAAACAGTATTATCCCGAAAGCCGGAAGGACTGCCGTAATACTGCTGCTGATTTTCGGTATTGTAACGATCACTGCTTTGGAAAACGGCGGTAAATCGGCGCCTGAATACAGCGGCGGAAACACCGTGCAAAATGAGGCGGCGACTGTAAGGCATACACAGTATGTTAAATACGAAAAGGCAGTGTGTCCCCTTAAAACCGACGGATTTACCGAAAAGCTTAACAACGGTACTCTTTCGGTGTGGTATAACGAAAAGGCAGAGGCTTTGCGAATTGTCGATATAAGAAGCGGTTATGTTTGGGGCTGCTTGGATGAAGACGGCAAATACGGTCTTAACGGCAAATGGAGCGCCCGTGCGGCTTCTATGTGCTATATTACATATTATGATTTAAAGGGCAAAAGCGAAAGCTGTGCACTGTCGGACAGCACCTTTAAGGCATCCTTTAAATGGGACAAAACATGGGCACAATGCTCGGTTTCGGCTAAAAAATTGGGAATTTCTTTTTCCTTTAAAATCAGCATAGAAGGCGAAAAGCTCACCTTTGCAATGGAGGATTCGAGCCTTAAGGAAACAGGCAAAAGCAAGCTTGCCGAGATTAGCTTTATGAGCTTTTTGGGCAGTGTTTATGAGACGGATGTTCCGGGTTATGTTATGATTCCCGACGGCAGCGGCGCATTAATCAGATTCCGCAAGGCAAGGTCATATCAATCTGGCTACAGCCGCAAAATTTACGGCAACGATTTTGCAATTGACAGCGATAACACGCTCAATAATCTTAACGGCAACCGTACCGATGATTATGCGACGGATGAATATTCGCTTTCTCTGCCGCTTTGGGGTATGGTGCACGGCGAAAATCAGAACGGCTTTTTTGCAACGGTTGCTTCGGGTGAGAACTACGCCGTAATTAATGCAATTCCCGCAGGAGCGGAAAACCGCTCGGTTAAAATCACAAGGGCATACGCCGATTTTATTTACCGCAGTGAATATGAAAAGCGTGTGTCAAGCAGCAAGGTTGTTAAAACCGTTCAGGAGACTCCGAATAAGGTAAACCCCGTTTTGACATATACCTTCTTAACGGGTGAAAACGCGAATTATTCGGGCATGGCAGTAGCTTACAGGCAGACACTGATTGATAATAAGCTTATCCCCGAAAAAGCGGAAAGCTATACCGAAAATCTCTCGGTGCTGCTTAATGTGATAGGCTCGGAGGTTAAGAAGGGTTTTCTTTCAAACGGCGTTTCGGAAATGACCGACTCTAATCAGGTTAAGGACATAGTAGATGAGCTTGACGATTCCGGTGTAAGCGGAATTTCAATGCTGCTTTCCGGTTGGAGCAAGGGCGGATACCACGGCGGCACCTATGGAAAAACAGGCTTTGAAAAAAGGGTTGGCAGTAAAAACGATATTGCCGACCTGAGAGATTATGTCACGGAAAAGGGCGGCTCGTTTGCGCTGACACTTAATGCCGTAACCGCCACCGAGGATCAAATTAAAGTTAACCGTGATGCAGCGCTGAACGCTACGCTTAACACGATTGTTAAAACAATACCGAACAAAAGCCTTATGTATCCCGATACATACTATATGAGACACCGCAAGGTTATTAACTGCCTGAACGGTGCTTTCAAGGATTTAAACGGCTATAATCTGCTTTTGGAGGGCTTGGGCAAATACCTTTATTCGGATTATACCGTTAAGGATGAAATTACCCGTGCGGATGTAATGGCGGAAACGATAAAAACGTTGGAAAATGCAGAGCGTAAGATACTGCTTGACGGGCATAATCTTTATTTGCTTAAATTTGCGTCCGAATTGGCGAATATGCCTGTTTCCGACAGTCAGTATATTTACGAAACGGACAGTATTCCATTTGTTCAGACGGTTCTGCACGGCTCGGTTAAATATTATGCGCCCTATTCAAATCAAGGCTTTTATTCCGAAGCAAGTGTGCTTAAAATGATTGAATACGGAGCGTATCCGTCATTTATGATAACCTATGCCGATAGCTTTGCGATAAACGATACTCCGCTCAGCAATTATTTTTCTCTTAATTTCGACGATTGGAAAGAGAAAATAGTAAGCATTACCAAAACTGTGGCGGCGGCACTTGAGCCGGTAAACGGTGCGGCAATTGTAAAGCATACCGCCGTTTTAAGCGGTCTTTATGCGGTGGAGTACGATAACGGAAAAACGGTTTACATCAATTACAACGAAAGCGAATGTGTAACCGAGAACGGTACTGCCGTTCCGGCTGTCGGCTATGCATTGGAGGAAAAGCAATGAAGGAAAGCGGATTTACACTGACAAAGCAAAACAGAAACAAGCTTATCGGCTATTCCTTTTTAAGCCTGTGGATAATCGGCTTTTTGGTTTTTACGCTGTATCCGATAATCCTGTCGGCCAAAATCAGCTTATCAAAGCTGGAACTCGGTATGGGAGGAATAGAATACAGCTTTTCCGGCTTGAAGTATTTTAAGTACGCCTTTCAAAAGGATTCACAGTTTTTACCTAAGCTATTGGAATCTGTAGGATTTATTTGCTATGCTACGCCGATAATAGTTGTTATTGCAATGCTGCTGGCACTTCTTATAAAATCCGATTTTAAGGGAAGAACCGTTTTCAGGACCATCTTTTTTATGCCTGTTATAATAATGAGCGGCCCTGTTATTTCAAGCCTTCTCGTTAATTACAGTGTTGATTTTTCAGAGGCTTCACCCGAGCTCTTTTCCTTTCTGAATGCTCTGCCGGAGGTTTTTCGTTCACCCTGCCTTTTTGTAATGGAAAACCTTGTTACGGTGCTTTGGTATTCGGGAGTGCAGATTCTTATTTTGCTGGTGGCTTTTCAAAGAATAAGTCCCGATTTATACGAGGCCGCCTCAATAGACGGTGCATCGGGCTGGGAAAAGTTCTGGAAAATAACGTTGCCGTATGCGTTGCCGATTTTGCTCGTCTGTGCGCTTTATACGGTAATAGAGCTTGCAAACGATTCGACAAATGCGGTTAACACATATATTGCAAGCCGAATGTTTGACCATAAGCTCGGTTATTACAGCTATTCAACCGCAATGGCGTGGATATACACCGGAGCGATAATCGGAATACTTCTTATTGTATTCCTTGTTATGAAATTCTTTCAAAGAAAGGGGCGTTGATTTATGAAAAGCGGCAAGGCAAATATTAATCCCTTAAATTCAAAGTTGAGAAAACAGCTGCTTATTAATTTGTTAAGATACGCCCTTCTAATCGGAATAGGCTTTGTATTCCTGTATCCGTTTCTCTATATGCTTGTCAACAGCTTTATGTCGCCGGACGACCTTGTTAATCCGGCAATTTCCTGGCTGCCCTCAAAGCTTTACCTTGAAAACTATGTAAAGGCCTTCAAAACGCTTGATTTCGTGAAAAGCTTTTGGAATTCGCTTTATATAGCATTGATTTCCGCTGTTTTGCAAACTGCAGTCGCCGCCGTAACGGGCTATGGGCTGGCGCGTTTTGATTTAAAGCTCGGGGGAGTGATTACCGTGCTTATTCTTATGACATTTGTGGTTCCGGTCGAAACGCTGCTCATACCGAGATATGTTGTTTTCAACAGTTACCACCTTTTGGATTCTCCCGTTCCGGTTTGGCTCAGCGCAATAACCGGACAGGGACTTAAATCGGCAATATTCATTCTTGTGTTCCGTCAGACCTTTGCAGGTTATCCGGTTTCGCTTGATGAAGCGGCGGAATTGGACGGCGCAGGCAAGTATAAGGTGTTCTTTAAGGTAGCTTTGCCTATTGTAAAGCCGGCAACCGTGTTAACACTTTTGTTTTCGTTTGTTTGGTACTGGAACGAAACCAGGCAGTCAAGCTTACTGTTCGGTGAGGTTATAAAAACCCTGCCGATGAAGCTCGGCAGCTTTGCTGCGACCTTTAAAACCCTTTACGAAAGCAGCGCTGCCGCAACCGATGCATCAATGAGCATAAACGAAGCGGTTACGCTTGCAGGAACAATGCTTTCCTGCCTGCCGGTGCTGATAATGTTCATAGTTTTGCAAAGGCAGTTTGTTGAGAGCATAGAAAAATCAGGCATAACCGGAGAATAGCGGAGAAAATTTATGAAGCGGAATATTGATGAGAAAATTACCGAGCTGCTCGGCAAAATGAGCGTTCGGGAAAAAATAGGTCAGCTTAATATGTGCTGTACTCCGAAAACCGATGAGGAATTTGAGCGCACGGCGCGGAAGCTTAGAAACGGTGAAATAGGCTCTATGATTCTTGCAAATTCCGCAACGGCGGGGAACGATCCGCAGGAGCGCGTGAATGCGGCTATGACCAACCGTATTCAAAAGATCGCCTTGGAGGAGGGACCGCACGGCATACCGATAATTTTTTGCCGCGATGTTATTCACTCGCATCGCACGGTATATCCGGTGCCGTTGGCGCTTTGCTCGGCTTTTAACAGCGAGCTTGTAAAAAAGGCATATCGCGCGATTGCGGTTGAAGCGGCTGCCGAGGGAATACATTTAACCTTTGCACCGATGCTCGATTTGTGCCGTGACCCACGCTACGGCAGAATAATTGAGGGAACAGGTGAGGACCCGACCGTCGGTGCCGAAATGGCAAGGGCAATTGTTGAGGGCTTTCAAAACGGAGATGTTTCAAAGCCCGATTCTCTTATGACCTGCGCCAAGCATTTTGTCGGCTACGGCGCTTCTGAGGGCGGCAGGGATTACTACCGCACCGAAATTTCTCCCTATAGCCTGTATAATTACTATCTGCCCGCCTTTAAAGCGGCGTTTGAAGCGGGCTCCGATACCGTTATGGCTTCCTTTAACGATATTAACGGTGAGCCGGTATCGGGGAGTGCTTATTATTTAAAGGACATTCTTCGCGATTATTTGGGCTTTAAGGGTTGCGTTATATCCGATTGGGGCGCAATCGGATTTTTAAAGAACCAGGGCGTTACCGCAAACGACGCGGAAAGCGCCGAGCTTGCCTTAAACGCAGGCATTGAAATAGATATGTGCGATGACGAGTACATAAAATATGTTGAAGATCTGATAAAGCAAGGTAAAATATCAATCGATACGCTTGATGAAGCAGTAAGGCACGTTTTGAAAATTAAATTCAAAAAGAACCTTTTTGAAAATCCATATTGCAAAATACCCGTAATTGACCGCACCGAGCATATTAAGCTTTCAAGAACAGTGGCGCAGGAATGTATGCTCTTGCTTAAAAACGAGGGAGATATTCTGCCGCTTGCAAAAAATAAAAAAATTGCGCTTTTGGGGCCGATGGTTCATGAAAAACGGGCCTTGCTCGGCAGCTGGTGTCTCGGCGGCAAGGCGGAAGAAACCATGTCGTTTTATGAAGCAATGGCAGAGACGGTCGGAAGTAATAACATTATAACAAATGCAGATCCGACAGGACTTTACGACGATTCTGCCAGAGTAATGTATAATTCCGAGGTGGTGATTCTTGCCCTCGGTGAAAGCGAAAAGGTGACCGGCGAGAGAAGATCTATGTCCGATATATCTCTTTCAAGTGCGCAAAGAGAGCTTATACACAGGGCAAAGTGCTCAGGCAAAAAAACAGTCGGTGTATTCTTTTGCGGCAGACCCATAGCAATGGAGGGGGTTGCCGATTTGCTCGATGCGGTGGTCTACGCTTGGCATTCCGGCACCGAAACGGCGCGTGCGGCTTGTGATATTCTGTTCGGTGAAGCTGTTCCGAGCGGCAAAACCGCAATAACCTTTCCGCGCACTTCGCATCATTTTCCGATTTATTATAACGCTACCAAAAACCGCTACAACTGCTATTACGGCAACAATTCCGCAATAAGCTACGAGGACAGCATTGCCGAGCCCTATTATCCGTTCGGATATGGGCTGTCCTATACAAAATTTGAATATTCCGATATCTCGGCGGATGCAGCGGAAATATCCCTTGAAGATTTAAAGGCAGGGAAGAAGGTTACCGTGTCGGTGAGCGTTAAAAATATCGGCAATTATGACGGCAAGGAAACCGTACAGCTTTATATACACGATTCGGTTGGTAAATATATGCGCCCATACCGTGAGCTGAAGGATTTTTGCAAGCCGTTTTTCAAGGTCGGAGAAGCAAAGAGAATTAGCTTCTCTCTCGGTTATGACAAGCTCGGTTATTATATGCCGAACGGCACTTATACGGTTGAAAAGGGCTTGACAGAGATTTTTATAGGCGCAAATTGCTTTGCGGATAACAAAATAGTTTTAAAAATTGTTTAGAATTGCGAGGGAAAGCTATGCAAACGCTGAAATTCGATTTAACAAAGGAATACGGAAAATTCAAAAAGCTCAACGCAACAAACGGGGGTCCTTGGCATAAAAGGCATATTGCCACGCAGTATCGCAGTAATTTTGAAAGCTATAAGGCGGCAAAAATTCCCTATTCAAGAAATCACGATGTTGCGATGAACGCGTTATACGGCGGCCCTTACTCTCATGATATTTCCGCAATTTTTCCGAATTTCGATGCCGATGTAAACGCTCCCGAAGCTTATGACTTCGGCAATACCGATGAGGATATTGCCATTTGTGCCGATGCCGGAACAAAGACCTTTTTTCGCTTGGGTCAAACTATTGAAAATCAAAAGACAAAGCATAACATTTTTCCGCCTAAGGATTTCAAAAAATGGGCACAGATATGCGAGCATATAATTATGCATTATAATGAGGGCTGGGCTGACGGTTATTATTACGGTCTTGATTATTGGGAAATTTGGAACGAGCCTGATTTGGACGACGAAAAAACGCCCCACAGCCTGAGACGCACATGGGGCGGAAGCAAGGAAAAGTTTTTTGATTTTTACGAAATTGTTGCAAAGCACCTGAAATCAAGATTTCCGAGCCTGAAAATTGGCGGCCCGGCAATAGCCTTTAGGGACGAATGGGCGGAAGAATTTTTAAAGACCATGCAGGAGAGAAATGTGCCGATTGATTTCTTTTCGTGGCATATTTATTGCTCTGTGCCGGAGAGACTGAGCAGTCGTGCTGAAAAAATGAAGGATATGCTTTTAAGGCATGGCTATAAAAATACCGAAAGCATTTGCAATGAATGGAATTACATTAAGGGCTGGACGGATGAATTTGTTTATTCGGTAAAGCAACATTTAAACGAAAAGGGTTCAACATTTGTTATGAGCTGTATGAACGTTGCGCAAAAATCGCCGCTCGATATGCTTATGTACTACGATACCCGTCCGACAATATATAACGGCGTGTTCGATTTCTACACCGCCGAGCCGATTAAGGGCTATTATGCTTTTTATTGGTACGGAATGTTTTACGATATGAGGGCAGAGGTACGTGCCGTAAACGAAATTGAGGATATTTATTCGCTCTGCGGTGTTGATGAAAACGGCAAGGTGTTGGCGCTTATAACTCACTATTCCGATGACGACGGCAAAAAGTCTGTTGAGCTGTGTGCCGATTTCGGGAGAAGCGGGAATTACGAAATATATTTGCTGGATAAGGAGCACAACGGAGAGCTTGTAAAAGTGACCTCCGAGCTTAATTTTGATATGCCGATTCACAGCGCCGTTCTTATAAAGGAAATATAGCCTTACTTGTTAATATGCTTCCGCAAAAGCTCGCAAAGCTCGTTCTTAGAGGAAACACCGCAAATTTCAAACATCTTTTTAAGCTTGTATTTAATGCCGTTTGTTGACATATACAATTCGTCCGAAATTTGTGCGTAGGTTTTATTTTCCAATATCCGTTCAAGGATTATCAGGTCTATCTTATCGCTTTTCTGGACAAGCAATTCGATTTTTTGCATTTCGCTGACCTCTCGGTCGGCATAGAAAGTCAAATTGTTTTTAAAGGAGGATTGCTGCATCGCACCGCATTTATCGGGCGGAGGAAGATAATCGGTGGTTTCGCTCACATAAAGCTCATTGGTAATGTAAATGTTAATAGAAGAAATCATACGGTTGCTTATAAGCATTCTGTAAACGTCAAGAAAAATTTGCGAGAATGTAACGGGAGTGTAGGTGTGCGTAATTCCTGCAAAAAACGGTAGCTCAAAAAGCATACTTGTGCCGCAGCAGGCTAAAAATATTTTTTTACCGCCGAGCCTTTTAAGCAGTGAAATTGCAGAATACGGGTTCGCGCAAATAACCGCATCATAGCGGTCAATATTTACAATAAAGTCATTAAAGCACTGCTCAAGCGAGCTCGTGTGGTAATAAATGTCACTTTCACTGTTACGGTAGGAGAGAAAAGAATTTTTTCGCACCTCGTCGGATATTGCATCCGGCGTAATGCCGTAAAGCGCAATTTTTTTCTTACCGTGAAAGGTCATATAATCGTAAAGCATATTTATTCCACCGGACAGATCCGAGAAAATCGTGTTGATTTTATTGGGGTAAATATTTGTTACGGTATTGCTGATTCCGTAAATAATAATTCGGTTGTCAAAATATCGGCTGAGCATTGCGGCATTTTCAAATACCCACTCGGTATCGGTGCCGAAAAGCAACAGAACATCGGTATCCGAAACGTCACATTGCTCAAAATACGATGCATTGGTTACGGTCCGGTTTTGTATACGCTTTTTGTGAAAAAGAGCGTGCAAATCATTCAGCCTTTTAAAATACCAGCTTGTTGCACTGTATTTAGGCTCGCCCATAATATAAAATGTCATAAATATGACCACTCCTTTCCGATAAGCTTCAAGGCTCCGAATAGAAGCCTTGCTTTAGTGCGCCGTTTTTGAGGATGATGCTTAAATTACAATGTTTCAAATCTTATTATACTATAAGCTTATGTGAAATATCAAGTACAAAAAAATATGCACTGATATGCATAGGTTTAAGTCTTGGGTCGAAATAAGGAAAGTTATATAATATGTAGGTATATTAGTACTTATGCTGTTATATTGGAGGATAAAAATGGTAGAAGCGGAAAACAAAACTGATAACAAAGCCAAACCGAAGCCGGATTACAATTCACCGGAATATAAACGCTCACGCTCGGCTTATGCGGCGCAGTGCACGGTATATTATTTCGTAACCCTGCTTGTAACCGATGCGTTTCTTGCAAAGCTGCTTGAAATCATCGGAATAAGCGATTCCTTAATCGGCATAATATCCTCTTTTATCTCAATGGCCTTTATTACGCAAATACTGTCGCTTTTTTTGGTTAAGCTTAAAATGAGCGCCAAAAAAATGGTTATAATCTTTGATACCGTAAGCATTTTCTTCTTTATGCTGATGTACCTGGTTCCGTTTATGCCGATCGGGAAAAACGGAAAAACAGCGCTGATAATAGTAAGCGTTATAGCGGCTTATGCAGGGAATTATTTTATATCGTCAATATGCTTTAAGTGGGCAAATTCTTATGTTGACCCCAATAAGCGTGCGGCGTTTTCGGCAACTAAGGAAATAATTTCGTTGGTATCCGGTATGGTATTTACAACCGTTGTAGGCTATATAATAGACAGATTCGAGGGCATTGGAAATCGCGACGGCGGCTTTTTGTTTATAGCTTGCGCATTGCTTATTTTAAACATATGCAATTTTGTTTGCTATATGTTTATTAAAAGGGACAGTAAAACCGAAATAGAATCTGGGAACAAGCCCATTTCCGAAGTGCTTAAAAACACAGTCGGCAACGCAAATTTTCGAAATGTAATAATTTTAACGGTTTTGTGGGATGTTGCCCGCTATTTTACCGTGGGCTTTATTGGTATTTTCAAAACAAAGGATCTTATGCTCTCTGTTTTTGCGGTCCAAATTATCAATATGTCGGCAAATTTCCTGCGAATGATAATATCAAAGCCATTCGGCAGATATTCCGACCGACACTCATATGCAAAAGGCTTTGAATTGGGGCTGTGCCTTGCCGCAGGCGCATTTTTAATCAATATTTTCACAACAAAATCGACCCGCTTTTTCATTGTGATTTACACTGTGCTTTATTATTGCTGCCTTGCCGGAACAAATCAAAATTCCTTTAATATTACATACAGCTATGTGGATTCCTGTTATGTCACACAGGCAATGGCTATAAAAAACAGCATCGGCGGTCTGTGCGGATTTGCCGCATCGGTGGTTGCCGGTAAAATACTGTCTGTTGTACAGTCAAACGGAAATACTGTTTTCGGAATAAAAATACACGGTCAACAGCTGCTTTCGTCAATATCGTTTGTTATAACCGTTATCGCAATAATATTCACCAAAACCGTAATTGAAAAACAAACTGTAAAAAAACAATAATACCATATGATGATATGAATGTCAAGCATAAAATATGCGGCATTTATCGCAACGTTCTCTTTCTTGTTGTTTATGCATTAAACTTATACAATTATTATAGGTTAATTGTGTATTATTTTGTACTACAATATTTTCCGGGAGGCAATAGCGTGAAAGAATTAAACAACTCACCGCCCAAACGGCACAGGCAACACTTATTGGTGCTTGAAAAGGAGATACCGGCACCGATTGTATCGGCTTAACAATTACACAACAAAAAATCGCCGCTGTTCAGCACTTTTAAATTCATCTTGTGTTGATGCTTTGGCGGCAGAATGGAGATTGAAATGAAAAACAGTAAAACAGTGCTCTCGGTAATCACGGCATTTGCAATGGTTTTTTCGGCATTTTCCTCTCTTATGGCGGTGTCAGCGGAGAGTGAAATCAAAAAACAGTTCAAGCCTATGATTGAAGATAATACTACGTATACGAATTTTGATAATATTGATGTCACCGAGCTTGATGCTCAGGGCTTCACATCAACTAAATACAGTAGAAATACAACAACAAGTCCATTTGAATTAAGTGGTGAAACGAATCGCCCTGCCTCGGAATATTGGTTTTCGGGCAACGACGAAGGTACGCCTTACTATAAAGATGACGGAACCAAGGTATCCGGTGTAACAGCCGAAAACGTCGGCTTAAAGCCGCGCACCAATAGTAATGATGACAGATATTACTTGTATTCTCCCTATGAATACGAAAGCTTTAAGGCATCCGCGCAGATTTATTGGGGAGCTTTTACGGGAATTGTGTTCGGTGAAAAGAATACCAACCCCACTAAAAGCACCGATTCTGCGGTACGAGTTTATTTTAATGGTAACAATATTCAGATTAACGGTGCCGTTGATTTGAACAGCGGCAAGGCAACGGGCGGAAAGGTTACAAAAAGCGGAAATGTGCTTGTGTTTTCTCCGAATTCGTTCACAAAGACAGTAAAAACTGTTTATACGCTTAACGTAAAGGTTGAAAACGGCATTCTGAGTGTATATTTATCGAATAATGCGGCGGTATTGACGGTTGAGCTTTCCGAAACATATAAATCCGGCCCTATAGGCGTTGTTCAAAGAGCTTTCGGCGGCGATAACGGCGGAATTAAATCCCTTTACACCTGCAAGCTTGATTCAACCGAGTATCCTAATTATGTTGATTTTGATAATGTGAGTACGGCAGAGCTTGTTACGGCCGGCTATACATCCACAAGATACTCTAAGGTTAACGATGTGTGGACTCTTGACACGGAAGCTACCGATAAACCCGTAGGCGATCACTGGAGCAGCGGATATAAAAGAGTCAGCGCCAATGCCGGCTTAAAGCCCCTGACAAATGAAATTACAATGAGGTATTTACTTAATACGCCCTATTCTTACGACGAGTTTGAGGCAAGCGCGGAATTTTATTGGAACGGTGACGGTAACGGTATGATTTTCGGTGAGAAAAATCTGTATACCGCCGCAACATCAGCGCAAGAAAAAGCAATATATGTTTGTTTTTCTAACAACAGAATTCAGTTGAACGGCGCTTTGGATTTCTCATCGGCAAAGGTATATAACAGATATACCGGTGATGTAGTAAATACAAAAAAATGGACGACAAGTAGTGCAATCGGATGCTTTTATTTTACCGATAAATTCACTCACACTACAGGCGGCGTGTATAAGCTTAATGTCAAAATGACGGGACGAATGCTTTACGTTTGGGTGGACGATTACGAGAATATACTTGAAATAAGCGTAACCTCCGGTTATAAGAGCGAGAGCATTGCGCTCACACAGTTGATAACAGAGAGAGGCGGCATAAAATCATTTAATATCACTACTGATTCCAACAGAATCGGCTTTGATAATATCGACCTTGCAAATTTGGAAGCTAAGGGATTTACCGCCACGAAATTTATAAAGAATGAAGATAACGAATTTGTCAAGGCAAGTGACGAAACGGGAACGGTATCATCTTACTGGTTTACCGGCAAAAGCAAAAATTCGCCTTATTACAAAGAGGACGGCAGCGATGTTACAGACCTTTGGTATACCAACTACGGAATTAAGCCGAGGGCGATAACCGATGATGACCGTTATTATCTTGATACTCCTTATAAATACACAAGCTTCCTTGTATCGGCGGATATGTATATAGGTTATAAGTCCGGAATAGTGATAGGCAAATCCGATGTCTACCCGAATTCGGCTATTGATTCTGCAATAAGCCTTGAATTTAACGGTAGTTGTATTCAAATCGGCGGCGCTGTGGATTATTCAACCGTATCGGTTACCGGCACCAATGCCGCCTGGGACCCGACAACCAAGATGTTCAATTACGGTATTACTGTTAATGCAAACGAGGTGCATACCCTGAATGTTGAGCTTAAAAACAGAGCTCTTAAGGTTTGGGTTGATGATGGTGAATCCGTTTTAACGGCTCTTGTTGCAGATAACTTCTCGCAGGAAGCAATCGCGCTTCTCGGAAGAGCCTGTAATAAGGATCGCGGCGGATTTAAAGCCCTGACGGTCAAGGAGCTTCAGGTTGTAACCGTAACGGGTGACACGAACGGCGATGGCAGGCTTGATTCCTTGGATTTGGCAAGGGCAAGGAAAAGCATTTTAATGAATGAAACGACGCAGTTCGATATAAACGGTGACGGATTTTTTGACATAAGAGATCTTGTTGCGCTTAAAAAGCTCTTAATTGCAGCGCAGACCACTCAGGTATGGGTGGACGGCAACAACGGTTCGGATTCAAACGGGGGCGGCTCTGCCGCCCCTTTTAAATCACTCACCCATGCGTTTGAAACTGCCGGAGAAAACGGCACGGTTAACATAGTGGGGGAATATGATGCTGTTCTCGATCGCTATTTCGGTAAGCCCGGTAAGACAGTCACCCTGACCGGCGGAACGCTCAATCTTTCAAACATAAGCGAGCTTACTGCAATAGGTAATGTGGTTTTTGAGGATATAAACATCAAGGTTAACGGTGTTACGGTATATGCAAACGGACATAATTTTACCGTTGATGAAAGCGTTTCCTTTGACGGCAGGGTAGAGGCGCTTTACGGAGGCGGCAAGGGTTTTGATGTTAAAACCACCAACCTTGATATTAAGGCAGGAACATATGTACATATTTATGCCGGCTCAAATGCGGGAACGGTGCTCGGTGATACACATTTGAACCTCGGAGGCACGGTTAACGCAGGTCTTGATGTTCATAATCACGATTATTGGCGCTATGCCTACGGCGGCGGACTTAACGATACTGTCAAGGGCAATACAAATGTAACCTTCGGGGGAAATGCAAGAATTAATACGGTTTACGGCGGCGGCTCCGGAGCAAATTCGGTTGTTGAGGGCGTATGTAATCTCACGGTGAACGGCGGCTCGGCCATGGGCTTTTACGGCGGCAGTCACCTCGGCAGCGTAAAGAATACGGCTTTGAAAATGAACGGCGGCGTAGTTGAACAGATCTTTGGCGGTTCTTATAATGCAAGCTTAGTCGGTAATACCGATGTTAAGCTGATTTCCGGTACTGTTTCCCGCAGAATTTACGGTGGTTGCTATAACGATACGGGAAGCTCTTTAAGCTTTGCAACCGACTATTTTGTTAAAGGCGTAACAGATGTAACAATCGGTGATAATCTCAGCTACACGCATAACCTGGGCGGAACGGAGTATGCCATATGCGCCGGAAGCCGCAACAGCTTAAACCACACGGACGAAAAATCAATTTTGCGCTTTGAAACACAAAAATCGTATAACAGCGTTCAATCATATATAGGCAGCAACCTTTTGAGTGTTTCGGGTTACGATGAAATTCATATTGCGTAAAATCAGATCATTCGGCACTTATACTCACAGAAACAAAAAAGCTCGGGCATTTATATTACTGTAAATGCCCGAGCTTCACTTGCTTATACCTTAATTATTGAAGGTTAAGCTTATTTTATGCTGTTTTCGTAGGACTCTATCATCTTTTTAACCATTGATGTTCTCGAGTGTTATTAAAATGCTATAAAAAAATTAATACATAGGCTGATCAAACCGCTAAAATAACACTCATTTTCTGGATTTATGCACGAAGCAGTGCGTAAGTGTTGACTATTCGTTACGAATATGGTATAATTTTTGCGGTGATAGTTGTGGAAATACGAATAGCAAAATTAATCGTAGGTAAGGCGGGAGGCACCGCAGGTAAAGACTCCAAAACCTATAAGGTGTCGTTGCCTTCAAAATGGATTGCCGAACTCGGTCTTGCAGATTCTAAAATGGAAATTGCATTTGACGGTGAAAGAATTATTATTTCACCACTTTTGTCTATGGATGAATTTTCAGAAAAGAAAAAATCGCTCGGTCATAAGCTTGTGAAATTTGAGCTTTATGACGGAGAGATTTTGTGTACCAAAATTATTGCTGACTTTACTGATGAAACTTTGTCAGTAGAAAATACAACCGAGAATATTGTTAAAACTGCATTTGGCAAAAACGAAGCACCGACTTGGGAAGATTTTCAGAACTTTTTAGAGGAACGTTGTGTACCAAGAAGTCGTAGCGGTATCAGAGAGTATTTGGAAACAATCGGTGTAGAAGAATATAATCCGCTTGAAATCATCAAAAGAACAAGTGGCAGAATGGCAGAAGATAATCAGTGGATCAAATTGGAGAATATATAATGACAGTTAAACTTGTAACTAACGAAAAGGTTGCCGAAACATCTTCAAAGGGCAATCAGGAAAAATGGTTTGACAGTGATACAAACAGATGGTATAAGCTGGATCAATTCGGCTATGAAGCATTAACAGAGACTATCGTTTCAAAGCTGCTTGAAAAGAGTAATATTGAAGCTGAAACACCGTTTTCTTTTGCGCGCTATGAAATGGAACGGTTAAATGTTCACGGTAGGAATCGTACAGGATGTTCAAGTAAGAACTTTTTGAAAAACGGTCAATCGATTATTACACTCAGTCATTTATTTTCCCGCCAACTTGGTACTTCGCTCAAAGATAAGTTGGAAAAGCTCAGCAGCGACAAAAAGCGTATCCGGTATCTTGCAGAAGCAACCGCCGAGTATACAGGGCTTAAAGAATTTCCGCGGTATCTCACATTGCTCTTTGAGGTGGATGCTTTATTTTTGAACGACGACCGACACCTCAACAACATAGCAGTAATTGAGGAAGACGGAAAATTTAAATACTGCCCGATTTTTGATAACGGAGCCGCTTTACTTTCGAATGTTCAGTTTTCTCCGTTGGATATTGATCCCAACGGACTTATCAAAGATGTTGTTGCACGTCCGTTTAATACAAGCTTTACCCGCCAGATAAACGCGGCACGAAATCTTTACGGCAAACAATTGAATATGCCAAAGCTTACAAGAGCAGAAATAACGGAATTGCTTACCCCTATGCTTGAATATTACGCTGAGCGTGACCGAGGTATTATTGCCGACCGTGTGGCTGAATGTGTTTTGTTTAGACAGAAATTCAACAAGTAGAATGTTTTTAAAGATGAATTGCAATGAAATAATTGATATGATAAGCATTAGTATATAGTCAATAAAGCTCGGGCATTTACAGTAATATAAATGCCCGAGCTTTACTTGCTTATACCTTAATT
>CAZRMP010000003.1:0-29820 GCA_964601235.1 uncultured Ruminococcus sp.
TATCCTTTTCTCTTGCAGTCACACGGACGGCAATACGAACATCTTTCCCCATACACATCTCTCCTTTCAGGGGATTGGGGGCTGCGCCCCCAAAGAGTCAGCCGATTTCGGCTGTGATTGGGACTTTTGTGGCACACGAAGTCCCTGCTTGTTATACAATGAGACACACCCCGCAGGGCAGAAAGAAAAGCGGCTGTCGGATACCGGGATTCTAGCGTATCTCTGCGCCATTCGATACCGAAAGCCACTCCCTTGCCCTTTGGGGCATATCTTCCTTTGAGCCAAACTGGCTCAGTTTTTTCTCAAAAATTGCTGTATTGAGCCATAAATCCCGCTTTTGGCTCAGCCGAACATTTCAAGGTCATCAAGCACACTTTTCTCATTTTCAGTTTGTTCTTCTTTGGTAAGTTCTGCTTTTACTGGTTGAAAAACAAAAGGTGCCGCAACCAACGACACCTCCTGCAATTCCTCCCGTATGATTTTCCGAATAGCTTCAAGCGAAATGTTATTGTGCGCACTCTTACTTGAAACAGCGTCAAGCACCGCCGACACAATAAAAGCATTGCGGGAATGCTCAAGAGATTGCAAAAACTTTACCGCTTCAGCCTGTTTCGGATCATCGGTCTCGAAACGCGCATTGATTCTGTACTTGCTCATAACTTCGCCTCGGATTTTATCTGTGCTTCCGCCAAATATTCATATCCCTTTGCGGCGGCGCAAATATCATCAACGAATTTTACACGGTCTGCGTTTACCTTGCTGAAATTCTTTACAAGACACCCGCCGCCTCCGGTTACATACAAGGTCATCGTATTTTCATCATATCCGTGATCACGAAGCCTGCGGAAGATATCCTTTACATATTCAGCGGCAATTCCTTTAATGATTTTAAGGTCAGCCGGAGCAATATTCGCTGTGCCGGTAATCAGCACTTCATCAATTATAGCGTCGTTGATTTCACGCTGCGTTTTCTGCATAAAGGCTTCCCGAATACTGAGCGTACACTGATAAGTTCCGAATTTCTCGGTGAACATTTTGCCTTGCTGCGGCTTGCCATTGATCATATACAGCACATTCATCGTGCCATTTCCGATGTCGGCAATAAGGTTCACACCTTTCAGCGTAGTCGCAAAGCTCGCAATAGCGGCATATCCTTGCGGATAAATGCGAACATCATCAATATAGAGGTGGTAATCTACCTTTTTGTAGGTGAACTTTACTTCTGTGTTTTTCATCAGATACGCCTTGAAGTCCGCTTTCTGCCCGCTTGTCCAAGTAAGCGGCAGTCCTGCCGCAATAACAATGTGTGCTTCGGTGAGGTTTTCCGTTTTCAGTTCCTTTGCAATAGCCGCAAGAGTGAGAACATAATAGTCCTCGTCTTTTACCTTGTCGGGAGCAAATTCTTTGTGTCCCTCACCGATAAGATAATACTGACCGTTATATGTCAGCATATCCGCTGTGAAAAGCGGTTCGCTGTCATAGGCGGATATGCCGGTTTTGAAGCAGTGGTTGGCTGTCTTCATATTGCCGTAGCCGTGGTCGATTCCGATAATTTTTGTGTTTTTAATCGTTTTCATAGTAATTCCTTTCCTGCGCTTTAAGCGCAAATAAAATTTTATAGATAACTCTTGTGGGGGCAGTTATCCGATAACCCCATTTTGCCGTAAGATTTCCGTACACAGTTCCTTTTCAGCCGGCAGCACTGCTTTCAAAAAATAGTTGCAGTAGATACCGTACCGTGAAATGAGCTGAACGCATTTCGATTCTTCGCCGTCATCAAGCAACAGACAGTTACCCTTGTAGCAGTTACAGCATGACCTGCGAACAAGGGCATTGATTTTCGTCCGTTGCTTCGGCGTGATTTTGAGCAACATAGATTTCAAACCTCCTTTCCGTTTTCGGGCAGTAAAAAAGCCGCCGAGTGCAACCTCGACGGCTCATTTCCTGCCTTCTGTATATATAATAACGGAAAACAGAGATTTTTTACGAAACAGCGCAACAACTAAAACTACATAAACGCAACAATCGGTAACCCTTGAAAATCAGCGTTGTTTACGGTATAATAGAATATATAATACTTGTGCGAACAGAATATTTCAACTTTATGTCTGCATTAAGTCCATCTTTTGGGACATATGCAATGATAGAATAGATGCAAAGGAGTAAAACAGATGATTTCTGCGTTTTTCACTGCCGATTACCGTGACGGCAGAGTGATATTCGGCGGCAAAAGTTATCCCGCCGGAGTGTTTGCAACACATCTGCTCAATCAGTTTTATATAAACGATACCGCCGCACGGATTGCAGTATTTCGGGATGACTTGAATTATCATATTCTCGCACAGTTGAATAACGGATACTTGAACATCACGGAATTTGTGAAAACGGGAGCAAATACGCTTGAAGCCTTAAAAGCATTGCCAAAACTGCGACCGTTTGACGGGATGAATATTGAAGAAATCCGCAATTCAGTTACAACGCTTTTCACGGAAGAAACCGGTCAAAAGATATGCGAATACTTTGCCGACAAGGCAAAGCTCAGTTTATTGCCGCAAAATGAAATCGCCGCAGGCACAGCAGACCGAATGAAAACCGCAACGGATTTTTCTGTGATTGAAAACGACATTGCAGAGATAAAATCAATATTGTTATTCTTCAATACTCTTGCCGATGACTTGATACTTGCACATGGGAACCTATTAAAATTCTGCGATCGCATAGACGAAGCGGAGCGCTTGGACGAGGCGCATTTATTACCGTTAGCGTTAGAGATTTTCGGAGACCATCACTTTACGCAAAACGGCAGATACATCTCAGTAAAGAAAAACGCAAAAAGCGTAACCGGAACCGTGGCAAAAAGGCTGAATTTCGACAGCTATTACGGTTTTATCCTGACAGACTTTTTTGAAGGATTGCACTACGGACACTATCCCCGCAGGTGTGAGATTTGCGGTAAGTATTTCCTTATGCAGAGCGCAAGGCGGCAGAAATACTGTTCTTACGGAATTGCTCCGGAGTTATACCGGGGCAAGAAGATTACTTGTCGAAAATATGCCGCCGTGCTGAACAGAAAAGAAAAAGCGGAAAACGATCCTATCGTATCACTGTATAACCGCCGATGTGGCGCCATTCGTACAGAGGTTGGAAGAAGTACAATATCCAAAGCATTTGGAGAAACAGCAAAACGACTCGCTAAAGAACATAAGTTGCGAGCGTTGGCGGACGATCAATATGCAAAAACGCAGTATAGAAAAGACATGAGCCGAGAGGCGTTATACGCCGAAGTGGACAGAAATTTGAAGTGAAAGAAGGTGTGTGTCGGTGAAAAACGAGAGATGGACAGAAAATTTATATTTATACCGTATGAAGCCGGCACCGCCGAAAAAAGACGATTTACAGGCGTATATCGCTTTATACTGTGCTGAAAAGGACGAAAAATACCTCGGTTGGTTCTTCCACTATTATGAGCCAAGGCTGAACACAATTATTATGGAGACGGTGCAAGAAACCGCAATGCAAGGGCACTTCGCCGATTTGAAACAGGCGTATATTTTCGGTATCTATAAGGCATTGCAGAAATATGACATTTCCACAGGCGTTCCCTTTCTCATTTTCAAAGAGCATTATGTAAAAAACGAAATCGACAAGTACATCAGCACCATGCGGACAGGTTATTCCGTGCAAAGCGTGGACGAATACCGAGCGTTGAAAAAGGCAATGGCGCTGTATGCAAAATATGAGTATAAGTTTGATGATGAAACGATAATCGTAATTGCTACAAAAATCAGAAGAAGTGTAAAGGATACAAAAGAGATTATCCGTGCCGGAATTGACAGCACGCACTACACCGATTTTTACCGTAAATACGCTGACGAGGACGGTGAAAGCACGGCGGAGGATGTGACGGTTGACACTACCTCCAATCCTGAAAGGTTATTTTTCAAACAGTGGCAAGCAGAAACACTGTTTTCTGCCTACGAAACACTTGATTACCGTGAGCGCAGTATGGTTGCCGATCATCTCGGCTTTTGCTCGGAATGCTACGGGATTTATGAGCTGGGCAAGGACGAAAACAGCAATTCGGTCAAGCTGCTCCGCAAAGGGAAAGCCTACATAGACCTTGCCGCTGAGCATATGTTATCTTCGCCCGATACAGCTTTTCAGATTGTAAACAGCGCTTATGATAAATTGCTGATTGAGCTGGCTATAGATGAGTATATCCACATTGTAGAATTGCGGCTAAAATCCACCGACAATAACTCGGTCACATACGAATATTGCGCTGATCATAACAACGACTGGGGTGAAATTCACTACACTTTCGACGAAGATGATTACAATGTAATTCGATATGTCTATGCCGATAGGAAGGGTGATTTCTTCTTCGCCGCAACAGGCAAATGGGTTATGCAAAATACAAATAAGAAGCACTTTGAAAAATATATGATTATTCACATATCACAAGACTGAACTAGCTATCGTATTTAGTTAAATAAAAGCAAAGAACACTACATATACATTTCCTCCTTGCTTTACACAATAATACTTTTTACAACTATCACTTGACAAATTCAAATAAATATGCTAATGTATAGACAAATATTGAATCGGAGGTATTTTATTTCGTATGGACAATTTACTTGATAGCATTTCTCAGGATGTGAAACAAAAAATTTTTGAGTGTATTTCTCAAGCAATTGGCGAAGATAGACAAGAAGCCGATGCACATCTGGGGTTACGAACTCATGTGTCTGGACCCTTTTTGAATTGGGATTTAATATATAGAAACTTAATGAATTCTTTCGGCGATGAAAATGTTAAATATTCTGCTACTGTACGTGGTATGTGGACCGTATTACTTCTATATGATGTTAAAAGTGGTTTACTGATTTCTTTTATGAGAGACACGCGCCTTGACGATATTAAGCGTTCGAAGGTAGAAAACCAGCCGCAATATGTTCGTTCGTTAATCGCTCTTAACGAAGAACTTCAAGCTCCATATAAACAGCAGACACTTCTCGGCATGGAGACGGAATCTTCACAAAAGGAATCTGAACTTGCGAAAATTCTTGATGATCTCTGTGCCAACTTTGATTGTCATGTAAATCATAAAGAAGTACATCATGCTCTTGTCTGCTTTTCAGGAAAGTTTGGAGGGTTAAGCTCTCTTAAAGCCTATATTTTGGATAAAGATTTAGATGTGGTTTGCGATCAAGATTGGCTTAATATGGTTAAGCCGGTAATGAGCAATACAATCGAAACATCAGAACAGAGCCATGACGGTCCTGCGCTTTCACTTAAGCCCAAAGCAACAAAACGTTTAAAAGAAAAAGAACTTGTAGCCTTAAAAGAACAAGAGAGTGAAAAACAAGCATAATTTCCTATTTTGAAAGAGAGTTATAATTATGAAATCATTTAATGGCAATCGACTTAAAATGGCACGTCAATACAGAGGAATGACGGTAGAAGAATTATCACAAAGAATTAATGTAAGTAAGCAAGCGGTCTCACAATATGAAACGGGGAAAATCGAAGATGTCCCTTTTCAAAAAATTCTTGCTATTTCCGGTGCTTTAAATTTCCCGTATAGATATTTTGCTCAAGAAGATATCTCAAATATTAAAACAGGCGCAACTTATTTTCGATCATTAATGAAGACAAGTAAAAAATACCGGCTTGCGCAAGAAATCAAGATGGAGCACATTGCAACCATTTATTCTGTCTTGAATGAATATGTTACTTTTCCTCAGCTCAATTTGCCGGGGTGGATCGGCGAAATAACTTCACCTGCTGAAGCGGCAAAAGAGTTGCGTAACTACTGGGGACTTGGAGATAAGCCAATTGATAACATTATGCGCACTGTTGAACAAAACGGGATTATCGTAACTACTTTTGCTACTGATACAGACGACATTGATGCCTTTAGCCAATATATTGATATGAACGATTCTGATGTATATATTGTTGCGCTTTCAAGCAATAAAGAGTCTGCCGCAAGAATCAATTTCGATATTGCACATGAACTCGGACACATAACGCTGCATGAATGGAGTGAAGACGAAGAAGTTTTCACACGTGAAGAATTCAAAGCGAAAGAAAAGGAAGCAAACGAATTTGCTGCGGCTTTTCTTTTGCCGGAAACATCGTTTGCTCAAGAAGTATCATTGGATCCGCAAAAGCTGGATTATTATGTCCAGCTTAAGCGCAGATGGAAAGTCTCTGTTGCTGCTATGCTTTACAGAAGTTGCGACCTTGGCATAATTACGCAAGGTCAATATCAATATATGATGCGTGTTATGCAAAACAAAGGTTGGCGTAAGTCTGAACCTTTAGATAACACTATCAAAGCTGCAAATCCGTCACTCTTTTCGGATGCAGTCGATCTCCTACTTGTTAACAATGTATTTACACCAAAAGAGTTTGTTGATGAATTGGGAGATATGGGACTTGCGATGAATCCAGATGAATTAGAGGTGCTGCTTAATCTTCAAAAAGGCACTTTGTCAGTTCAAAAACAAGAACCATCTAAAATGGTAATATTAAAGCCAAAAAACACTATTTAGAAAGAGGCATATTATGTGGATATTTGAAAATCCAAAATCATATCCTGATATGTGCAAAAAAATAGCTCAATCTGTGTTTGTAATATCTTTGATTGAGTTGTTTATATTAGCACAGATATCAAATGATTTTTCTGAATTTTTGAAAAAGATTTCTTTTAACACAGAAACCCAAATATGTGGAATTAAAATGTATGTTTCATATATCTATAGTCCACTCGTGTTATCTATAATAGAAAATATATTCAAAATGCACGACAAAATAGGTCGCATTTTTAAAATAAGACCTAGAAATGCGGCTACAGTTATATTCCCAGCATACATGAAAGAACTGGGAATATCGACTAGCAAGTCAAATAAAGCTCAAAAGGGACTATATTATGCAAATAAAGACTTGCAAAGAGAAATGGGTGATCATTTTTATTATCATGTATCATATTCTCATCCAAAGATTGATAATCATGAAGTTTATATGGCTTTAGATTCGTGGACATGGTTTTGGATAATTTTAGATACATTTTGTGTTACAATGCTATTTATTATTGCTCTAATTGTTGTATCTATATTTTTCTTTCGTGTTAGCATGAAATTGTATGTGGGACTGACAATTTACTTATTGCTTCTTCTATTGTTGGATTTTTTTCTTTTAAAACATCGTTGCTCTTACTACACAAAGAGAGAAATACATTTAGCAATCAAATATGACAAAGAAAATAATAATGGGAAGTTGAATGAGAAATTAAAAGGACAAATCGAGAATGCATTATACAATAAATGAGTATCTAATCAAGTCAGAAAATGCTGCCCTTTCCTATCAGCAAACAAATTCGCAAGTTTTAAAATATATTAATGCATTACCAAATGATATTGATATTCTTGATTATGGATGTGGCAAGTGCCGATATTCTCGACAATTAGATAATAAGTCAAAATCAATTGTACTTTTGGATTCTAAAATACAAATTAATCGTAGGCAGATGATATGTGGTGACATGACTACCGTTAAGTCTTTTGCAAGCACTTTTTTACATAATTCAACAGTGTTTTCAATAGAGGAATTAAATCAATTAAATATGAAATTTGATTTTATTTTATGTACAAATGTTTTATCTGCAATTCCATTTACAAGTAAAAGAATTGATGTGCTAAAAAATATTAATGCTTTTTTGAAAGAAAATGGCACTGCATTAATAACTGTTCAATATCGTAATTCATATTTTAATACATATTCTAAAAAAAGAGATGCTTTTAGATACAATGATGGATGGATAATCCCAAGAGGTCATGACTATGCGTTTTATGGGATTATTCAACCACAAACATTATATGATTATTGTGAAAATGCGTATTTAGAAATCAAAGAAAAACATTTAAATGACGGCACAGTTTATTTAGTTGTCAAAAAAATGATATAAGTTATTTTGAAAACTCATATAGGTAATTGCATTGAATTTTAAATCTACAATTCCTCGATAATTACTCCTTTATTAATATCTGTGAGTTAAAGCCACAATATAACAATCCCCCGATGGGAATCAGAAAAATCTCTGAAACTCACCAGGGGATTTGTTATATTTTTGCAATTCGCACATTCGTTTGTTGTCACTGTTTGTTCTAAAATAAACGGTGACAATTTCTGTTTTCATACTTTTCGGGTAAAATAATTAAAAACACTCGGAGGTAAATATGATGAAAGGAAGATTTTTAACACAGGAAATAATATCTGATTTTAAAGAACATTTAATTTTGGAAGAAAGGAGTACAGCGACGGTTGAAAAGTATATTCGGGATATAAAGGCATTTGCGGTATATATAAACGGTGCAGAAATAACAAAGGAAACAGTTATCAACTATAAAAAGCAATTACAAGAAAACTATGCTGTGCGGAGTGTTAATTCTATGTTGGCGTCAATCAACAGCCTATTTGTTTTTCTCGGTTGGCACGATTTTAAAGTAAAGTCTATCAAACTTCAACAGCAGATCTACTGCCCTGAAGAAAAGGAGCTTACCAAAGCGGAATACACACGGCTTTGCAGAGCCGCCGAGAAAAGGCACAACGAGCGGCTGAACTTAATACTTCAAACAATCTGCGGTACGGGAATTAGAGTAAGCGAATTACAATATATAACGGTCGAGGCGGTAAGGCAAGGCGAGGCTACCGTTTCATGCAAGGCAAAAACGCGCTCGGTCTTTATCGTGAAAGAATTGCAAAAGAAATTGCTCCGCTATGCAGCAGAGCAAGGAATAAAAAGCGGTATGATTTTTGTAACACGAACAGGCAAGCCGATTAGTCGTACAAACATATGGCGAGAAATGAAAGCCTTGTGCGAGGAAGCAAATGTGAATCCTCAAAAGGTCTTTCCGCACAATCTACGCCACCTATTCGCAAGAGTATTCTACGGAATTGAAAAGGATATTGCAAAATTGGCCGATATTCTCGGTCACAGCAGTATCAACACCACACGAATCTATATCATCTCTACCGGCACAGAACATCGCCGCCGTATGGAAAATATGCGGTTGATAATATAGAAAAACCGCCGTTGATACGGAGACTATAACATAAACTGTATTATGTAATAAATGTGGATGAAGATACGCATTTCACACCCAATTATACATATTTTATTATACTATGACGAAGTAAAAAAATCAAGTTTTTTCGACAAGAAAAGTATGAGTTCGGAGAATTGTTGCAAATTTAAACAAGACGATAAAGCCCTTTCGGCTTATTTTTTAAGACTTACGAGAGAGCTTCTCTTGTTATGTTTATTTTTAGTTTTTAGATTTGTACATTTAGCACTTGATCTTATTTAATAGCAACATAATACAGTTTATGTTGCATCTAAGTTAGGAGAACAACGAAATGTTTCAATTTATCATCAAAAATAATAAAGAACTTCTTTTGACGGGATTGATTCTGATTTTAGCTTTTTCTCTTTGCGCCTGTAATAAATCTTCTGTATCACAAACACAATATGAAAAAGATATTATTGCTCGTGAAGAGGTGCAAAAATGCTTTTTATCAGAATATGTTACTGATTCTAATTACGAATTGATAGCATCTTCGGTAACAAAACGGCAAATTGATAAGGATAAAAATGAGGATAAAATCTATTGTGATGTTGAAATAGAAAATGAATATTTTAATGTAAATTTGTCTGTTTTAATGAAATATTATTTTTACGATAAGAACGGTTGGGTATTAGAAAAATTTGAAATAATAGATAAAACTGTTGCTCCAATCGGTGTAGCAAACGAAGACTCTGTTTTCAGTGTTGTTTCAGATGACCTAATAGATGAAATATACGAAGGCAGAACCGCGGTATTATGCTTATTTAACGATGAGTTTAAAACTTTGCGGCACGGAACATTAACAAAAGTCGGTAGTGAATTTGATTCGGAAAACAAGCAAATGAAATTAAATGTATGTTATAAATCCAATGTTGTTGAAGTTAATGGGTACTATTTGCTTGATTTTGATAGTAAAAATGGTTGGAGTTTACATCCAGTATATGATGATGACAACTATATAACCAATGTTATGTATATAAGTTCTTATACTGCTGATTATTCTGCCGCTTTGGGAAGTTTTTCCACTATTGCGAACGGAAGTATGAATATTAGTAAATATGATTTAAATATTACCGAAATCACCGATAATACAATTTCTTATTCTATAGAAGTTGAAGGTTTTGATACATATTACACTTATGCTGATTCTGATGTTTTACAAGAAACTTTTGATCCGCTTACCGGCACAGTTTCTTTATATTCAGGTAAATATTCTACTTCAGGAACAACAATGAATTTTCCGCTGGGGAATTATTTTTATAACCCTATAGATGACCGTTGGGATAGTAGTAGTTATGGTCCCGATTATCCGAATTCTTGGTCATCAAATCAGTATTTCACCCCTCGAACACTAGGCAGAAATAATTGATAACATATATTTGGAGGAATACATATGGCATTTTTCGATGATTTAGGAAAAAAGATTACACAGACAAGTCAGGGTGTTGTTCAAAAAACAAAGGACACAGCCGAAACAATCAGACTTAACGGAATGATCTCTGATGAAGAAAAGCGTATCGCTAACTTCTATAGTGAAATCGGCAGAATTTATTTTGAATTACACGCAGATTCCTATGAACCTACTTTCGAGCAGATGATTTTAGGCATTAAGGAAGCACAGGTAAAGATTGAAAACTATGCGGAACAAGTCAAGAGATTAAAGGGTATTGTTCGTTGTCCTAACTGTGGTGGCGAAGTTCCTTACGGCGCTCCTTTCTGTAGTTCTTGCGGCTCTAAAATGAATGTTCAGAGTGCTGTTGCCTCTGCTTTGAATAATAATGTTCAGCGTTGTGTTAAATGTGGTGTTCCGCTTACTCCCGGTACGGCATTTTGTACTAATTGCGGAACAAAAGTAGAGGCTGTCACTGCTTCTGCTCCGGTTGAGAATCCTGTTGTAAATAACAACCCTGTAGCACAAGCTCCTGCTAATGCTGCCGCACCTACAACAAAAGTTTGTCCTACTTGTGGCAAAGAAATTGCTGCTAATGCCAAGTTCTGTATCGGTTGCGGTTCTCATATTGAGGGCTAATAATAACCGGATATGAAATATAGAATCAATTATTGTGTGATTTGCCATCAAGGAAAAGTCCGTACTGTCAATCAAGATAATTTTTGGTGTAATAATCAATATCTTGATTCTGATAACAAAGGTCTGTTAGAGCCGATGAGTGGAAGTATATTAACTCAACCGTTCCCGGTTTTTGCAGTTTTTGATGGGATGGGTGGCGAAGAAAAAGGCGAAATTGCTTCTTATATTGCTTCGGAAACATTTAATAAATATTATTCTGCATTAAACATACAGAACGAAAATGAGTTTTTAATAACTGTATGCAAGGAAATAAACAACGCTATTTGCCAATACGCAACAGAAAACCATATCAGGACAATGGGAACGACAGGAGCATATGTCTTGTTTGGTAAAAATGATGTTTTCATATGTAATATTGGAGATAGCCCCATATTCCATTATGACGGTGAGGAACTAACTCAAATTTCTACGGATCACGTGCAACCGAATTTTGTGAACGGCAAACCACCTTTAACACAGTTTTTGGGTGTACCTGAAAGCGAGTTTATTATTCAACCGTATATTGCAAAGGGCAGTTACACGATTGGAGATAAATACTTGCTTTGCTCTGATGGATTGACCGATATGGTTGATTTGGATGAGATAGAGAAAATAATATCGTCAACGCAAACAGTTGAAGAAACTGCAACTAAATTGGTTGAACGTGCGTTAGGCAACGGCGGTAAAGATAACATTACTATTTTATTGTGCGAGATATGCAAAGAAAAAATATTTAATGCTTTTAAGAAAGGGAACAAACTATGAGCATAGAGAAACTTTCTGCTATTTGGCCCGAATGGCAAATTGTAGAACAAATCGGTGAGGGTTCATTTGGTAAGGTGTATAAAGCTGTTCGTGAAGAACACACAATGACTACATATGCCGCTATCAAGGTTATTTCTATTCCGCAAAGTGATGCGGAAGTATCATCTCTCCGTTCCGAGGGATTAGATGAAGATGCTTCTAAAACCTACTTTGAGGGTATCGTTAATGATTTCGTTAATGAAATTAAGTTGATGGAATCTATGAAAGGTACTTCCAACATTGTAAGTGTTGAAGATTTCCGTGTTTTTGAAAAGGAAGATAAGATCGGTTACGATATTTTCATTCGTATGGAATTATTAACTCCCTTTAACGATTATATCGCAGACCATCCTATGACCGAAAAAGAAGTTGTTAAGCTGGGTGTGGATATTTGTTCTGCTTTAGAACTTTGCGCTCAAAGAAATATTATCCATCGTGATATTAAACCCGAAAATATCTTTATTTCTTCTTTCGGTGATTTTAAGGTTGGCGATTTTGGTATTGCAAAAGAACTTGAAAAGACGAGCGGTGCGATGTCCTCTAAAGGCACTTTCAACTATATGGCACCGGAAATTGCTGCCGGAAAGAAATACGATGCCACCGTTGACATTTACTCTCTCGGTTTGGTGCTGTATAAATTGCTGAACAATAACCGCTTGCCGTTTATTGATCCTTATGCACAGCAGATTCAGTATCAGGATAGAAAGAACGCTACTGACCGCAGACTTGGCGGCAAACCTATCCCTGTTCCTGTAAATGCAAGCCCTCAATTAGCGGATATTATTCTTGCTGCTTGCTCATATGACCCTGCACAGCGTTTCTCTACCCCTACTGCATTTAAGAACGCTTTAATGGCTGTTAGCGAATTTGGTACTCATGCACCGAAGGCTGTTCCTAAAACAAATCCGCAGATTGACCTTAACGCAACAACAGCGGCCCGTCCTGCTCCTGCCGCACAGACCAATACAGGATATAACAATTCTGGCTATACTGCTCCGCAACAAGTACAGAGTTTTAATAAGCCAAATAAGGAAAAGAAGTCAATGAGCAAGGGCAAAAAGGCAAAAATCATTCTTATTACTATTGCCGTTGCAATAGTGGCACTTGCTATTACACTTGCGGCTACTTTCTTTACAAGTGCTGCTTACGGTGTATCAAAGAGCGTAAAGGCAGAAAGTTATTCCGAAGCTCTTTCGAATTATAATTCTGATGTTAAAGACAACTTTATCCAAGAGTTGATTTTGGGCGGTATCTTAAAGGGTTATGATGATAAGATTGTTGAGCAATTCAAGAACGGCGAAATTGAGTACGCTTCTGCTGTAGATGCTCTGGAAACCCTTGACAAGATGGGCTTTGACGGCTCTGCCGAAAAGATAAGCGAAATTACAAACATCAATGATGCAGACAGCGCTCTTGAAAAAGGTGATGAATACTACGAAAGCGGAGATTATGAAAACGCTATTAAGGAATATTCAAAGATTGACGAAAGCAACGAGAATTACGACGCAGCTCAAACAAAATTGAATGAGTTGTATCCCAAGTATATTAGTTCTACTGTTGAAAAAGCGAAATCTTATAACTCTGCAAAGAATTATGAAGAAGCAGTTGCTTATGTAAATACAGCTTATGATATTCTGCCGGAGGGTGTAGATACTGCCGAACTCGACAAGATTAAGAGTGAGAGCCTTGCATCCTATAAGTCTGATGTTATGGATCAGGTAACAGAACTGATTAACGCATCACAGTTTGAGGATGCCCTTGATCTTATTGATGAGGCAATTGCAGTTGATGATAACGAAGATTTCCAAAAGGCTAAAACTACTACCGAAACAAAATATATTGAGTCTGTTTCCGCAACGGTAGATAAACATTTAGAAAATGAGGATTACATTAGTGCAAAGCGAGTAGTTGGAAATGCTCTGGATGTTTTGCCCGGTAATTCTTCTTTGAAATCGTTGCAATCAAAGGTGGAAAAAGCAACACCTACATATTTGTTGGATGTTTGTGAGCCGTATTCTTCGGACAACTACATTGCTTATGTAAACGGAGAATCTTTTAGTTCCGGTGGAGTGACATTTACCAACGGATTTTCAATCGGTAATATTAGTGGATGGTTTGGTGGAAATGCAATATTTAATACAAATGGTGCATATTCAACTATTAGTTTTTCATTAGGTCACCTCGATAATTCAGACAAAGAGGGCACAATAATTAAAATTTATTGTGACGGCATTTTGAAAAAAGAAATTCCTATGGAACCAAGCGACCTTCCACAAAGAGTAACCATAGATACCACAGGAGTAAAACAGTTGCGTTTTGAAAACTCAAGTGGAGCAGCTTACGGCTTTGGTAATGTTATTGTAAAATAGTAGGAGGTAAAAATATGTTTTGTCCTGAATGTGGAAATAAAATAGAGGAAAATGCATTGTTTTGCAGTCACTGTGGATATAAATTTGAGAATCAAGATGCAAATACTGTATCTAATATAAAGAAGGTTAAAAAACCTATTAACAAAGCTCTTGTAGGCGTTCTTTCTATAGTGATTTGTCTTTGTTTAGCTGCCGGTATTGGAAGTGGCATATATTTCAACTCAGAAACTTATAAAATAAGCAAAGCTGAAACATTAATTCTTGATGGTGAATTTCAAAAAGCGTTAGATAAAATTGATTCGGTTAACACGGATCAAGCAGATGCTATGAGAAAATTTGTCGATTTAGAGTTGGCAGCAAAAAAATTCTTGGACAATTGCACCGGTGGCTTGATTAATGATAGTAGTGCTTCTGGTGAAGAGATATTAAAAAACTTAGATGAAGTTTTATCTTGTATAGAAGGATTCCAAGAACGTTCGAAATATTCATGGTTGCCTAAAAAGTTAGCAGACAAGTATCATTTTTATTATACTATGCACACCTATTGGAATGATAATTTCTTTGAATCCGAGCTTGTTTTCTGCGAAGTTCAAGAAGTTTTCAATAATCCTGTTGTTAGGAATCAGGCTACAGAAGATTCTTACAAAAGGTTTACTTTAGAAGAATTGCAAGAAAATGTAGATGTTTCTCAAAACGCTTTGAATACAATAAACACTAAGTTCTTAAAAAAATCTTGGCCTAATATTGGTGCGTTAAGTGGAAATTTCTTAGAGTCTGAAGAATTTACAAATATAAAAGGCATCTTGGATTCTCTAATTAGCAAGGTGACGGAAGAAATCGCTACCCAACAAGAGAGCATAAATGAAAGTATGAAAAAGTTTGATATGGATGATGATTTATATTTAACTACTGCTGATCCTAACTATACATACCGCATTTGTGATGAACTGGAAGACATTTCATATAGAGGAAATGAGCAAATGCAAAATGGCGATATTATTTACGACACACTTACCGTTAAATTCTATCAATATTGTTTAGAGAATTACGCTACGACTCTAGAATAATCGAAAAGCGAGGGAAGTGTTATGTATTGCAATCAATGTGGAACTGAAAATTCAGACTCATCCAAATTTTGCCGTTCTTGCGGTGCTCAACTAAAAGCAAAAAAAGCGTCAACACCGAAAATAAATTTTAGAAGATATTTATTGTTTGCTATTCCGGCAATACTTGTAATTATAGCCATCATATGTGTAACAAATTCAGTAACAAGATATTCTGATAAGAAAGAAATCGGTGATTGCCTTGTCAAATTTGTTAGATATTACAATAACGAAGATATTGACAATTTTCACAAGTGCTTTAATGATGCCGTTCAAGATGAATTAGAGGATGAAATCGACAGAAACGGAACCGATATGGGAAGCATAGTATGCTTCTTATATAATGCAACTGAGTTTTTTACCTGTAACGAAATTTACTTAAAAGAATACGATATTACTTTTACAGATAAAAACAAAGCTATAGTAGAAGCAAATATGAATTTAGATGGCGATAACGAAACTGTTCCGTTTAATTTTATTTATAAAAATGGTAAATGGAGTATTTATGGAATTAGTGGATCCACTATGTTAATATCTGGAGATTAAAACAACTCCTTTGTAATAATAGGTGAAAATATGTACTGTGAAAGATGTGGAACCCCTAATGCAGATGGTTCAGCGTTCTGCGCTGCCTGTGGCAACCCTATGAACCAACAACCAATACAGCAAGTGACAGAAAAAAAGAAAAACAAATGGCCTTTATTGATTGTTTCAATCATATTGTTATTATCTTTGATTGCCGGAATGATATTTGTAGTGTTCAGTATTACAGGCAATGGCGATCAAGGTATAAAAGAGTGTTTATCCACCTTTGAAACTTGCTACAACAATTCCGATATTGATGGATTGATAGAGTGCTTTAATGATGATGCTCAAGATGTGGTTAATGTTGCCGTAGGCTTAAGTTCGGAATTTTTCGGTGTTGATACCTCTAAAATTTTAAGCATCGTGTTAGGCTTTGGAACAGCGATAAGCGGATACAAGAACTTAAATATAGAGGTTGAAAATATCACAAAAGAAACCAAAACAAGTGCAATCGCTGATACCACATTTGATTTTGGTGACAAACAATTTGAAATATCATTATCTTTAACAAAAGAGAATGGTAAATGGTATATCAGCGGTCTTAAATAAAATTGATTGGAGAGAAGAAAAATGCAAAAAACAAGACTTGGTATTAGTGTAGGTTTATTAGGAGCAGCTTTATATTTTTCGGGATTATTTGGTGGTTATATGATAACCATTATTTTAGCCGGATATGTTCTCCTGTGTGAAGAAAATGCTTGGCTGAAAAAAGCCGCTGTTAAAACCGTAGCAATTATGATGGGCTTTTCTTTACTTGGTTCATTGATTTACTTAATTCCTAACGCTATTGGTGTTATTGACAGCGTACTCAATGTTTTTGGCGGTAATTTTTATCTTGCTTTTGTTTCTAATATCATTGATGTTCTTGACAAGGTACTTGTCTTTGCAGAAAAATTATTGTTCATCATTTTAGGACTTAAAGCATTTAATCAGGGTAACATTTCCGTTCCTGTTATTGACAAGCTGATTAACAAGTATATGGATTAAGGAGATTGTCGTATGGCGAAGTTTTGCGGTAAATGTGGAGCACAGTTAAACGATAATGCGATGTTTTGTGGCAAATGTGGTTCAAAGGTTGAGGTTGCTGAATTTGCATATCAGCAACCTACACCCACCACTTATACAGTATCTAACAACGCAAATAAAACACATTGGATTTTATCGTTTTTAGGTCAACTTGTTTGTGCTGTATTGTTTTTCTTGCCTACAATCAATCTGGAGGCTCTTTGGGTTGTTGAAGATGTTTCTGTTATGGAGCAAGTTTCGGAAGCTGGATATTCCGCAATATATGTAATACTTTTAATTTTATTCTTTGCTGCCGCCCTTGTTATGCTTTTACCTGTCTTACAAAGCAAACCGTTAAGATCTAACAGCTTAATTTTTATGCAGATAATGTCTGTGTTGTTCTTTGTCGTAAATGTAATAGTTTATATCGTTGTTGGCAACGAAGTTAAGGATCAAGGCTTTGGAGTTGTAGAATACGGCTTAAATGCGTGGGGTTGGATTTACATTATTATGAACGTAATAATGATTGTTGATTTGATGGTTTTATCATCAAAAACAAAAAAGAACTAATTTAGTTAAATAGGTGTGTGCTGAAATTTATAACATATTCAAATATAGGTAGGGTTAATAATGAACGAGTTGGATAAGACTACATATTTTCGCCCTGAAATTGATAGCGATTTTAACGGTGCGAAAATCACGATATTCGATGGTGTATCTGAACCGATTCAGTTTGATTTAGGCTGCCTTGGAAAAAATGTCATTACTTTCGGCAGAGATGCGAGTAATGACATTTTTCTGCATTCTCACTATGTTTCAAGAAAACACGGTCAGTTCCGTCTTGTAAACGGACAATGTATTATTGAGGATTTAGGCAGTAAAAACGGACTGTTATTTAACGGTGTTTCTATACGCAACAGAATATTAGAAGATAACGATGCTATACGAATTGATGATGGTATAGAAACTACAATGGGTGGTGTCCTGATTGTTTTCTCAAAAAATAACGAATCGGAACAATGGAAAAATGTCAGTTTGCTTGGTAAGCAATCTGTTACGATTGGCCGAGCAGAAGATTGTGATATACACCTTAATCATATTGGTGTATCTAAAATGCACGCTGGCATTGTTTGTCAGAATGATAAATACTATATTGTCGATAACTGTAGTACCAACGGTGTATGGCTGAATGAAAAAAAGGTTGATGGAAAATGTCTTTTGCACGAAAAAGATGTTATCCTCATAACCAACTCCAAATTGATTTTTAGTGCAAATAAAATCAGTTATTGTACTTTCAATCACGGTATCAGAGTAGATGCTTCTCATATCGTCAAGAAAGTCGATAAAGGCAGAAAGACTATATGCAACAATGTTAGTCTTAATATTGAACCGTGCGAATTGGTTGCAATCATTGGCGGTTCCGGCGCCGGCAAGTCAACCATTATGAACTGCATTAGCGGATATAGTAAACCCACCTCAGGCGAGGTCAAAGTGAACGGCATTAACTTGTATCACAACTTTGAGTCAATGAAAGACATTATCGGCTATGTTCCCCAACAGGATATTGTCTTTGAAAATCTGACCGTGTTTGATATGTTGAGTTATACGGCAAAATTAAGATTGCCCAAAGATATTGGACGTCAAGAGCGCAAAGATATTATTCTAAAAGTAATTGATACTGTTGAATTAGCAGCACATAAGGATACTATTATCAAGCGATTAAGCGGAGGACAAAGAAAACGAGCGAGTATTGCGGTTGAATTGATTTCCGATCCTAACCTTTTATTTTTGGATGAGCCTGCATCCGGTCTTGATCCCGGAACAGAGCGAAACTTGATGAGAACCCTAAAAGGAATGACGGTAAAAGGAAAAACCGTTATCTTTGTTACCCATAGTACACTTAATTTACATATGTGTGATAAGATCGTCTTTATGGGTTCTGGCGGCAAGTTGTGTTTTTGCGGTTCGTATGATGCAGCTTTATGCTTTTTCGGTGTTGATGATTTGGTTGATGTTTACAATCTTATAACCGATAATTCTGATTTTTGGCAAAAGAAATATGCAGATAGTATTAACTCTGCATCCCTGACCTCAAGCGGTGTTTCCAAACCGCAGAAAAAAGTACATAAGCACGGTTTGGTTCATCAAATGAGCGTGTTAGCAAAACGGCACTTACACATTTTATTAAATGATAAAGTTCGTTTGATGATGATATTATTACAAGCTCCGCTTTTGGCAGCTTTAATATCATTCGTGGCTGATGGAGAGCAGTTTAAGCAGTATGAAATGACAAAAAGCCTTTTATTTGCTCTTTCCTGTTCCGCTTTTTGGATCGGAATACTCAACTCTATACAAGAGATATGCAAAGAACGGGTTATTTTGAAGCGTGAATATATGACCGGACTTCGTTTAGGAGCATATATTGTTTCAAAATTGTTTGTTATGGGACTTGTGTGTGCCGTACAAGCTGTTTTATTGACGGGTGTATTTTCTTTGATGATAGGTATGCCTGATGAAGGTGTCATTACACATCCTTTTGTGGAATTGTCACTTGTAACCTTTTTAACGGCTCTTTCCGCCTCGGCTATGGGTATTTTTGTTTCTTCTCTGTTCAAAAATGCTGATCGAGCAATGACGGTTGCACCTATCTTGCTTATGCCGCAGTTGTTGTTTTCAGGTTTGATTTTCAAACTTGAGGGCGCATCTGAAATTATTTCTTGGATTGCTACTTGTAGATTCTCTATGGAGGGTTATGGCACTACAGCAAATCTCAATAGTTTGGAAATGAGATTACAACAACAAGGTATTCAGATAGAACACGAAGCCGAGGACTTTTTTGAATTTACAGTATCACATTTTGGCTTTGCTATAGTGATGTTGCTTGTATTTGTATTGGTGTTTTTGGTTTTAGCCGGAATGGTTTTAAGAAATATTAAGAAAGATAAATGAAATTGAAAGCAAAACGGAAGTGATATTTAGTGACCACTTCCGTTTTGCTTTCAGCATATTAATTCGGTATTTACAATTTCTGTAGCTCTGTTGCGAATGCTGTTCATTCGACATACCCATACCATTTGATTTTCTGCTTTGAGTTGTTCGGTAACACCCTCCCGCTTTGCCATCTGTTTTACTATACGATAAAACATCTCCTCAGCCTGTTTATCGATGTCGGCAAGGTAACTATTCAACTTGCCGCTGAGCTGCAAGCCGGAGAGAAGAACCCGCTTGTTTTTTCGCAGATGATTCAAGTGCTGCTGCCCCCATATACCGATATGCACCTGTTCTTCCTCCGGTAGTTTCAGACACGGCAAATAATAGTCGCCCTGTAGTTCATACCATAGCCCATTGTTTTCGTCATATTTGTACTTTTCCATAATATCTTGACCTCCTTAAAATCTTGTGATATCATCATATCAAAGAGGCACAATGTAAGCAAATGTACGGAGAAATATGTGAGCCATCAGCCGGATTTTAAGTGTGAAATTTTAGGTTGGTTAAGAACATCCGTACCAAAAAATAAAGTTCTTCTTCGGAAGGGCTTTATTTTTATCCAATCCGAAGGATTGGTATGTAATCTCGCGTAAGCGAGTATGTAATCGCCGTAGGCGTATGTTATCACGCTTTAGCGTGTATTTTCTTCGGATTGATTACATTCCACCTGCGGCGGATTACATTCACGGCGTTGCCGTGATTACATACATCACTTTGAGATGATTACATTCCACCTGCGGTGGATTACATACAAGGCTTACGCCTTGATTTAGAAGCGATTTTCTGGTATACTGTTTATAAGAGGTGATCATATGAAAGATAATCCGTTACTAAAATATGCCGAACAGTTGGCGGTTAACATTGAAAGTTTGTGCAAATCTTTGGAACGGAAAGATAATTCAAACACAATCTTTCAAATTCGCAAATCTTCTTCAAGCGTATTTGCAAACATTACTGAGGCTCAATATCCTCAAAGTTTGCCTGATATGTTGTCTAAATTCAAAATTGCCCGCAAAGAATGCGTTGAAACAGAAAGTTGGTTAAAACTTTTATATTCAAATAATTCGATTGATGAAGAAATTTTCAAAAAGCACAGAAATCTTTGTGGCAGAATACAAAGAATGTTGACCTCTTCCTGCATTACAATAGAAAAGAAAATAGAGCAAAAAGAAAAGTCGTGAAATTCACGACTTATTATCATCTTCAATATCTTTTATATGTTTTTTTAGAACAATATTTATATACTGCGAAAGGGAACGGTCATCATATTCAGATCTTTCTTTTATTTTTATCAAAACATCACTATCAATAGTTATGCTTATCTTTTCTTTTAAGGGCTTCATAATATCACCTCTTATAATATTATAAGATAAAATGCTAATAAATATTGACAAATAGCATAAAGTAGTATAAAATAAGATAAAGTAGAAAGGAGTAATGTTATGTTTAATAACATTGGTGGTAAAATAAAGTCACTCGCATCTGTTGTTGCTTGGTTTGGAATTGGTTTTTCAGTTATCATAGGAATTGTTTTAATCGCTGCGGCTGAAGAATTATTTTTAGTAGGACTGATAGTTGCCGTTCTTGGTAGCATCAGTTCCTGGATTGGAAGTTTTCTTATTTATGGTTTCGGCGAATTAGTTGAGAATTCAGCAATAATAGCTCGAAAAACAAATATGAGTTTTTCTGAAATAAAGGTTTCCAGTTTTAACACTGGTGAAGAAATAATTAATCAATCAACTAAAAACAAAGCGGAATCTCTACACAAGTGGAACGGGAAATGCCAAATGTGTGATAAAGATAATGTGATGATTTCTGCGGCAGTGATCATTGATGATATGGGAACAAGGTATAGAAATGTTTGTGATGAGTGTTATGAAAAATACAATTGCAAACCTAAAAAATAATTCAATCACATTTGACAAAAGTTTAAAATATGATTTTGTTGATAATTTCTCGGTTTCTTACTGGTTCTTTTTGAACAACAGAGACAAAAATCCGTCGATTTGAAATCGGCGGATTTTTTATCCATTGCGAAAGCAATGGTATATCATCAGCCGAAGGCTGCATACTCTTTCGCAATGATGATATACTAAACCGAACCGTGTATAAATTTTCAAAAACGCATTGACAATCATCTATGAATCGTATATAATATAAACATAGATAATTGTCAATGTGAGGTGTTGGGATATGAATGAAACGGATATTGCATTGGTTTGCAAGGCACTGGGTGACGCAAACCGATTAAAAATAATTGAAATGCTGTCTGACGGAGAAAAATGCGGCTGTAAGCTGCTTAAGGCTTTTGAAATAACACAGCCGACATTGTCGCATCATATGAAAATACTAAGTGACTGCGGCTTGGTTAATGCGCGCAAGGAAGGAAAATGGACGCATTACTCTCTTTGTTGTGAAACATTGCGGGAATTCAAGGCCTTTATTTCTTCTTTGGAATGCTGTAAAGGCGGTGCCTACGAATGAGGGATATTTGGAATTTCTTTCAAAATGAAATCCTCGGTATGCACTGGCTTAACCGACTTATAAGTACATTTCTTAATGCTTGCGGTTTGGACACGGCAAGCAGGATTGGCGGCAGTATTCAGTTTTTTATATACGATACTATTAAAATTATGGTATTGCTCGGCGTTTTGATTTTGATTATCTCATATATTCAAAGCTTCTTCCCGCCCGAGAGAACAAAAAAGATTCTCGGGCATTTTCAAGGTATTTGGGCAAATATTCTTGCCGCCCTGCTCGGTACGGTTACACCGTTTTGCTCCTGCTCGTCGATTCCGCTGTTTATCGGATTTACAAGTGCGGGGCTGCCGCTTGGAGTAACATTTTCTTTCCTTATTTCCTCACCTATGGTTGACCTCGGAAGTCTTGTGCTGTTAATGAGTATTTTCGGTTGGAGGGTGGCGGTTATTTATGTTGTTCTCGGACTTGTAATTGCCGTAGCAGGCGGTACGCTGATTGGGAAACTGCACCTTGATAATCAGGTTGAGGAGTTTATTCGAAACGGTCGTTCCGTTGACGCTCCGCAAGATGAATTGCAATTCAAAGACCGCTTGAAATATGCATGGGGACAGGTGGTTTCAACCGCTAAAAAGGTTTTTCCCTATGTGCTTATCGGCGTAGGAATAGGGGCCATTATTCATAACTGGATTCCCGAAGAATTTATTGTAAAAATTCTCGGTGACAATAATCCTTTAGGCGTTGTTCTTGCTACAATCGCGGGTGTTCCGATGTATGCCGATATATTCGGTACAATCCCTATTGCGGAGGCTCTGCTCTCAAAAGGCGCATTGCTGGGCGTTGTGCTGTCTTTTATGATGGCGGTTACAACCCTTTCTCTGCCCTCAATGATTATGCTCCGCAAAGCGGTAAAGCCCAAACTGCTTGGAATTTTTATTGCCATTTGTATTGTCGGCATCATCATTGTAGGATATTTCTTTAACGCTATACAAAATATTATTATATAATTCTCGGAGGTAATTTAGCGTGAAAAATCACGCTAATCACAATATAGGGACGGCGTTCCGCTCGCCTTTTATTCAATAAAAGGCAACCGCGGAACATGCCGGTATAATCTCCGTTCGCCGCTAAAGGAGATTTTATAACCTATTTGTGCTGACGCCTTAGCGGCAGAATGGAGATTATTATGTCATTATTTAATTTCGGAAAGAAAAAGGAAGAAAAGAAAGCTCCTGCTTGCGCCTGCAGCTGCGGCTGTTCTGCAAGTGAAATCACTAACGATTGCTGTCCCGAAGCAAAGGACGGTATCTGCTGCATAAAGGTTTTAGGCGCGGGGTGTAAATCCTGTCACGAGCAATATGAAAACACTAAAGAAGCCGTGAAAGCAATGGGGTTGCCTTTGGAAGTTGAATATATCACCGATATGCAAAGGGTTATGGAATACGGCGTTATGAGTATGCCCGCCCTTGTGGTCAATGAAAAGGTTGTGTCACAGGGTAAGGTGCTGAAAGCCGCCGAAGTGGAGAAACTGCTTCATAAATTAGGCTTTTAATATGAAAAAGAAGATGGTTGCAAAGCTTTTGTCAACCTGATTACCAATATATAAGTAAAAGTACCGCTGCGGGATTTCCTGCGGCGGTCTATTTTTGCTTAGGCTGTTTTGCGTGAATTGCGAACATATAATCAATATCGGAAATATTTGCAAAAGAAAATAAAAGCATTATTTTTAAAGAAGAGGGAAGTATACTTTTTGAATAACGCTTGTTTTGACGAAAGACATAAAATGTTTGAAACAAAGATTTTACTGTGTGTTAACCAAATTATTGCATCTTAAGCTTTACAGTTATTTTCGACTGAATATATTTCGGAAAATGCAACATTTATATTAAAATACTTAATTCATTTTGTATATAAGTAATAATTAACAATTAAAAAGCGCTGATTTTGTTTATATATACAAATCTGTGAAACGAACATAAAAAATGCTTGATTTCCACATTTTTCAGTGTTAATATATAGATGTCAAAGAAAAACCGTTTGAAACGGAAAAAAGGAGTTATGATTTATGCATGCTTTAAAAAGATTTGGAACAGCCTTTGGTGGTTACAAGATGATGGAAGATTATCCCGTCCCTGTTTGCGGACCCGATGACATCATTATCGAAATCAAGGCCGCCGCAATCTGCGGTGCGGATATGAAGCACTGGCAGGTAGACAATGGGTACGACGACACCAACATCACTCCCGACCAGCAGCAATCGGTACGCGGCCACGAGTTTGCGGGAGAAATCGTCGAGGTTGGCGAGAATGTTAAGGACTGGCACGTAGGTCAGAGGGTTGTATCGGACAACAGCGCACATGTCTGCGGCGTGTGCCCCGCCTGTGAAAGCGGCGACTTCCTCTGCTGCGAGAACAAGGTAAACCTCGGTCTTGACAACAACACCTGGGGCGGCGGATTTTCCAAGTACTGCAAGGTTCCCGGTGAAATCCTTGCAATTCACAAGCACGCAATCTGGGAGATTCCCGAGGGCGTTAAGTATGAGGAGGCGGCGGTGCTCGACCCGATATGCAACTCCTACAAGGCGATTGCTCAACAGTCCCACTTAATCCCCGGTCAGGATGTTGTGGTCTTCGGCACAGGCCCGTTAGGGCTTTTCGCGGTTCAGGTTGCGAAGCTTATGGGCGCGGTAAACATAGTTATGGTAGGTCTTGAGGAGGATGTAAAGGTACGCTTCCCCGTTGCTATGGAATTAGGCGCTACCCACTGCGTAAACGGTTCCCGCGAGGATGTTGTCGCACGCTGCACCGAAATCTGCGGCAGAGACAATTTGGGACTTGTAATTGAATGCTCGGGAGCTAACATCGCCCTTAAGCAGGCTATCGAAATGACAAGACCCAACGCCGAAATCGTCCGCGTGGGAATGGGCTTTAAGCCGCTTGAGTTCTCGATTAACGACATCACCGCCTGGAACAAGAGCATAATAGGTCATATGGCTTATGACTCCACCTCCTGGAGAAACTGCATCAGACTTCTTAAGGCGGGCAAGATTAAGGTTGAGCCTATGATTACCCACCGTCTCGGTCTTTCCCAGTGGAAAGAGGGCTTCGACGCAATGGCGAAGAAGGAAGCTATTAAGGTTATTTTCACCTACGATTATGAAGATTAATTAAAAACAAAACCGATTGGAGGTAGAATCCAATGAGAAAGCTGATGATAGCGCCGTCTGTGGGCTGTTGTGATTTGTTTCATATTGAAGAGCAGGTAAGGCTGATTAACGAAAAATCGGATTATCTTCATATGGACATTAAGGACGGCGTGTATGTTCCGAGCTACGGAATAGGTCCCGACTATCTCGATTATCTTAACAAGCATATTAAGAATTTAAAGCCAATGGACGCACATCTAATGGTTAAGCATCCGCAACAGTATCTTGAGGTGTTTGCAAAAGCGGGTGCTACATACATAACACCCCATACGGATTGCATAGAAGGGGACGCATTCGTCACAATCCGCAGGATTAAGGAATTGGGCTGTAAGGCGGGAATCGCCCTTAGCCCCTCGGTTCCGCTTAATACTATCGAATATTATCTGCCCTTGCTCGACAAGGTGACGATAATGATTGTAGACCCCGGAATTTCGGGTCAGCCCGTTGACCCGCAGATGTTTGTCAAGATTAACCGACTTGCGAAAATGCGGAAGGATTTAGGGCTTAACTTCCTTATCGAAGCCGACGGCTCTATGAATAAAAGTCTCTACCGTCCTCTTTACGAGGCGGGTGCGGATATGGTGGTCTTAGGACCTCCCGCCCTCTGGAATAAGGACGCAGACTTTAAAAAGGCTTGGTCCGTAATGGAAAGCGAGCTTGAACAAGAGCTTGAAAAAGCGGAAAGAAAAATATAAAAAATAATTTTAAGGAGTAGAACGATGGAAAACAAATCTAATATCAATATCGGGGCGAGACTCGACCGTCTGCCCCAGTCAAAATGGCATATTAAAATGTGGCTTATAACGGCATTCGCACTTTTGGTTTGCTGGTCGAACGGTATCGGCGGTGCGGTGCAGAACATTCTGCTTAACGAAATTCACTGGTTGGAAAAGGGAACAGCCCTGCTTGCAATGTGGGGAACGGTTTACACGGCGGGTCAGCTTTTCGGCGCCCTTATCGGCGGGCCTATCGGCGATAAAATCGGCAGAAAAAAGAGTATTTTGCTGTATGAAGCTATACATATTATCGCAATGATCGGCGGCGCGCTTTCACCCAATGTTTATGTACTTTATGTATTCAGACTTATGCAGGGCTTCGGTCTCGGCGCGCTCTTGGTAGTTCTTTTCGCGGGCTTCACAGAGTATGTTCCGGGTAAAAACCGCGGTACATGGTCGAGCCGCACTTCCTTTATCGGCAACTGGGCACACCCGATATGCAACGGTATCGCGCTTCTTATAGTTTCTACCGGCGTTAGCTTTGCCCTTAACTGGAGAATCCAGTTTATGATTCCGTCCATCCTTTCAATTATTGCCTGCATCTTCATTCAGAAAAAGTTCCCCGAATCCCCGAGATGGCTTGAATCACAGGGCAGACTTGAAGAAGCAGACGCTATAATGACAAAGATTGAAAAGGAAATCGAAAAATCCACAGGCAAGCCCCTGCCCCCCATCGAGGTTAAAGAGCCGAAGCCCGTTAAAAAGCTTCCCTACAGCGCTCTCTTTAAAGGCAAGCTTTTAAAACGCACAATCGTTGGCTCTCTTGTACTTATCGGTATGAACACAATCCAGTACACCCTTATGAACTGGATGCCCTCAATGCTTAAGGATTTAGGCTTTGATACCTCTACCTCGCAGTTTATGACAATGTTCGGTCTGTTCGGCGCTCCCTTTGGCATCTTTATTGCCTCACTTATTATGGATAAGCTCCCCCGCAGGGTAATGGGCGTACTGCTTCTCGCCTTGATGGCGGGTCTCGGAATTGCGACAGGCGTTCTTGCTCCCTCGCTCGGTATAACAGGTCTTATTGTAATGACCTTCTTACTTAACACGGTTATTTATATGTATGTTTGCTACGCCTCTGCGGTATATGTACCCGAGATGTGGCCCACCTCTGCAAAGCTTTCGGGCTCGGGCTTCAGCAACGCTATGGGTCGTGTAAGCAATATCTTCTTCCCCTTCCTTGTAACCTGGGCGGCGGCAAGCATTGGCCCCGGCAGCGTATTCATCCTTATCGGTATAGTAGCGGTTATCATCGCTGTAAGCATTATATTCCTCGGTGTTGAAACCAGAGGCGAATCGGTTGAGGATATAGGCAACATAGATTAATTAAAAATATATCCTGCGTCGGCAAGCCCGACGCAGGAAAACAAACAGGGAGGTAATACAAATGAAAAATTCCGAAGCGATTTTGGTGACACCCAAGCATTTTGAGATTAAAGAATGCCCCGTACCCGAGCCCAAGGAAAACGAAATCCTTATGAGGGTTGAGTTTGTGGGTATGTGCGGCTCGGATATACACGGCTTTGAGTTCGGCCCCTTTATTCCGCCTAAGGATCCTAATCAGAAGATAGGTCTCGGTCACGAGGTGGCGGGCGAGGTCGTAAAAATCGGCTCAAAGGTTACGAAATTTAAGGTTGGCGACAAGGTTTTAATCGAACCCGGCGTACCCGACAACACCTGCGAATATTGCCGCACGGGCAGATACAACATTTGCCCCGGCGTTGACTTTATGGCGACACAGCCGAATTACAAGGGCGCGCTTACTCAGTATATGACCCACCCTGAGGAGTGGACCTACCATGTTCCCGAGAATATGACCACTATGGAGGCGGCGCTTGTAGAGCCGGCGGCGGTAGGTATGCACGCGGCTATTTTGGGCGGCGCACAGCTCGGTAAGAGCATTGTAATTCTCGGCGCGGGAACAATCGGTCTTATGGTGCTTCAGGCCTGCAAGAGCCTTGGCGCTACCGACATTACGGTTGTCGACATTATGCAAAAGCGTCTTGACCTTGCTTTGAAGCTGGGGGCAAGCCGAGTTATAAACGGCAAGGAAGAGGATACCGTAGCGCTTATCCGTTCGCCCGAGCTTTTCGGCGACCACGGCGTGGATTTGGTATTCGAGGCGGCAGGTTCCGCCTTTACCGCACAGCAGGCGGTACAGATTGTCGCCCGTGGCGGTAAGATTATGATGGTGGGCACACATTCAAAGCCCGTACCGATTGATTTCTTAAAAATCAACCGCGAGGTTACAATTCAGACCTCCTTCCGTTACTGCAACAACTTCCCGCAGACAATAGAGGCTATTTCCTCGGGCAAGTTTAATGTTAAGGATATGGTAACCCATATCTATGATTACAAGGATGTTCAGCAAGCATTTTCCGACGCTATAGACCCCGTTAAAAAGGCGGATATGGTCAAGGGCGTAATAAAGGTTGCCGAATAAATAATATAAACCGAAATTTAAAGGAGTAAAGGTGATTAATATGGTATCAGATATCAGATATTGGGAGAAAAAGGCGTCCGAGGGTCATTACGCAATTCCTCACTTTAATGTATGGAACGCCGAGATGCTAATGGGCGTTATTGACGCGGCGGAGGAGCTTCGCGCACCGATTATTATTTCTTTCGGAACGGGCTTTACGGGCAATACCGTATTTGAGGACTACTGCTATATGATGGAATCTATGGCTAAAAAGGCGAGCGTTCCCGTTATCCTGCACTGGGACCACGGCAGAAATATGACGATTCTTCAGAACGCGGTTAATCACTGTATGAATTCGGTAATGCGCGACGCGTCCGCCCTCCCCTTTGAGGAAAACGTTGCTGAGATTAAGAGGTGCGTTGATTATTTCCACGCCTACAATATCCCCGTTGAGGCGGAGTTGGGCCATGTAGGCAACGAAACGGTATACGAGGAGGCCCTCTCGGACTATCAGTACACCGACCCCTCAAAGGCAAAGGAATTTGTCGAGAGAACGGGCTGTGACTCCCTTGCGGTTGCAATCGGAAATGTTCACGGCGTATATTCCTCCGAACCGAAGCTTGCTTTCGATGTTCTTGAAGCGGTGGCAAAAGAGGTTGACGTTCCGCTGGTGCTTCACGGCGCGTCCGGAATCGGCGACGAGGATATTAAAAAGGCTATCTCTTTAGGCATTGCAAAGATAAATATTCACACCGAGCTGTGTCAGGCGGCTATGGAGGCCATTAACGCTCACAAGGACGAACCCTTCTTGGCGGTTGAGCGGGAGGTCAGAAAGGCTGTTAAGGAGCGCGCTATGTATAAGATACGGCTCTTCGGA
>CAZRMP010000003.1:29830-40992 GCA_964601235.1 uncultured Ruminococcus sp.
TAGAGCAGATGAATAATGAAAAAAAGCTTGATGTAATTTGTCTGGGTGCGGCGGTGGTGGATATTCCGCTCCGCCCCGTTTCAAGGGATATTTTCGATATCGAGTCCTACCCCGTAGACAGAATCGCTATGACGGTGGGCGGAGACGCTATGAACGAGGCAACGATAATAAGCCGCCTCGGCTTTAAGACAGGCATAATCGCCTGCATCGGCGACGACGCCGCGGGTCAGTTCATTCTTCGCTCCTGCAAGAAGGACAATATCGATACCGAGGGCATAAAAATCGACCCGAATATCGATACCTCAATGAACATAGGTCTTGTGACCGCAGACGGAGAAAGAACCTTCGTTACAAACCGCAACGGCAGTCTCTGGAAGGAAAATATAGAGCATGTTGATTTTGAAAAAATGAAGCAGGCTAAAATTCTTTCCCTTGCGAGTATTTTCAACTGTCCGCTTCTTGACGGTAAAACCCTTGTTAAAATCTTTAAGGCGGCAAAGGAAGAGGGTATGCTCATCACGGCGGATATGATAAAGCCCCGCCTCGGTGAAACCCTCGACGATATAAGAGAGGCCTTAAGCTATGTTGATTACTTCTTCCCGAACTTTGACGAGGCCTGCCTTATGACGGGCGAAACCGAGGAATCAAAGGTTGCCGACAAGCTATTCGAGTGCGGCGTTAAAAATGTTATTATGAAGATAGGCAAGCGCGGCTGCTATATCCGCAACGAAGCGGGGGCTATGATTGTTCCCGCCTGCAAGGGAATAACCGCCATAGACACAATAGGCGCGGGCGACAACTTCGCCTCCGGCTTTATCGCGGGTATTCTTCAGGGCAAGGATATTCACGAATGTGCTATTTACGCTAACTGCACAGCCGCTATTTCGGTTCAGTACTCGGGCGCGACAGCGGGGGTACAAAATAAGGAAATGGTCGAGCAAATGCTCAAAAAATACAAAGAGGATTATATATTATAATTCCGAAATTCAGCCCTGTGAAAATCAGGGCTGAATAAAACCCATAAAGAGGATTTTTACGAAAGGATGACTTGCGATGAAGACTATGAAGCTTGGCAAAACAGGCATTGATATTTCAAGAATGGGACTGGGCACCTGGTCGATAGGCGGCGGCTCTGCCTGGGGCGGCGACCACGACCTTCAGGTTGTAGTGGATACAATCCGCGAAGCTCCGAAGCTGGGTGTTAATCTTATAGATACCGCCCCCGGCTACAACTTCGGCAACAGCGAGAGGATTTTGGGCAAGGCTCTTGAGCAGATGAACCGCGAGGATGTTGTAATCATCACAAAGTGCGGTGTCGTTTGGGATCAGGAAATGAAGGGCGACCTTTTCAATAAGGTTAACGGTATTCAGCTTTACAAAAACCTCAACAGCGAATCGGTTAAAAAGGAAATCGAGGAGTCCCTTGAAAGAATGGGTACCGACTATGTTGACGTATATATGACCCATTGGCAGTCTATAGAGGGCAGCGAGTACTATGTGCCTATCCGCAAAACGATGGAGGTTTTAAACGAGCTTAAGGCTCAGGGAAAAATCAGGGCTATCGGCGCGGCAAATGTTGACATTAACCAGATTAAGGAGTATATTAAATACGGCGAGCTTGATATTGTTCAGGCTAAGTATTCTATACTTGACCGTGCAATCGAGGACGAGATAATCCCCTGCTGCCGCGAAAACGGCGTGACGATTCAGGCGTATTCGCCCCTTGAAATGGGTCTGCTTTCGGGTACGCTTCCGAGAGATTACAAGCCTGTCGGAGCGCAGATACCCAAAAAGTGGTTCCAGCCCGAGAATATGCAGGCGGCAATGGACGTTATGGAGGAATGGAAGCCCCTTTGCGAGAAGTATAACTGCACTATCGCAAATTTAGCCCTTGCCTGGATACTGGCTCAGGGTGACTTTATCAACCTCTTGAGTGGTTCGACAACCGTTGACCAGATTGCGGAAAATGTAAAATCCGCTGAAATCGAGCTTGACCCGTCCGATGTGGCAGCAATGCGCGATATGGTAGAGGCTATCGATAAATAATTTATCGAAATGATACAAAAATACTTTACTTTTTGCTTGTAATTGTGATATAATGCTGATAGGAGAAGAAGGCGCAAACCAATGGCAAAGCGAATAGACGAAATTAAACAAAAGGTTGAAGCGGAAGGTGAGGTGTTTGTATCGGAGCTGAGCCGTCTCTACAATGTTACTGAGGAGACGATTCGCAGAGATCTTGAGAAGCTTAAAAACGACGGTGTTGTTACCCGTACATACGGCGGCGCAATGCTTAACACCGTTTCGCAAAGCGACCAGATTCACTTTTCAAAGCGAAGGGCAATCAATCTTGAAAGCAAGAAAAGGATTGCCGAGCTTTTTTCCCGTGAATTCGGTCAGGCTAAAACTGTTATGGTCGATAACAGCACCACCGCAATCGAGGCGATAAAGCTGTTAAAGGACGGTAAGGATATAACCGTTATCAGCTTTTCCGCTCAAATTTTTCAGGAGCTGGATGATACGAATATTACGCTCGTTTCAACCGGAGGAATTTATAATGAAAGAACTCGCTCCTTCTACGGCAGTCTTGCAAAGGAAAGTATTCGCAAATATAATGTTGATATTGCGTTGCTTGGCTGTAAAGGGCTAAATACTGCCAACGGAGTATCGGACTCTTCGGAGGGCGAGGCAAATTTAAAAGCGGAGATGTCAAGCCGCGCAGCACGGGTTGTTGTGTTGGCGGATCATTCAAAATTCGATCAGACCGCCTTTGTCACCTTCCTCGATTGGGATACGGTCGATTGCATAATTACCGATGAAAAGCCCGACGGCAGATGGGTGGAGTTTTGCAACCGTATGAATATCCGTCTGATATATGAGTGATACAAAAATCGCTTTTAACTACAATTTCATTTAATGTCTGAAGCTCTTGATTGTGAAATCAGGAGCTTTTTTGTTTGTTTTAAAATTTTATCAAAGGAGATGTGATTATGTCATCACAAGTTAAAAAGGCATCGATAGTTAAAAAAATGATAATTGCCGTTGCGGCAGGCTTTGCGGTCGGATTTTTGTGCCTGCTTTTAAAGAGTCAGCTTAAAGGAACTTCGGGCGAGGGCGTATGGAATGTGATAGACGCAATCCTCTTCCAGGATATAACCGCCACTAAGAGCATACAGGGTATAGGGCTGTTTTATATTATCGGTCAGCTGTTTATGCGCGGGCTTCAGATGATGATAGTACCGCTTGTTATCTGCTCGCTTACCCTTGCGCTTTGCAGTCTTGCAGACCCCAAAAGACTTGGTAAAATCGCGGGCAAGACCTTTGTAACCTACTTAAGCTTTTATATTGTCGCCGCTTCTCTTGCGGGAGCGGGAGCGTACTTTGTAAAGTCGATGGGTTGGTTCAATGTAAATCTTCCCGCCGAGCAGGCGCAGGAAATCGTGACAATGGAGGGCTATAATCCCTTGGTTACGGTTGTAAACGCCGTTCCCTCCAACATTATAAGCGCAATGTCAACCAACACTACAATTCTGTCGGTTGTGGTAATCGCGATTGTCTTAGGGCTTTGCATAACAAGAATGGGCGAAAAGGCGAACCCGATTAAAAATGTTATTCAGAACCTTAACGATATTGTCCAGATGTTCCTTGACTTTCTTATTAATAAAATAGCCCCCATAGCAATCTTCTGTATGATTACAAGAGCGCTTGCGGTTTACGGCTATGAATATATTTCCCCGACCTTGGTATGGATAGCCTCCACAATCGTAATCTGTCTTGTGCTGGTATTCACCATTTATCCGATCGGAGTATTTATTACTACAGGTCTTAATCCCTTTAAGTTCCTTAAGAAAACCGCGAAAATCGGTCTTTTCGCCGCGGCGACTAATTCCTCCGCCGCAACCCTCCCCCTTAATACCAAGACCTGTATAAACGAGCTCGGCTGTTCCGAGGAGGTAAGCAGCTTTGTTCTGCCCACGGGAATGACTATAAATATGAACGGCACCACCGCTATGCATATGATTGCCATAACCTTTATAGCAACCGCAGCGGGGGTAGAGATAACCCCTATGACCCTTGTTTTAACGGCATTCCTTTCTATCTGCACGGCGGTCGGCACTCCCGCGATACCCGTGGCGGGAACCACTATGGTATATGTGGTTATGATGGGGCTTGGGCTTAACAGCGAGCTTTGTATGATAGGCTATTCCCTTGTGCTTGCAATGAACTATCTGCCCGGAATGGCGGTAATAACCCTTAATGTAATCGGCGATGCCGCGACAAATGTTATCATCAGCCATAAGGAAGGCGCGCTTAACAAGGAAATTTACAACAAATAAGACTATGGACAAAGAAAAAAAGCGTTTTTTGGAATGTCTTTCAAAACAGTATCCTACTATAGACAGCGCCGCCACCGAGATTATAAATCTTCAGTCGATTCTTAATCTCCCCAAGGGTACAGAGCATTTTCTCTCCGATATTCACGGCGAATATAAGGCGTTTTCCCATGTGCTGAGAAACGGCTCGGGCGCGGTTATGAAAAAAATAAACGATGTCTTCGGCGACAGTATTTCCTATGAGGAAAAAAAGGAGCTTGCCTCGCTTATCTATTATCCGATAGAAAAGCTTGAATACATCAAATCGGAAAGCCTTAACACCTATGAATGGTATAAAACGGCGCTTTACAGGCTTGTGTCGGTCTGCCGCACCGTCTCCTCAAAATATACCCGTTCCAAGGTTCGCAAGGCTCTGCCCGACAGCTTTAAATATGTAATCGAGGAGCTTATCACCGAAAAAAAAGAGGTTTTGAACAAGACCGCCTATTACGAGGAAATTATCAACACAATTATCGAAATAGGCTATGCCGACAAGTTTATTGAGGAAATGTCAAGGCTTATCAAGCGCCTTGTTATCGACCGTCTTCATATTATCGGCGATATTTATGACAGAGGCTCGGGCTCGCATTTCGTTATGGATAGGCTGTGCGAGTATCACTCCCTTGATATTCAGTGGGGCAATCACGATGTTTTGTGGATGGGAGCCTTAGCGGGGCAGACCGCCTGCATTGCAAATATTGTCCGTACAAGCCTTTTGTACGATAATGTTTCGGTGCTTGAGAACGGCTACGGCATAAGCATTTTGCCCCTTTTGTTTTTCGCGATGAAGGCGTATAAGGACGACCCCTGCAAGCAGTTTAAAATAAGGAGCAAAAACAGCGATGAATCCGAAATAAGCCTTGAAATGAAGGCGCATAAGGCGATTTCGGTTATCCAGTTTAAGCTTGAGGGTCAGCTTATAAGCGAGCATCCCGAATACAATATGGAGCACCGAAGGCTTTTGCACAGGATTGATTTTGAAAAGGGTACAATCGAGCTTTACGGCAAAAGCTATCGGCTTTGCGACAGCAATTTCCCGACGGTAAACCCCGATTCGCCCTATGAGCTTACCGAGGAGGAAAAAGAGGTTGTAAGAAAGCTCCGCTATGCCTTTGTAAGCTGTGAAAAGCTTAAAAAGCATATTAATCTTCTGCTCAATAAGGGCAGTCTTTATAAGGTGACCAACGGGAATATCCTCTTTCACGGCTGTATTCCTATGACCGAAAACGGCGATTTCAGGGAAATTAATATTTTCGGAAAGCCGCTTTGCGGAAAGGTCTTGTACGATGAATTGGAAAACTGTGCGCGCAAGGCTTTTTTGTCGGTAAACGAGACGGAACGAAAAAAGGGCAGGGACATACTCTGGTTTTTGTGGAACGGAGCCGACTCTCCGCTTTACGGTAGGGACAAAATGACCACCTTTGAGAGGTATTTTATATCCGACCAAAGCACCCATACCGAGACAAAGGATGTTTATTACAAGCTTATAAACAGGGAAGAGACGGCCGAAAAAATATTTGCCGAATTCGGCGTTAAGGGCGAAAACCGACATATTATTAACGGTCATGTCCCGATACATCATATCGAGGGCGAAACCCCCGTAAAATGCGGGGGAAGGGTTATAATAATAGACGGCGGCTTTGCGACTCCCTACCATAAGGTGACGGGCATAGCGGGGTATACCCTTATCTTCAATTCCTACGGGCTTATGCTCACCGCCCACGAGCCCTTTCAGTCGGTGGGCGAGGCGATAAAAAGCGGCACCGATATGCAGACCCACAGCGTCGCTTCACAAAGGTGTAAAAAAAGAATCCTTGTAGGCGATACCGATAACGGCGCCAAAATCAAGGAAACAATAAACGACCTAAAAGAGCTGATAAGCGCCTACCGCTCGGGCGAGGTGCGTCAGGACAAGCATAAAATATAATTAATTTCAATACGCATAGGGGACATTGCCGTCAGGCGTATATCATCAACCTGCAAAGCGGTAGGCAAAAAAAGACAGCCGCATGTGAGCGGCTGTCGGAGAAGGTAATACGGCGCTGAACTTTCGCAACCCCTTTTAGGAGTGGAGCAAACCACCGGTTCAATTCAACCGGTGGTTTTGATAATTTTTATGTAATTTATAAATTAAAGTGTCAGAGAGGGTGCTGAATATACTCTTGCCGCAAGTTCTTGGTTAAGCATATAAAGACTCTTGGGGTCGGAGCCAAATAGTTCCATTTTGGATATAAGGTCATTCGCATTGGTTTCTTCTTCGCCCTGTTCCTTTACGAACCAATCAAGGAACTGCATTGTGCGGAAGTCTTTTACATTGTATGCCTCGGCATAAATGTCGTTGATAAGCGAGGTTACATATTTCTCGTGCTCAAGCCCTGCCTTCAAAACGTCCATATGGCAGGAGAAAATTTTGTCGGGCTTATCAATGGCTTCAAGTGTTACCTTCTGGTTTTCATTCTGCAGGTATTGATAGAAAAGCATAGCATGGTCGCGCTCTTCCTGCGCTTGAATTCTATACCAGTTAGCAAAGCCGTCAAGTCCCGCATCCTCAAAATAATTTGAGAAATCGAGATAGAGATATGCGGAATAGAATTCCTTATTTATTTGCTGATTTAGTAGTTCATGTACTTTTCCGTTCATTTTGATTATTCCTCCTAAATTATTTTATATAACAGCAAATCTGCTGTATTTAAAATAATTATATACCGAAAATCATCAACTTTCAAGTGCGAGCTTTGCATTGTTAAGTTTTTATTACAAAAACGGAACAACCTTAACTGCGCGAATTTCGTTTCGAGGCACTCGACCGGTTGCAGTTTCCGCTACACTTGCCCCCATACGGGCAGCCAACACATTTCACACCTTTTCTCTTTTGCCTTACAAGATAGAGAATGATACCGACTGCAATTATTATCAATATTACAGCTACAATAATGTTTTCCATAATCTTAACCCAATGCGTACTCTGTCTTCATTTTCTTATTGGTATTGTTAATCAAAGCGATTACAACTGCCGCAAAGACGAGAACAGCGACAAGCCCAACCATAGCCGCACCTATGTTAAGGGACGCGGGAGCCGTAATAAGTGTGCCGACTGTGTAAACCAAATAGCCTACGGTATAGCCCACACCCAACTGGAGTCCGATACCGCCCCATACCCACTTGCCGCTCTTCATTTCGGAGTTCATAGCACCGATCGCGGCAAAGCAAGGAGGAGTATAAAGGTTAAACATAAGGTATGCCAAGGCGGCAGCTTTTGTAATTGCCATAATTCCGGCAACCTCTGTACCTGCACCTTCCATGAGGGCTAATTCTTCAGTATCAATAAGGTTTTCAAGTCCTACAAAGCAAACAGCCAAAGTTCCTACAACATTTTCCTTTGCGATAAAGCCTGTAACTGCGGCTGCGGCGAGCTGCCAAGAGAGTACACCCACAATGGGTACCAGAAGGTATGCAAAGGGACCTGCAACAGATGCAAGGATTGAAGAATCGGCGGTTTCGGCAACCTTAAAGCTCCAAGTAAAGGTCTGCATAATCTGAACAACCATATTACAAAGGAGTATAATTGTAGCGGCCTTAACTATGTAAGCCCAACCACGGCTGCACATGGATTTGAAAGCACCCCAAAGAGAAGGAACCTTGTATTCAGGTAATTCGATAATAAAGAAGGATTTTCTTGACTTGTAACCCGCAATCCTGTTAACAAGAAGTGCACCGAGGAAAATAAGCAGGATACCCGAGAGGTACATTACAGTACTTACCCAACCGGCCCCCTCAAAGAATGCACCGGCGAAAAGAGCAATTACGGGAATCTTCGCACCGCAAGGCATAAATGGAGCAAGCATGGCTGTTGCTCTGCGTTCACGCTCGTTGCGGATAGTACGGCTTGCCATAATGCCGGGAACGGCACAACCAACTGTGATTACAAAGGGAATAACCGATTTACCCGAAAGGCCAACCTTTTTAAAGATGGGGTCAAGCACAACGGCAACGCGGGACATATATCCGCAATCCTCTAAGAGGGCGATGAGGAAATACATTACCATAACAAGGGGCAGGAAGCCTACAACGGCTACTACACCGCCAATTACGCCGTCAACGAGGATAGCCGAAATCAGGGGAGACGCATCGGCGAGCAGTTCACCAATAAAGTCTTGGAATGTCTCAAGCCAACCAACAAGCAGGTCTGCGATAGGAGTACCAACCCATACCTGTGAAATCTGGAACACCAAAAACATAACAACGGCAAAAATCGGGATACCAAGCCATTTGTTAGTCAGCACCTTGTCGATTTTATCGCTTATATTCTTTTCCTTAGTTAAAACCTTACGGGTTTCAACATCTTTAACGATTTTGTTTACAAACTCAAAGCGTTCGCGGTCTGCCGCTTGCACCTGCGCTTTATCGGTCAAATCAATATTGCCTTGATGGTAAGGGGCAGATTGACTGCCGCCTACATTTGCAACTGCTTTTTCAACAACAGCCTTTAAGCCGTCTGCGGTAGTTGATGTGGTTTCAACTACCGCACAACCGAGTGTTTTCGATAGCTTTTCCACATCAATTTTTGTGCCTTTTTTCCGATTAATATCACTCTTGTTAAGCGCCACAACAACGGGAATCCCCAGTTCCAAAAGCTGTGTTGTAAAGAAAAGGCTGCGGCTCAAATTTGTAGCGTCCACAATGTTTATGATTACATCAGGGTTTTCCTTTTTAACATAGGAGCTTGTGATGCTTTCTTCGCTTGTAAAGGGTGACATTGAATAAGCACCCGGAAGGTCAACGGCGATAAGCTGTTCGCCGACCTCATAGTACGCCTTCTTAATAGGGTGTTCTTTCTTTTCTACGGTAACACCTGCCCAGTTTCCGACCTTTTCGTTTCGACCGGTTAGGGCATTATACATTGTGGTCTTACCTGAGTTCGGGTTGCCTGCTAATGCAATTCTCATTTTGGAGTTCCTCCTCTGATTTCTTTAACTTTATAATAAAGTTACATTTTAATTGTTAGCAATTGCTAACATAATATCTTAAAAAAAGCTGATTTTTGTATCAGCAATGCCTCCCTTGTGTAAAGGGAGGTGTCACGGCTTGCCGTGACGGAGGGATTGTAAATAATGTGAACTATATTGCGATTGCCTTTGCCAACTGATTGTCGATATTATACCTGCCGTCTTTAATAGAAACAACACAGCCGCCCTTAATGTGTGACACTACGGTTATAGCCTCGCCGCTGTAACAGCCGAGAGAAAATAGAAATGCATTCAGTTCTTCGTCATCGGTAACAACATCCTTGATTATGTATTCGTTTCCTTCTACTGCATCTTTCAGCGTCATATCTATCCCCCATAGCTTTTAGTAAATAATTAGTATGTTAGCGATTGCTAACATTTAGCCATAAAAATTGTTAGCATTCGCTAACTGTGTATTATTATATTCACCTGATTCTGATTTGTCAACCCTTTTTTTGATAATTCTTTCAAAAAAAGTCGAAATTATTGATTTTGGAATGAAAAAGTGGTATATTATAAGAAACACATTTTCGAATTACTCTTACAAAGCGGAGGCGGAACTTTATGTCCCTTAAAGAATCCGGTGAAATGTATCTGGAATCTATATATATCTTATATAAGTATAAATCCTCGGTTCGTTCCATTGATGTTGCAGAGTATATGAATTTCTCACGTGCAAGTGTGAGCCGCGGTATTGGGCTTCTTAAAAAACAAGATTTTATCCTGACGGATAAGGACGGGTATATTACTCTTACCGAAAAGGGCTTAAAAACCGCTGAAAAAATTTATGAGCGGCACACCGTCATATCTAAAATGCTGATGGCAATGGGCATTGATGAGAAAACCGCTACAGAAGACGCCTGCCGTATTGAACATGTTATAAGCGACAAAACCTTTGAAGCGATGAAACAGCACGCTAATAAGTACTCCAATAAATCCGATTAAATCAAAAGACCGTAAAACAGACTTTTCTATAATCTGTTTTACGGTTTTCTTGTGTGACAAATCCTCAGAACTTCCGCGCTATTTTTGCACAAGCTCCGAATCGGCTCCGATAAGCCTGTAATGCACAGGCAGACCGTTATGCATTTTAATAATTTGCTCGCCCTGCATAAGCGGTTGGAAGTAGGGGATTGCCTCGTCAAGCACATAGTTCTGTTTATCGTTTATCCAGTTCCTTGGGAAGAAGCGTTCATGGTTGGCGACCAGATGCGCGTCAACCGGGTCGATAGCAACGGTATAAGGCATATCAAGAATTCTGCGGAATCGCATCATTTTGCCGCTTTCCCCTTTAAGGGCGGTCTGCACTGCGACGGCACCTATATGCTCCGCCTCGTCAATATCTGTTCGTGAGCTGATGTGGGAAGAACAGCGCTGCATAACATTCAGTTCAATCGAGCGCACCTTGCACCCGAAACGGTTACCCACAAGATTTTCCAACTGCTTGCCTACCCCCGAAAGATAAGCGTGGCCGAAACAATCGGTTTTTCCCGAGCGGCAGCTGTCGTCCTCGACCTTAATACCCTCGGACACTACCACGATAACCGCCTTATGCAGTTTCATTTGCTCTTCTACATCGGACAGGAACCGCTCGCTGTCAAATTGACATTCAGGCAGATAGATAAGATGCGGCGCAGTTTCGCCGTTTGCGTGCAGGGTACAGGAGGATGCCGCAAGCCAGCCGGCGTGACGCCCCATAACCTCGATGATTGTAACCGATTGAACGCTGTAGACCGAGCTATCTCTTGTGATTTCCTGTATTGAAGTGGCGACATACTTTGCG
>CAZRMP010000004.1:0-2895 GCA_964601235.1 uncultured Ruminococcus sp.
ATACTATATATTCAGGGAGATTTCTATGCCAAAAAGGTTATTTTCCATTATTTTTACTGTTATTTTGGTATTTTCAGTGATTTTGACCCCTTTAACAGTCTCTGCATACGAAATTACGGGGATTGATATTACCGCTAAGGCGGGTATTTTGGTCTCTATGGACACGGGAGAAATACTTTACAGTAACAATATCGACCAAAAAATGTATCCCGCATCCTTAACAAAAATAATGACCGTGACCCTTATGCTTGAAAGCGAAAGGTATGACCCCGCGGGTAAAATCACTATGACTAAAGAGGCACAGGACCTTGTTTTGGGTACGGGCAGTGCGGTTTCCAATTTCAAAATAGGGGAGGAAATAACTCAGCTTGATTTGGTTTATACGGTGCTTATGTCTTCTTTCGGCGACTGCGCCTATTTTGCCGCTATTTATTACGGCGGCAGTGTAGAGGGCTTTGTGGGAATGATGAATGAAAAAGCCGCAGAATTAGGTCTTACAGGCACCCATTATTCAAATCCCGTCGGTTTGCACGAGAACGAGAATTATACCACAGTGCGTGATGTTTGCACCCTTATGACCTATGCTTTAAAAAATGAAACCTTCAAAACCGTATGTACTGCATCTCGGTACACTATTGAAGCTACAAATATGTCCGACAAGCGCACCCTTTCCACAACAAACTTTTTGATAGATAACTCTACTAATTATTACTACCAGTACGCAAAGGGCGGTAAAACCGGCTATACGGATGAAGCGGGGCGGTGCCTTGCAAGCTTTGCTTCTTTTGGCGGATATAACTATATGTGCGTGCTTATGAACTGCCCTCCGAATGCCGATAGGCGTTATGAATTTGTAGAAAGCGCCGAGCTGTACCGTTGGGCATTCAACAACTTTTCGTTTAAAGAGGTGGCAAATTCCACCGACCCCGTCTGCGAAATGCCGGTTGAGCTGTCCCTCGATACCGATTTTGTATCTCTTTATTTTGAAAAACCCTTCGTAACCGTTTTGCCAAACGAGGCGGACGATTCAACAATAGTGGTAAAAACCCACCTTAATGCAGAGTCGGTTGAAGCACCGGTTAAAAAGGGTGAAGTTCTCGGCACGGCGGAGGTTATTTATGCCGAGCAGGTTATAGGAACGGTAAATCTTGTCGCAGGCGGCAGTGTTAAGGAAAGCAAATTGCTTATAGCCCTAAAATATGTCAAGAGCTTTTTCAGCTCTGTTTATATGAAGGTGGTCTATATCCTTATAGCCCTTGCGGTTGTTATATTTATTCTTATGGTAATAAGGCTTAATATGGCGAGAATCAGAAAGCGCAGGGTTAAATATATTCCTTACGGAAAAAAGAAAGGTGACAGAAATGAACATTAAAAAAATTACTGCGGCATTACTTGCACTCATACTGTGCTTGGGGCTTTGCTCCTGCGGAAGCGATAAGGCTTCGGATTCCGACAACGGAAAATACGGAATTCACCACGCTGTTATAACGGTGGAAAATTACGGGGAGATAAAGGTTGAGCTGGACGGTGACACAGCGCCCATAACGGTTAAAAACTTTGTTGAGCTTGCGAAAAGCGGCTTTTATGACGGACTTACCTTTCACCGCATAATATCGGGCTTTATGATTCAGGGCGGCGACCCAAAGGGCAACGGCACAGGCGGCAGCGATGAAAGCATTAAGGGCGAGTTTTCTTTAAACGGAGTTGAAAATAATATCACACACGAACGCGGCGTTATTTCCATGGCAAGAAGCGGCTCTGCTTATGAGCAGTATTTGGCATACGGCTACAAGCTGAGCGACCTGCCGGAAAATGCGCAAGCCGACATTGAAAAAGCCCTTAATTCTGCTTCCTCACAGTTCTTTATTATGCATAAGGACACCCCAAGCTTAGACGGAAGCTATGCCGCATTCGGTCATGTAACCGAGGGTATGGATGTTGTGGACGCCATAGCCGAAAACACCCCTGTTACAGATGATAACGGAACGGTGTTAAGAGAGAACCAGCCTGTTATTAAATCGATAGTAATTACAGATTAAGTTTTTTAAAAGAAAATCTCCGCCGAGAAGTTTTGGCGGAGATTTTTAATGCGCTTAATTACAACCGTCTTCCCTCAAGGTAGAAGCGCTTATCATCGGCACAGCCCATTGAAAAGGTCTTGCGGGGGAGTGAACCGTCCTGTTTTACGGCGGGGAACAGTTCGTCTTTACGCATACCGTCAAACAAAAAACCGAGGGTATCAGGCGCCTTTGCAAGCTCGCGCAAGGAATTTTCGCCGTGAATGTAATCAACTTTTGTATTGGGATTTTGCTTTAAAAACCTATCTATGTAGGTTTGCAGTGTTCCGACTGCCAGCTTTGCGGTGGGTTTTACCGAAATTTCAACCTGATTATCGCCGTAAACGCAGGTAAAAATTTGTGCATCTTCGCCTTTATATTCGCCGCCCAATGCGTCAACAAAGCCGTTTATAAACTCCTCGGGATTTACGCCGAAAAGCAGGCGGTAAATCGGTTCAAAATCAAGGGAAGAATCGTGAATATTTACTATTTCAACTAAAGCATAGCGCGAATTTTCGGTTTTATTAAGTCTGTAACATTCCTTAGCGGTTGCAAGGGAATGATTACCGTCTCCTACAGCGAAAAGCAGTGGATTATCCCCCTCGCCCGCAAGGCTTGACAGCCTGTTTTGCAGCTCTTTAGCGGCTTTTCCCTTAATCGCAACACCCTTAATATGACCGCTGTTTTGCATTAAATCAAAGTCATAAAGCGTGGGAGCGGTTTGGCTGTCAAGGGGCTCAATAACTGTTTTTTTGGGGTCGTCGATAAGAAGCATTATATGGGGAAGCTCCATAGGAGCATCCTTTCTGATTTCCACCCTCGGCGGAAGACGCTCGGC
>CAZRMP010000004.1:2905-40864 GCA_964601235.1 uncultured Ruminococcus sp.
CAGAATTTCTTCCTCGGCTACGGTTTCCTCGGTAGCCCGAATAAGAGTTCGGCTGTCTTTTTCACAGCTGTAATCTTCTAAATCAATAAGTCCTACTATTCCTCGGCGAACCTTACCGCAGGCAAGGGTGCGTTTTACATATACAAAGGTGTTTTCATATGTATTGAAAATGTCGCCGTCAAGGTAATTTTTCATATTTGCGTTAATTTCCCCGATTCCTTTGCTGTTATCGCCTGACAGATAAACCTCGGGAAAAACAATATTAAGCGCGGAGGGCGTGTCCCCCACATACTCTTTGACATTTTCCCAATAATCAGGCTCGGAGGTGTACTGGTCGCAGGCAATTACCGACCACTTCTCGAAATTTTCTTTAGGCAAAAGAATATTTGCGGGTAAAAAAATATTATCTTTCATTGAAATTCTCCTTAAAATTGTCAATCCGCCCTCGCAAGCCTTTGAGGGCGGATTTGATTATTTATAATATGAAAACTCAACGGCGCTAACCGAATCCTCAGACGGATTAATATAAACCGTTATTCCGTTGCGGCGGTCCTTTTCGGAAATAAAGTAGTCAAGATAGTAATCGTTTTCAGCAGTTCCGTAAAAGTGTGAGGGAGTACCAAGGGTGTCAATAATATCGGTAATCGCCATTTTATTATTAATTCCGTTGACATTAAATTTGCAATAGCTTTCAGCATTTGTATAAAAATCGTTTTCGATTTTAAACTTAACTATATTGCATTTTTTAAGTTGAACCGAACTGTTTGAAGAATTATAGAAGGTTGCGGTAATTTTAGCACCGTCGTCCTTTTCCAAAACCATTTGAACATAATCGCAGGCATAAACAAGCGATTCCTCATCATACTGACTGTTTTCAACAAGTCGCCAGCCCTTCTTTTCAAGGACAGAAAGCTTGGTGGGGACGGTAAATTCATCATCTGCATATGTTATATTAAATTTGAATCTTTTGCCGAGATAAACCTCAGAATAATTTTCTTCGTCGAAGACGCTTATATCCACAAATTGCGGCATTATTTTATCGTCAGACATAATTTCAGGATGGGCTACATCCTCGGGCGCCGCTTTGACGGACGAAACGGACTCTTCGCTTGAAACGGCATAATCCCTGTCCACAGGACTGCATGCAGAAAGCAGCAATACCATAAAGACTGTAATTATCACGGCAAACAAGCCAAATTTATTTTTCATACCCTACTCCTCCGAAAGGTTATACTATTATTTTATTCCCCGCGGCATTAAAAGTCAACCTTGTTTTTCTGTTTATATGTAAAGTTTTTTCATTTTGCAAAATAAAACCTCCGTTTGCAAAAATAACGGAGGTTTCAAAAGTTGTCAATCGCCCGAGGAAGCGCTGCGGTCCCTGAACAAAAGGGAGATGCACCATATGCCCGCAAGAGCTATTACGGTGTATATAATACGGCTTATAATAGCGGTTGCTCCGCCGAACGCCCAGGCAACAAGGTCGAATTCAAACAGTCCTACAAGACCCCAGTTAAGAGCGCCGATTATAACAAGTATAAGACATATTTTATCAAACATTTTATCACTCCTTTTTTAATATTTTGCTCCGAATAAGTCCGGTTATTCAAAAAAGAAAAGCATTATTTTCTATTGTTTTATCGTATTTTTTTTATTGAAAATTGATATATATTGTATACTATTTATGTTGATTTTTAATTTTGAAAGTGATATAATAATCATGGATTATATTCGAAATATTTTTTGAAAAGTGGTTCAGAGGATTAATATGAAAGAATTTAAAAACAAAATCTGGCTTTCATCACCCACAATGCACGGTGGTGAAATTAAATATATGACAGAAGCTTACGAAACAAATTGGATGTCAACCGTAGGTGAAAATATTAATGAGGTTGAACGCCTGATAAGCAAAAAGGTCGGCTGCAAATATGCAGTTGCTTTGTCTTGCGGCACTGCTGCCCTTCATCTTGCAGTTAAGCTTACCGGAATAAAGCCGGGGGACAAGGTCTTTTGTACCGATATGACTTTTGCCGCAACCGTTAATCCCGTTGTTTACGCAAAGGCTGAACCTGTTTTTATCGATACTGAATATGACACTTGGAATATGGATCCTAAAGCACTTGAAAAAGCATTTGAACTTTATCCCGATGTTAAGGTTATTGTACTTGCAAACCTTTACGGAACACCTGCAAAAATGGACGAGATTTGCGAAATTGCCAAAAGGCATAATGCGGTAGTTATCGAGGACGCAGCAGAATCTTTAGGCGCTACATATAAGGGAATACAAACCGGATCTTTCGGCACATACAATGCAATTTCATTTAACGGCAATAAAATTATTACCGGTTCTTCGGGCGGTATGCTTTTAACTGACGATAAGGCGGCGGCAGAAAAGGCAAGAAAATGGTCAACTCAGTCAAGGGAAAATGCACCTTGGTATCAGCATGTTGATTTAGGATATAACTACCGAATGAGCAATGTTGTTGCAGGTGTTGTTCGCGGACAGTTTCCCTATTTAGAAGAACACATCGCTAAGAAAAAGGCCATTTACAAAAGATATAAAGAAGGTTTTAAGGATTGGCCTGTAACTATGAATCCTTATGACGAGCAAAAATCCGAACCTAATTTCTGGCTTTCGTGCATTATAATTGATAAGGATGCTATGGCTAAGCAGGTAAGAACCGATTGTACCGCTGCTTACGAAAGCGAAAAGGGTAAATCATGCCCAACCGAAATTTTAGAAGTACTTGAAAAACATAACGCAGAGGGCAGACCTGTTTGGAAGCCTATGCATATGCAACCGATTTTTAAAACAAATTCCTTTGTCACAAAAAACGGCCTCTTTGAGGGCGAGGAGTATACTGACGGCGTAACAAGCGTGGGTGCGGATATTTTTGAGAGAGGCCTTTGCCTGCCCAGCGATATAAAAATGACAGAGGAAGAGCAGGACAAGATAATCGAAATAATTAAATCTTGTTTTTAAGGGGAATACGGTATGCCTGAAACGCTTATAAAAGAAGCTGAAACGGAAGAAAATACGGTTGCCGTTTCAAGGGGAATTTACGCAAGGTACATAAAACGGTCTATGGATTTCGTTCTCTCGCTATGCGCGGTTATTGTTTTATCACCGATTTTATTGATACTAACAATCATCGGCGCGATAGTGATGGAGGGAAACCCGTTTTTTGTTCAGGAGCGACCGGGTAAAAACGAAAAAATATTTAAGCTTATAAAATTCCGCACAATGACCTGCGAAAAAGATAAGGACGGCAAGCTCCTTCCCGATGAGCAAAGACTTACGGGCTACGGCAATTTCCTGCGCCACACCTCCCTTGACGAGCTGCCCGAGCTTTTCAACATACTAAAAGGCGATATGTCAATTATCGGCCCGCGGCCGCTTTTGCCCGAATATTTGCCTTATTACACCGAGACAGAACGCTGCCGCCACGCTGTAAGACCGGGACTTTCGGGGCTTGCACAGATAAACGGCAGAAACGCCGTAACCTGGGAAGAAAAGTTTTCGTGGGATTTAAAATATGTCGGCGATATAACCTTTTTCGGCGATATAAAAATCATTTTATTGACGGTGAAAAAGGCTTTTATCAAGGTCGAGGGAGTGGAGCTTAACCACGAGGGCAATTTAGCGGAAATAAGACGGGAAAAACTAAAACAGGAAGCGAATGTACAATGAACAAAGCTTTGATAAGTACAAGAGCGTAGTTGCAGAGCAACTATGGTTTTTAAGGAGAAAGGTATGAATACACTTAAAATTCTTTTCACCGGCGTTGGAAGACGAATTGAGCTTGTTCAAGCTTTTCGCCGAGCCGCAACAACTTTAAATATTGATTTAAAGCTTTACGGGGCGGATATTACCGCTACCGCACCCGCATTGGCTTTTTGTGATTGCACACGGATTGTTTGCGGCATGAAAGATGCCGATTATATCCCGCAACTGCTTGATATTTGTTGTAATGATAAGATTGATTTGCTGATTCCGACTATTGATACCGATTTGTTGGTATTAAGCCGTAATACCGATAAGTTTAATGCGGTAGGAACAAGGGTGCTTATCAGCAAAACGGATAAAATTGCAGTTTGCAGAGATAAAAATTACACGGCAGACTTTTTTGAGGCTTGCGGCCTTAAGGCTCCTCAAACGGTTAACGATTACACGAAATATAAAGACGCATATCCCTGCTTTATCAAGCCTAAGGACGGTAGTAGCAGTATTAATGCGTTTAAGGTTGAAAATAAATTTGATTTAAAGCTTTATGCCGAACAAATTAAAGATTATGTTATTCAACCGTTTATTGAGGGTACGGAGTACACGGTTGACATTTTCTGCGGTTTTGACGGAAATCCGATTTTCATTACTCCGCGTATACGGCTTGCCGTAAGAGGCGGCGAGGTTCTAAAAACCGAGATTTCAATGGATGAAAGAATTATTGAAGAGAGTAAAAAGCTCGTTGAAAGCTTTAAGCCGTGCGGTCCTATGACGGTTCAGCTGATTCGCGAAAAGAAGACAGGTGAAGATTATTTTATAGAAATAAACCCCCGTTTCGGCGGCGGCGCACCGCTTAGTATGAAAGCGGGTGCAAACTCTGCCGAAGCAATTTTAAATTTGATGTGCGGAAAGAAGGTCGGCTATTCGGAACGAATTGACAACGGCGCTGTATTCAGCCGATTCGACCAAAGTATTTGTATTTGCGGGGGAAAAAGAAAGCAGCCCATTAAAGGCGTTATATTTGATTTAGACGATACGCTTTATTCCGAAAAGCAATATGTTAAAAGCGGTTATAAAGCAGTTGCAGAGTACTTAGGTGATAAAAAGCTTGCCGATAAATTATGGAAGTATTTTGAGGCTCAAAAACCCGCTGTTGACGAGCTGTTAAACGAAATCGGGCGCATAGACGAAAAGGAAAAATGCTTAGAGATATATCGGGAGCATTCTCCGGAAATAGAGCTTTATGACGGTGCGGCAGAAATCATCAGAGACTTGAAAAGTAACGGCATAAAGGTCGGAATAATCACGGACGGCAGGGTATCAGGTCAAAAGAAAAAGATCGGGGCTTTGGGCTTGGATAAGCTTGTCGACGATATTATTATCACAGACGAACTTGGCGGCATACAGTTCCGAAAGCCAAATGATATTTCATTCCGTATTATGCAGAACAGATGGAGAATTCCTTATGAGCAAATGATTTACATAGGGGATAATCCCGCAAAAGACTTCACGGCGCCGAAACAGCTTGGAATGAGAAGCATTTATTTTGAGAATAAAGACGGTCTTTATTCGCGAGAGGATGCTTCATGGGTTAATAAAATAGATGAATTAGGTGATTTGTTATTATATTTTTAGGCTTGAAAATCCGTTAATAACGATGGTATTTATCGGTTAATATACGCAGGGAAGTGTTAGTGAAGTATGAATGTGATGTTAGCGGTTACAAATATTACTGCCGGAAATGGGGGGTGACTACACATATTCTTGATTTGTGTAAGCAACTCAATCACAACAATGTTAAGGTTTGTCTTGTTTCAGATAAAAACGATTGCGATGCAAATTATTTAGATATAATAACCGAGTTGGAAAGGTCAGAATTATTTAAATTTATTTCTGTCAACTTATCCGGTATTCAGCGAGACCCAAGACGATTGAATGAAACGGTAAAACAGTTAAGCAAAATAGTAACCGATGAGTGCATAGATGTAATGCATATGCACAGTCAAAGCTTATGTGTTGTCGGAGCATTTGTAAAGCTGAAAACTGGTATTCCTTATATTTGGACTAATCATATTGATGAAATGGCAAACCCCAAGCTCTTCAAAAAGATATTAAAAATACTGCATTTTCCGATTATTTCGGTATCGTTAGATTTAAAAGAGATGTTGATTAACGAATACGGGGTAAAAGAAAACCGTATTACAGTGGTTAATAACGGAATAAACCTTGATAAATTCATCCCTTTGACCGAAGAAGAAATTAAAAATCTAAAGAAAGAATATGAATGTGAAAATAAATATGTAATCGGATTGTTGGCTCGTATGACCTACGGAAAAGGTCATATGTATCTATTAGAAGCTGTGGATAAAATACAAAATGAAAATAATATAAAAGATATAAAAGTTTTGATAGCAGGCAAGTTACACGAAAAGGAATATTTAGATAAATTATTAACTTACTCACAGGAACACAATATTGATGTTAAATATTTGGGATTCAGGAATCCAAGAGATGTTTTTGGTATTTGCGATGTATCAACCTTGCCGTCTATCTACGAGGGGTTTCCACTGACTGTTATAGAGTCTTTAGCAATGTCCTGCCCTGTAATTCGCTCTGATACTCCCGGTTGGGCAGATACGAAAGATATCGCTTTTATTTTTAAAAAGGGCGATGTTGACGGATTGGCTAAACATTTGCTTTACGCATACAACAACCGTGAAGTTATGCAAGAAATGGGCAACAAAGGGCGGAAAGCAGTATTTGATAAATTCACTATAGAGAAACAAGTTAAAGCAACTATGGAAGTGTATGACAAAATTAAAAAAAAGAGGAAATGAACGTTTTAAATGCCTGAGAAGATTGTGATTTTAGCGAATAATTCCGGCGGATTATATGATTTCCGCGGAATGCTTATTTCAGAGCTTATAAGCCGTGGCGATACCGTTATCGCAATTACGCCTTTTGATGATAGAATCGACGAGCTTAAGGCTTTGGGTATCAAACTGATAGAAACACCGATAAATCGCCGCGGGATTAATCCTGCGGAGGATTTTAAGCTGTTTAGAAAATACAAAAAGCTTCTTAAGGAGTTAAAGCCAGATTTAGTTATTACATATACCGTTAAGCCTAATGTTTACGGCGGATTTGCCTGTCGGCTGCTTAAAATACCGTACGCGGTGAATATTACGGGTCTCGGTACGGCGTTTCAGGGTGAAGGTATGCTTCGCAAATTGGTTACCTTAATGTATAAGGTGGGATTAAAAAAAGCGAAAACCGTGTTTTTTGAAAATTGTGAAAATCGGCAGATTTTTATTGATGAAAAAATCGTCAAGGAGGGGAAAACTTGCCTTTTAAACGGTGCGGGAGTAAATCTTGAGCATTTCGATGTTACAGAATATCCTGCGGACAACGAAACAATAAGGTTCTTGTTTATCGGCAGAGTTATGAAAGAAAAGGGAATTGACGAGCTGTTTAAAGCTATGCAGTTACTTCGCGAGGACGGAACCGACTGCGTTTTAGATGTGGTCGGAGGCTGCGAGGAGGATTACACCGAAAAGCTTAAGCAATACGAGAACGAGGGCTGGCTTAATTACCACGGTTATCAAAGAGATGTGCGTCCTTTTATCGCGGCGGCTCATTGCTTTGTTCTTCCCTCCTGGCACGAGGGTATGGCTAATACCAACCTTGAATGTTCGGCTATGGGACGACCCGTAATTACAAGCAATATTCACGGATGTCTTGAAGCGGTGGAGGACGGCGTTACGGGCTTACTGTGTGAGAAGCAGAACTCCGAAAGCCTTTATAATGCAATGCAACGCTTTTGCGGATTGGCGTTTGAACAAAAGAAAAATATGGGTCTTTCCGCTAGACGGCGTATGGAAGAAATATTTGATAAAAGAAAAGTCGTTAAAGAGACAATAGCAAATTTGTAGAGGTGCGATTATGGAAGAAAAGCCGCTTGTGAGTATTATTGTCCCGGTTTATAATGTGGAAAAATATCTGAGTGAGTGTATAGACAGTATCTTAAGCCAAACATATGAAAATATTGAAATAATACTCATTGATGATGGCAGTACAGATAAAAGCGCACAAATATGCGATGAGTACACCGCTAAAGATAAAAGAGCGGCGGTAGTTCATAAAACAAATGAAGGCGTTTCTGCCGCGCGTAATGACGGCTTGAAAGCGGCTAACGGACAGCTTATTATGTTTGTCGATTCGGATGATTGGATTGATTCCGAAACCTGCGAGACAGCTGTCAGCGCAATGGAAGAAAGTGGCGCAGATGTTGTTATGTGGACATATATCAGCGAAAATAACGGTAATCAGTCTCGAAAAATTATATTCGGCAGTGATACGGTTTTTGAAGGTGCTGATGTAAAAGAAAAATTGCACCGAAGATTATTTGGTTTAATGGGTGAGGAATTAGCGCATCCCGAGCTTGCCGATTCCCTTTGCCCCGTGTGGGGAAAAATGTATAAAAAAGAATTAATATTAAACAATAACATTTCTTTTGTTAATCTTTCGGAAATCGGCAGCTATGAAGACGGATTATTTAACATTGAGGTCTTTTCAAAGGTTGAAAAAGCGGTTTATTTGAATAAATGCCTTTATCATTACAGAAAAGAAAACACATCTTCCGTAACTTCGGGTTACCGAAAGGATTTGTTTGAAAAGTGGCAGCATTTATTCGACCTTATGCAGGAATATATTGACAAAAATAATCTGCCCTCAGATTATCAGGCGGCGTTAAATAACAGAATCGCCCTTAGTATAGTTGGACTTGGGCTTAATATAGTGTCCTGCGACTGTCGGGCCGCAGAAAAGATAAAAATGATAAGGGAAATCATTAAATCAGATAGATATAAAAAAGCTTATAAAGATTTATGCTTTACCTATTTCCCCGTGCATTGGAAATTATTTTATCGCTTTGCAAAGCAAGGAAATGCAGCGGGAGTTTATCTTTTGCTTAAAGCAATTAAAATTATTATCTCTTAACTACGATATCTAAACGGAGGAAGAAATGGAAAAGCCTATGATTTCAATAATAATGGGCATTTATAATTGCGCGTCAACCTTGTCGGAGGCTATCGATTCAATTATTGCCCAGACATATAGTAATTGGGAACTTATAATGTGTGACGATGGCTCGGCTGACAATACATATGGAGTCGCTTTGGAATATAAAAATAAATATCCCGATAAAATAGTATTGCTTAAAAACGAAAAAAATATGGGGCTTAATTACACCCTTAACCGCTGCTTAGAGGCGGCGAAGGGGGCGTATATAGCGAGAATGGACGGCGACGATATTTCTTTGCCCACAAGGTTTGAAAAAGAGATAGGCTTTTTAATTAATAACCCACAGTTTGCAGTTGTAAGTGCCCCGATGATAATGTTTGACGAAAAGGGTGAATGGGGCAGAACCACGGTTATAGAACGCCCGCAGATAAACGACTTTTGCACACATTCCCCATTTTTTGCCCATGCGGCATGTATAATGAAAAAATCGGTTTTTGATGAGGTTGGCGGATATACGGTTGACCCGAAATTTTTAAGGGTAGAGGATTGTAACCTATGGTTTAAGGTCTATGCACACGGATACAGTGGTGCGAATTTAACCGAGCCGTTATATATGATGCGGGACGACCGAAATGCAACGCATAGGCGCAGTTTTAAAGCGAGAATTAACGGTTGTTATGTTGTATATGACGGATTTAAAATGCTTCATATGCCGTGGTATAAATATTTTTATGTTGTTAAAAATACGGTAATTGAGCTTGCAAAGTGTATAATCCCTGCAAGTGTATACGAGTATATTCATAAAAAAAGATTCGGAGGTAAAGGGACTTAATGTCGGGAACAGAAAGTCTAAGCTGGTGGCATATAATAATTGCTTTTGCTTTCATAATGCTTGGAATGTGGCTTGCTAAAATATTAAAGTCTAAGCCGATAGCCGCCGTGGTATGCTTTATAATGATTTGTATTTCCGGCTTAAGGCACGGATATATTGATACGCGGACTTACAGATACGGATTTGATAATTTAAATATAACAGAGGTATTAAGCTGGGATTTTATTTTTCAGAGCGACAGCAAGGATAAAGGATTTTCCGTACTGACAGCAATAATTAAAATATTTTCGGATGATTCTCAGGTGTTTTTATTCATTTTCGCGCTTTTTACGGTAGGTTTTCTCTTTTGGGGAATCGTTAAAAGGGTTCCCGAAATAGATTTCAGTATTTTTCTTTTTATTACCACGGGGACTTACATTGACACTATGAACGGATTGCGCCAGGCTTTCGTATCGGCTGTGTTATTCTATTTTTTGCCCCGTTTTTTAGAAAAAAAAGAGACTGCAAAGTACATATTATTGGTTTTACTGATGTCAACAATGCACGGGTCGGCTTTGGTATTTATACCGATTTATCTTATCGCTTCAAAGGACGCTTGGTCTAATTATACGGCAATAATCATAGCAATAGCTTCGTTTATGTATATTTTCTATAACTATGGTGTAGGACAATTTATTGCAGAATTCTTAGATGATACTGCTTACGGAGGCGGCACATACGGAGAGCAGCTGCTTAACGGAAATACAAGCGTAAACATTATTCGTGTATTCATAGCGGCGGTTCCCTTAATACTCACCTTTTTTACAGGGAAATACAAAGAAAAGGGAAACATAAAGTATAATATTTATTTCAATATGACCCTGATTAATTTTATGATGTGGTTATTCTCCTCAAAGGTACTTTATTTTTACAGAATGGCAATGTATTTTGCACCCTATTCAATCGTGTTTATGTGCAATGAAATCAATTCAATACCTGACAAACGGGAAAAGCGGATAGTAAAAATATCCGCGGTTGTATGCTACTTAATTTATTTTATTTATAGTATGTTTATGTCAGGAGGTATCTTCTTGTTTGACTATTTGAAATACTGATTTAGGTGGCAAAGGCGGTGAAAATCTTTGAAATCAGTTTTATTTTTAATTCCAAGCCTCGGCGGCGGCGGCGCAGAGCGGGTACTGGTAAACTTGGTGAATAATATAGATACAAGTAAATATAATGTTACGGTACAGACCTTGTTCGATGTCGGCGTAAACAGGCAGTATCTTAATGACGGTATAGAGTATATTCCGGGCTTTAAAAGGCAGTTTTCAGGCAATGTAATCTTTTTTAAGCTCTTTTCCCCAAAAACCCTCTATCGCCGTATTGTAAAAAAGAAATATGATATTGCGGTTTCCTATTTAGAGGGACCTACGGCAAGAATTATCGCGGGCTGTCCCTACTCCGATTCGAAGCTTATCAGCTGGATACATGTAGAGCAGCTGAGTAAAGAGGCTGCTTCGTACGCCTTTAAATCTTATGAAGAGGCAAGCGAATGTTATAACAAATATGATTTGACGGTATGCGTGTCCGAAACGGTAAAAAAAGATTTCACTTCGATTTATGATATTGAAAATCTATGTACGGTGCTTTATAACACTAACGAGGACGCCTATATTAAGCAAAAGGGAAAAGAAAAGGTTGGGGATTTGACTTTTTCACAGGATATAAATATAGTCTCTGTCGGTCGTTTAAGAAAAGAAAAGGGTTATGACAGGCTTATTAATGTACATAAACATTTGCTTGACGAGGGCATAAAAAATCAAATATATGTTATCGGTGCAGGCAGCGAGGAACACGCTTTGAAAGCACAAATAAATGCCTGCGGGGTTGATGATACCTTTCATTTGATTCCTTTTAAGGATAATCCTTATAAATATGTGGCTAACGCTGATTTATTTGTATGCTCCTCAAGGCGGGAGGGCTTTAGCACCGCCGTTACAGAGGCACTGATACTCGGAATACCTGTTGTAAGCACCGAATGCTCGGGAGCAAAGGAGCTGTTGGGCGAGAATAATGAGTACGGGATTGTGGTTGATAACAGCGAAGAGGGAATTTATGAGGGACTTAAGAAGATGTTAAGTAATCCCGATTTATTAAAGCATTATAAAAAGCAAGCGGAAATTCGCGGCGGATTTTTCAGTAAAGAGAAAACTGTTAAGGCTGTAGAGGATATGTTAGATAGTTTATAATGACTATAGAATATCGAAACGCCGGAATGCGTTTCGATAAGCCGATTTTATCGGCTTTTGCGAATTCAAATAGATAGTCATTTGAATTCGCTCTATATTCATTGCAAAGGGTATAGACAAATTTTCTTTGAAAATTTGATACCAAATCAAAGATTTGGTGTCGAAATAGTGTATTTAACCACTATTTCGACTATCCATAACCATTATAAGGAGTGTTGTTATGAAGGTCGTAATTTTAGCGGGCGGTTTCGGTACAAGAATTTCAGAGGAGTCCGCATTTAAGCCTAAGCCGATGATTGAAATCGGAGGAATGCCGATTCTTTGGCACATTATGAAGACCTATTCCTATTACGGGTTTAATGAGTTCGTAATTTGCGCGGGATATAAACAGCATGTAATAAAGGAATGGTTTGCGGATTATTTTTTGCACACCTCCGACATTACTTTTGATTTCACAAACGGAAATGAAATGATTGTTCACAACAAGCACGCCGAGCCGTGGAAGGTCACCGTTGTAGATACGGGGCTCAACACCCAGACGGGCGGACGTGTCAAGCGAATCAAGGATTATATCGGTAACGAGACCTTTATGCTTACATACGGCGACGCGGTAGGCGATGTTGATATAAAAAGGCTGGTAGAATACCATAAGAGCCACGGGAAAATAGGAACGGTATCAGTATATAACTTCGGTCAAAACAAGGGGGTATTGGATTTGTCGCCTGACGGTACGGTAAAGGCGTTCCGTGAAAAAAGCGATTTGGACGGAGATTTAATCAATATAGGCTTTATGGTATTTGAGCCGCAACTGTTTGATTATATTAAGGACGATACAACGGTATTCGAGAAAGAGCCTATGCTGGGACTAGTTGAAAAGCAGGAGCTGGTAAGCTATATCCATAAGGGGTATTGGCAGTGTATGGACACCTTAAGGGAAAAACAGCAGCTTGAAAAGCTCTGGGAGACAAACAGCGCCCCCTGGAAGCTTTGGGATTGAGGAAATGACAATGAAATTTGATTTAAGCTTTTACAAAGGAAAAAAGGTCTTTGTTACGGGTCACACGGGCTTTAAGGGCTCTTGGCTTTGCAAAATTTTGAGCAATGCGGGCGCGGAGGTTACGGGATATTCCTTACAGCCGCCTACCGTGCCTTCGCTGTTTGAAATTGCGGAGATTGAAAAGGATGTAAACTCGGTTATCGGGGATATCAGGGACTATAACTCGCTTAAAAAGGCATTTGATAAAGCACAGCCTGAAATAGTGCTTCACCTGGCGGCACAGCCGATTGTGCGGGACAGCTATAAAGACCCCGCCTATACATATGAAACAAATGTAATGGGAACGGTAAATATTCTTGAGTGCGTCAGAAACAGCGATTGCGTAAAGTCCTTTCTGAATGTCACAACCGATAAGGTTTACCTTAATAAGGAATGGCAGTGGGGCTACAGGGAGAACGAGGAGCTGGACGGCTTTGACCCCTATTCTAACTCCAAGTCCTGTTCTGAGCTTGTAACCCACAGCTATAAAAACAGCTTTTTTGCCGACGGCAGGGTTGCGATTTCTACCGCCAGAGCGGGAAATGTTATCGGCGGGGGAGATTTTGCAAATGACCGCATAATTCCGGACTGTGTCCGCGCGGCTGTAAAAAAAGAGGATATTGTTGTAAGGAATCCTTTTTCCACACGCCCTTATCAACACGTTTTAGAGCCTTTGTTTGCTTATTTGATGATTGCCGCCGCACAGTATGAGGACGGCGGGTTTGCGGATTATTATAATGTAGGCCCCGACGATGTTGACTGCTTTCAAACGGGTGCGTTGGTTGATTTGTTTGTGAACAAGTGGGGCGAGGGACTCAGGTGGATTAATCGCTGTGACGGAGGTCCTCACGAGGCAAATTTTCTGAAGCTTGATTGCTCAAAGCTTAAAATGACCTTTGGCTGGAAGCCCCGCTGGAATTTGGAAAAGGCGATAGAAAAGGTAGTAGAGTGGAGTAAGTGTAAGGTTTCGGGCGGCAATGTCAGAGAGTGTATGGACAGGCAGATAGAGGAGTTTGTTAATAATGAATATTAGAAAAAGCCTAATCGACACATATTTAGAATGCTTGTACATCAAAAAACGCCTACAACTGCGACTCAGTAAAAAAATAAGCGGTGGAGGGTACATTGACAACGCAAGAGCAAAATTAACAGAAATATCACCGAAGCCTATGGGATACTATAATGGCGTCTGCAATAAGGCTGTAGACGACAAGGTGGATTTATCAATTATAGTACCTGTTTATAATGTTGAAAAGTATTTAGCAGAGTGTTTAGATTCGATTGTATCGCAAGACACGAAATTTAATTATGAAGTAATATGTGTTGATGACGGTTCACCTGATAATTCAATAGATATATTATATGAATATCAAAAAAAGTATAAATGCATAAAAATTATCAGACAAGAAAACCGTGGTCTTTCAGGAGCGAGAAATAAGGGACTTGATTGTGCAGTAGGCAAATATGTTTTATTCATTGATTCAGATGATATAATATCGCAGAATACGATCGATATATTGTTGGATAACGCATATGAATCAGAGCATGATATTGTGTCGTGCGGGTTTTATACATTTAACCAAGAGGGTAAAGTAAAAGATTATCCGGGAATAAGCTGTTCTGTAAATGGTCAGGCATACGAAACAGCAAAAAAATGTCATTGCTATTTCTGGGGTAAAGTATTCAAAAGATGTTTTTTTGCCGATTTCAGATTGCCTGAGGGTTATTTGTTCGAGGATATGATGATGTTTCATATTTTAACCCGTAAGTGCATTGGTTTCAGCCATATTGCCCTACCATTGTTTGGTTATCGAATAAATCCAAACGGAATAACCGGAACTTCATCAACTAATAAAAAAGCATTGATCAATATTGGATGGTAGAGTATATTGAGGGCGAAACATACAGATTAGGGCTTGAAAAAACAAATGAGTATTACATAGGATTGACAAAGGAATTGGGACCGTTTTTATATTCAAGAACAAAGGGATTAAATTCGAATATTCGCCTAACAGTGTTTAGTGCGGCGTGCGATTTGGTTAATACTTGGAATATTGACAGCAATAATTGTGATAAATCAACTAAAAGACTTTTAGCCGCATTTAAGAAAAAAGATTTTAATAAATGGCAGGCGGTTGCGTCTACTTGGCATTGAATAATTTGAAAGAAGTGTAATGATTATGAAAGCGATTGTAACCGGAGCCAATGGTTTCATAGGCAAAACATTGGTAAATACACTGCTGAAAAAGGGATATTCGGTTGTCGCATTGGATGTAAAATTTGATGAGACTTTGCTGAATAATTCTTCAGTAACCTGCGTAAATGTAATGAATAAAGAAGTGACCGAACTCAAAGGTATGATTACTCCGGCGGATTATGATTGCTTCTTCCACCTGGCTTGGGCGGGCACTTCAGGTCCTGCAAGAGCGGATTATTCCGTTCAGTTAAATAATGTTAAGATGACCTGTGATTATATAATACTGTGCAAGGAAATCGGCTGTAAAAGAGTGGTATATGCTTCCAGTATCAATGAGATGGAAACCTATGAGTATTTGCAGTCTGACGATATAGAGCCTGCAGGCGGATATATTTACGGTACAGGCAAACTGGCGGCACATTTGATGGGTGAAACAGTGGCAAAACTAAACGGTGTAGAGTTTATTCCCGTGATTATCACAAACATTTACGGAGTGGGTGAAAAATCCGCGAGGATGATCTATACATCTATCAACAAGTTGTTACATAAGGAGCATTGCTCATTTACCGAAGGATACCAAACTTACGATTTTATATACATAACCGATGCGATTAATTCTATAATCTCGGTTGCCGAAAAAGGCAAAGCGTTCAATCGGTACTATATTGGAAGCGGCGAGCCGAAGCCTTTGAGAGAATTTTTGATTGAAATGAAAAATATCGTTGACCCGGAAGCGGAAATCGGTCTTGGGGATATCCCGTTCAAAGGGGTGGATATTTCATATTCGCAGTTTGATCTAAAAAAAGTGGAACGGGATACGGGTTACAGGAATGAGGTATCTTTTGCACAGGGAATTAAAATGACTGCAGAATATATAAAGGAGGAAAATAATGCATTTCGTTGATGTTTTTTATAATAAATATTATTTACCTACCGTAATTAACAGGAACAAGCTGCGTAAACGAAATACCAATAAAGAATTTTCTTTGTTTACGGGGAATTGTATGGGAGGATATATATACCATCAGTTGGGACTGAAATTTAAAAGCCCAACGATTAATTTAATGATTTTACAGCCTGATTTTTATAAGCTTGTATCGGATTTGGAATACTATATGTCCTTGCCGCTTATTCCGAAAGAATCAGGGGGGGTACTACAAGCCGCACTCGGAGATTTAACGATTAATTTTACGCATTATTCAAGCTTTGAAGAAGCGTCGGAAGCGTGGTATAAGCGGGCAAAAAGGATCAATTATGAACAAGTTTATATTATCGCTACTGACAGGGACGGCATTACAGAGGAAGACATAGCAAAACTCGGAAATGTAAAATGCAAAAAGCTGGTAGTGTTCACGGCAAAAAAATATGATTATCCATACTGCTTTCAAATTAAAGAGTATAAAGATCAGGAATGTATAGGGAATATATTGGGTAAAACCATTTTCGGGAAATGGAAATTTGAGAAGTATTTTGATTTTGTGGGTTGGCTAAATGATGAAAACCAGATTGCGGAATCGTTTAGAATTTATTAGAAGGATAAGGTTATGAAGATAAATACGAAGGAAAGAAATTCATCGATTTAGCTTCTAAGAATAATTTGTATGTTACTGATAATCGCACATCATTACAGTATACATACCAACTTTAGTCCGAGTTCATCGGATATGATTATTGCAAATAGAGTGTTTTTGCAGATTTTCGGTTCGTTTGGTAAAGTTGGTTGCTCAATATTTGCATTAATTTCAGGGTATTATCTGGTGACTTCGGAATCGGGCGGGGTAAGCAAAAAGCATTTTAAAAGAATACTGCCCTTGGTAGGAAAAATGGTTTTTTACTCATGGACTATTTTAGCTGTTGTAGCCTTTACCGGTATAGTGCCTCTATCGGCGTTTGACATTATAAAAGCCTTGATTCCTAATGTGTGGGGAAATTGGTATTTACGATACTATATACTGTTTTTCCTTTTTACTCCATATATAAATATTTTACTACAAAAACTTGATTATAAAGCATATACAGGATTAGTTATTTTATTATTGATTATCTGGTCCTTAGTACCCACACTAACTAACGGTATATGGGATTTTGGATATTTTGATTTTTTTGTAGTGATGTATATTATAGGCGGATATATACGACTGTATTTAGGTGAAAAAATTACACAAAAAGTAGCGTTGCTCGGATTTTTGTGTTCGGCTGTTACATTTGTAGGGATTATTCTTGTAATAGATTACATAGGAATTAAAACGAATTCCGATTTTATAATTAATCATGCAACCTATTTTGCAGGTTATTCATCATTTTTTTCAGTTGCTTTATCTGTTTTTACATTCATATTATTTACAAAATTTTATTTCAGTAATCGGATTATAAACAGTATTTCAAAATCAATAATAGGTATTTACCTATTGCACGATAACGATTTGTTGCGCAATATTGTATGGAATGTTTTACTACCCGGTTCTTCTGTAAAATATTATGTTATGATACATGCACTGATTAAAGTGTGTGCAGTATTCTTACTATGTTTTGTAATAGAAGAAATCAGAAGTATTGCAATCGACAAGTATTTAATTGGTTTTATAAAGCGGAAAGCGAGGAAGTCAAATGATTCAAAAATTTGATTTTAAAGAATTGGATTTAAAGGGCGCTTATTTGATAAAGCCGTTTTACGCCACCGATGAACGCGGCGGGTTAATTAAGGACTACAATATTGATACTTTTAAAGCGGGCGGTATCGAACACGAATTAAAGGAAGTGTTTTACACGGTTTCAAAGCGGGGAGTTATTCGCGCTACGCATTTTCAGCTTGTAAAACAACAGCCTAAATTGGTGCGGTGCATAAGCGGTCACGTATATGACGTTATAGTTGATTTAAGACCTGATTCGCCCACATACGGGCAGTGGAGAGGCTTCCACTTAACGGGAGAAAATACAGACAGCCTGCTTGTACCGCAATATTTCGGTCACGGCTACCTTGTTATTGAGGATTCGGTTGTAAGCTATAAATGCGCCGAGGTCTTTTACGGAGAGGGTGATTCGGGAATTATGTATAACGACCCCGATATAAATATTGAGTGGCCCTTTGAGCTTATCGGCGGTAAGGAAAATCTGATTATCAGCGAAAAGGATTTGAACTTAATGAGCTTTTCCGACTATACCGAGTTAATGAATAAATAATTTTTTCGGAGCAAAAGCAATGAAGATTAGTATAATCACAACTGTATACAAGGCAGAAAAAGATTTGCCGAGATTGCTCGATTCAATGATGGAGCAAAAAAGCCCTGAGCTGGAGTTTTTTCTTATCGATAACGGCTCTCCCGATAAATGCGGTGAAATATGTCTTGAGTACGCAAAGCGCGATTCAAGATTTAAAGTATATACAATTAAGGAAAATGTGGGGTATATACGGGCGAGAAATATCGGTATGCAGGTATGCGACGGCGACTACATAGGCTTTTGCGATTCGGACGATTATTTAGAACCCGGCGGTTATGACCGTGCTATTGATAAAATAAAGGAAACAGATTGTGATTTGTATATTACGGCATACCGCACGGTTTTCGGAAACAGCGAAACCGCAAATCTGAATCCGTATCCGATAGGTTTTTATACAGGAACAGATATTACCGAAAAAATATTGCCGCAGGCATTCGGAAATTTGCCCGAAAAACCCGCGCTTAACGGCTTTGCCTGGAAACAGATTTTTAAAAGAAGCGTTATTTCGGATAACGGATTAGCTTTTTTACCTGAGTTACAGCCGTACGAGGATCAAATTTTTAATATAGATGTTATTAAGAAATGCGACAGAATATATATTGATGATAATATAATATACAATTATGTAGTGAACGATGAGTCAATTACCGCTAAGATTTTTTCCGATTTTGATTCCGCCGTAGAATGGAACAGGCTTGGTTTATTATATTCCGAAAAGAAAAAAAGAGCGGTTTCTGAAAAAGAAATCGAGGCTTATAACAACGGAGCGTTAACTTATATTTACGGTATAGTGCTTAATATGTCGAAGCAAAAGCTCGGTGTCCGTGAGTGCTGCAAAAGGTTTTCACAGGAGCTTAATGGTGAAATAGTGAAGTCGGTTATTAATAAAGCTTCTCGCCGACAGGATAAAAGAATGTTTTTAATTAAGAAAAGCTTGGAAAAAAGGAATTACGGCTTAATGTTTGCCGTGACTAAAGCGGCACTTAAAATGAGAGGATAGTATATGCAAAACAAACAGTTTGTTATTAATACAATTACAACAGCCGTAAATCTTGTTATTCACTTTGCCATAAGCTTTTTCCTTACCTCATATCTGGTGAACGCAGTAGGCTCTACTGCATACGGATTTTACGGAATGGCAAATAATATAGTAAATTATGCGCTGATAGTGACAGTCGCGCTTAATTCCCTATCGGCGAGATTTATCGGAATAGGAGTACATAACAAGGATTACAAGAGCGCTAAAATGTATTATTCCTCCGTTTTTGCGGGAGATTTGGCCTTTGCTCTGATAATTCTGCTGCCGAGCTGTATTGCGATTTACAATTTAGAGCATCTGATACGTATTCCCGCGGAGCTTATGCTTGAAGTGAAGCTGCTCTTTTTTATCGTACTCTTAAATATGTGCGTGAATATTGTATTTTCAGCCTTCGGATGCGTATATACAATTAAAAACAGGCTGGATTTAACCGCTATGCTTCAGCTTTTCTCTAACATAGTAAAATCTGCGTTACTTATTTCGTTGTATGTACTGCTAAAGCCTTCTATTGTATATCTCGGCGTTGCTACATTAATCGCAACACTTATAATAGCCTTTGGAAATTTGTTTTTTACAAAGAAATTTATGCCCGAGATAAGGCTTGATTTATTTTCTGCAAAGCTAAAGGGAATAAAAGAAATTGTGACCTCGGGAATTTGGAATTCCCTTAATCAGTTGAGTCAAACCCTCTTAAACGGTTTGGATTTGCTGATTGCAAATTTAATGGTAAGTGCCCAGGCAATGGGGGTTTTGTCCATTGCAGGTACAATACCGGGGGTTATTTCAACCTTTATCAGCTCGCTTTCTAATATGTTTACTCCCAAATATTTAGAGCTTTATTCTCACGGAGATTACCCGTCTCTCCTTAAAGAGGTAAAAAACAGTATAAGGTTTATGACGGTTATTTCGGTAATGCCCATAAGCTTTTTGATTGCGTTCGGGGTTCCGTTTTTTAAACTGTGGACGCCTAATACGGATATTAAAATGCTGTATATTCTTTCAATTATTATTATTCTGCCCCATTTTTCCGGCGGAGCAATAAACAGCGTTAATTATTTATATACAGTAGCGAATAAAATAAAATGGCCTGCGATAATACTTTTGCTAACCGGCGTTACAAATGTTGTTACGGTGTTTGTATGTCTTAAGTTTACTTCACTTGGCGTATATGCGATAGCCGGCGTAAGTACCGTAATCGGATTTTTGCGTAATATTTTCTTTAACGCGCCGTATGCGGCACGCTGTATCAAAAAACCCGTATATACTTTTTGGCCCGATATGTTGAAATCACTTGTTTGTTTGCTGTTTGCAGTAGCAGTCGGAGCTGTGGTTAACGGATTATTTGAAATAAATACATGGCTTAAGCTTATATTAATCGGCGGAGTATGCACGGCGTTTACAGGTTTGATAGTCGCTATGGCAGTGTTGTCAAAGGAACAAAAACATTTTGTGATTTCCAAAATTAAAGGAGCTATTCAAAATGGGAATTAAAGCCGCAGTTAAAAATAACGCATTTTTGTCACGGCTCGCATACGGCTATATTAACCGAAAAGTCGCTAAGGAGCAGTATAGTCGCAACAAAGACGAAATGCTTAAAATCGAGCAGCTTAAGGACTTGCATAAGGGCGAAAGGTGCTTTGTTATAGGCACGGGTCCTAGCCTTACGACAGCGGATTTAGAACTGATTAATAACGAGGTGTCTTTCGCTACAAACAGAATTTATGAGTTGTTTGATAAAACTGACTGGAGACCGACTTATTATATAAATCAGGATCACACCCTTATTAAAGAATTTTCCGATGAAATCAAAAATGTGGATTCAAAATTTGTTTTTCTCCCTGTTGATTACAGGAGTGAGTTTTCGGGGGACAAATACAGGTTTTTTGTGCTAAAGCACAAAGAGTTTTACCCGAAACCCGCACCGTTCAGCTTTGATATATCTAAATATTTGGCGCAGGGCTTTACCGTAACCTACGGAGCGATACAGATTGCGGCATATATGGGATTCAGTGAAATTTATCTGCTTGGTATCGACCACAATTACAACATAATAAGGGATGCAAACGGAAGACCCGTAAGGCAGGAAAACGGCGGTTCTAACTATTCAAGCGGTATTAAAGAGTATATCAACATTAAGAATCTTCCGAGGATTGAAGAAACAACCATAGCCTATGAAACGGCGGAAAAGGTATCAAGAAACAGTAATTTCAGAATCTATAATTGCACAAGAGGCGGCAAATTAGAGGCTTTTGAAAGAAAAAATTTAGAAGATGTAGTGGAGGCGTCAAAATGAAAATTATAGCTGTTATTCCCGCCCGTTATTCAAGCAGTCGCTTTCCAGGTAAACCGCTGGCAGATATTTGCGGAAGGCCGATGCTTTGGTGGGTGTATAACCAAGTAAAAAAGATAAAAGAATTTGACACGGTGGTTTGCGCTATAGACGATATGCGTATAAAGCAAATGTGCGAGGAAAACGGTATTGAGTATGTTATGACAAAACCTGATCATCCGGAGCATATTTCGCGTATTCATGAGGTATCGACAAAAATAAACGCCGATTATTATATGTGCATTAACGGCGATGAACCGCTGATTTCGGCAGAATGTATTTATCCTGTTATTCCAAAAGAAATTATAAAAGAACCGTATTTCGGCGGTGCTATGCGAGTTTTAACAGATCCCGCGGAAACGATAGACTTTGCTAAAATTAAGCTTGCGGTTTCGGATAGTACGGGCAGATGCCTTTATATGTCAAGAAATCCTGTGCCCTATCCAAGGGGAACATTGCTTTTTAACTACAAAAAATATGTGGGGGTTGAGTGTTTTAATAAGGCGGCGCTTGACTTTTTTGTGAACACCCCGATGGGCAGTCTGGAAAAGGCCGAGGATATAGATCATCTGCGGTTTCTGGAGAACGGAATTGATTTACATTTTAATTATGTTGAATCCGAGTCAATATCCGTAGATACTCCTAAGGATTTAGAAAAAGTTCGTGAAATGATAAAAAACAGGTGAAAATATAAAGGAGAAATACTGTGAACAGGATTAGCATATTAGACTGCACCCTGCGGGACGGGGGATATGTTAATAACTTTAATTTCGGGGAAAGCATTTTAAAAAGCGTTGTTTCTAAGCTTTCTAAAGCTTCAATTGACATTATTGAATGCGGATTTTTAAAATCAGGCGTGTATAATAAGGATTTGTCGCTGTTCGGTAGTGTGGAGGCTGTCAAAAATATAATCGGGGCTAAAAATCCAAATTTAATATATGTGGCGATGATTCAATACGGTGCAATTTCCAACGAGGAAATAAGCGAATTTGACGGAACATCTATTGACGGAATCAGGCTAACCTTTCACGAACACGAAATTGATTCGGCCTTCGTATTGGGAAGACAGCTTTCGGAAAAAGGGTATAAGGTATTTATGCAGCCGGTAGGTACAATGACCTATACCGATGGGGCGTTATTAAGCCTGATTTCAAAAATAAACGAGCTTAATCCCTTTGCTTTTTATCTTGTCGATACTTTGGGAACTATGTATAAGAACGATCTTCTGCGGATGTTTTATTTGGTGGATAACAATTTAAACAAAAATATCTCGCTGGGATTTCATTCGCACAATAATCTTCAGCTGTCCTTTGCCAACGCACAGGAGCTAATGCAGATAAATACTCCGCGCAGATTAATTATAGACTCCTCTGTTTTCGGCATGGGAAGAGGAGCGGGAAATTTAAATACGGAGCTGGTAACGCAATACATAAATTCAAATTTCGGTCTGCATTACGATAATATCGAAATATTAGAGCTTATTGATGAATATATACGCCCTTTGAGTATGAAATATAAGTGGGGCTATGACGCCGCGTATTACATCGCATCAATTACCGGCTGTCATCCTAATTATGCAACCTTTCTGATGAACAAGCAAACATTGCATATTCAGGACATATACGCTATTTTAAGCAATTTAAGTACGGATAAGCGCGCCCTGTTTGATGTCGGTTACATCGGTGAAGAATATTTGAAATATATGAATCATCATATAGATGACAGCTCGGTTCAGTCTCAAATTAATGAAACTATAAACAGCAGACCGATTTTACTTTTGGCTCCGGGCAAATCGTTGCGCGGCAATACGGATTATATTAATTCCTTGATTTCGAGCGGCAAATATTTTGTGATGAGCGTTAATTTCATTCCGACTGATATTAATGTTAATGCCGCTTTCATAAGTAATATGAGAAGATTTAAGAATATTAAAGAACTTGTTGAGCATTCAAAACGAAATGTAACGGTGATTATAACCTCAAATATTCTTACCGACAGCTCGGATGACTTATATGTTGTCGATTATTCTTCTTATACCAACGAGGAACAATGCATATCGGATAATGCAGGTTTAATGTGTATTAATTTTTTAAAAAAGATAGGCATCAGAGAAGTAGTTCTTGCAGGCTTTGACGGCTTCTCGCAGAACGAAAACGAAAACTTTTATGATAATTCTATGTCTATGAGCGTGGAATCAGAAAGGCTTATGAGGATGAATACCGCCACATCAAAAAAATTAAAACAGTTAAAAAGCCAAATTGATATCTCTTTTTTAACTGACTCTGTTTACGGAAAATAAAATTATGTGTAAAAAATATGAGTTAATAACATTTGATTTAGACGGGACGTTATTGGATACGTCACCGGGAATTTTCAACAGCGTCCGCTATGCCGAGGAGCAATTAGGGCTTGACCCTATCAGCGACCAAAAACTCAAAGAGTTTGTAGGTCCTCCACCTAAGGAAATGTATATGAAAATATACGGACTTGACGAAAAAACAGCTTATAAAGCGGCTCAAAAGCATAGAGAATACGGACGCAGTAGGGCAATTTACGAGGCGAGACTATATCCGGGAATAAAAGAACTGCTTGAAACGCTCAAAATTCAAAATTATAAGCTGGCGGTATCAACATTGAAAGCGCAGGGAATAGCCGAAGCTGTTTTGGCAAATTTCGGCATAGCAACATATTTTGACGCAATAGTTGGAATGGACAGCGCGGAGTCTATGACAAAATGTATGACCATAAAAGCGGCGATAAAAAAGACCGACACAACAGGAAGCGTTTTAATGGTCGGAGACAGTCTCTATGATTACGAAGGCGCCTGTCAGGCAGCGACGGATTTTGTCGGCGTATTGTACGGATTTGGGTTCAGTCCAAAGAAGAAATACGACTTTAATACAATTTTTAAGCCGTATGATTTAACCGATTTGTTATGAGGTTACTGGATAGAGCGTTAATCAACAAATAAAACGGAAAACGAGTTGAGTGGATTGACACCGCCAAAGGTATCGGGCTGATTTTGGTGATTTTGGGTCATCTTAAGATTGACTATTTATCTGCATGGATATATACCTTTCATATGCCGCTTTTCTTTTTTTCTCTCGGGTGTTGTGTTTTCGGGCGCAAAATACAGCTTTAAAGAATTTCTCCTTAAAAGGATAAAATCGCTTGTTATTCCATATTTTTCATTAGGAATTGTTATATGGCTATTCTATGCGGTTGTGAATATTTTTGTCGGACAGGAAAACGGTCTTTACGGATCTAATATTGAGATGCTGAAAAATTTTATCTTTCAGGAGCATTTTTGGACAGTTTGGTTTTTGGCCTGTCTGTTTTTAACCGAAATACTTTATTTTATTCTCGTGAAGCTTTTAGGCAAGAATTTTTTGATTTTGTCGGTTGCTTCCGTGTTTATATGTTCCTTCGGATTAATAAGATACCGTATGGGATACGGGGGACTGCCCTGGAATTTAGATATCGCTCTGGTAGCGCAATTTTTCGTTCACTGCGGATACATACTTAAAAATTCGGTTAAGCTTAAGGATTTTATTTTCGGAAACAGGGGAATTTCATATTCCGTAAAGATTTTGCTTTTTCTCGGAATGAATTTATTTGCGGGGATTTTATGCATTAAAGTTGCACATCAGTCTTTAGATATGTCCGTTGGGCTGTACGGAAATGAATTGCTTACAATCATTTCAGCACTTTCGGGAACGCTGTTTATCGTTATGCTTTCTGAAAAAATACATTGCAGGTTTATCAGTTATTTAGGACGAAATACGATGATAATATTTGCGTGGCATTCAAGAATTATAATTGTTTTGTGTAATTATATTTATGCCGCAGTAGGTATTTTCCAAACCGGAACTTTTATAGAAAACATCTTATATACATTAGCTACTTTTGTTGTAATTTTTATAGTTTTGATACCCGTAAACGAATTAATTAAAAGATCTAAAATACATAAAATATTCGGAGTATAAGTTTTAAGGAAAGATGTACGGTGATAGGCAATGATTGAAGTTAATAGATTATGAGTAATATTATTTATCGCCAAAATTTGTTTTTATTATTTATAATGACTGTCATTTTCATAGTCGCATATGCGGTTTTGAATGTTATTTTTAACAATTCGAAAATTTTCAGAGCAATAGGATTTGTTGGTGCGGCTATATCTTTATTCAGTATTTTAAATTTAACAATATTCAACCGACAAGTTGCGAATTATGATGTAGAGTTGTCACCTTTTTACAGTTTGGTTTTGGCAAAAACGCGACCTGAATATTACAGGGTCGTCTTTATGAACTCACTTCTATATGTTCCGTTTGGCACTTTTTTACCGTATTTGCTGTCAAAAAAATATAAAAAATCAAATCTTATTATTACTGTTTTATTATCACTCGCTATCTCAATCACAATCGAAAGTTTACAGTATTTTTACTCAATAGGACTTTGCGAGACGGATGATGTGATTTTCAACACTTTCGGTGCGTTTGTCGGCACCTTGGGATATTTGCTTTTTGGATATTTAATAAAGAAATTTAATAGTAAATAGGGTTGACTGAGTTATAGAATACTATTTGTTGTATTACTGTACCGACATTTCAAAATAACTTTTGGCACCTTCCAATAGGAAGGTGCCAAAATCTTTCTATTTGTAATAAATAGAACTTATTTCATGCTGTTTTCGTAAGACTCGATCATCTTTTTAAAAGTGTGTCCCGTACGACCGGCGAGCTGACGGTTAACCTTTTCAAACACCTTGCCAAAGGTATCACCCGTGAAAATCTTAACCGAAATCTCGGCTGTGCCATCGTCTATGGGGGTTACATAAATTTTATCAATATACCTGTTTACAAAAGCGGAGTCTATCATTTCCTTTGAGGCTTCACTTTCTGCTTTTTGGAGAATGGTTTTGATTTCTTCGATTTTTTCTTTGAAACCGGACCTCGAATTTATTTCATTTTCCATTTCCTCAATAGTAGAAAAAATCTCGGCAGACTCCTCGGAAATCTGCTTATTCATTTCAACAAAGTCACGGTCGCTTATCTCTCCCGCGATATTGTATTCAAGTAATTTTGACTTTTTCTTGGAGAGTAGCTGGAGGCGGTCTTTCAGTTTTTGCAACTCACCCGATGAGGTGTCTTTGGTAATCATTTCGGTATATAAATTTGTATATTCTTCAATGATTAACTTGGCGTCCTCGGCGGTGTCCTTAAAAACATCGTAAAGAATCTCTTTTATTTCTTCCTCGTAAATGGTGAATGAGGGGCAGGAGTCGGCACCGTTGTTTATCTTGCCGCTGCATATCCAACGGCTTAAAACATTGCCCTTGCGGTCTTTACTGTCCTTACGGTAGTATAACTTTCCGCAATGGGTGCAGTACATTTTGCCGGTTAAAAGATTTGGGTGGTTGCATTGGTTTTGCCTGTTCTTAACATCACGGCTTCGCCTTTTAAGGACGGCGTTTGCCTGTTCCCATAATTCCTCGCTTACAATGGCGGGCACAATTTCTCCGGTTTCATCCTTGAACATAACCCATTCCTCGGGTGGCAAAAACTTCTGCTTTTTGGTGAACATATCAACGATTTTCACCTTGTTGCCAACATAATAGCCCTTGTATTTTGGATTTGAAATGGTATTAGACATTGTACTGTGGCAAATTCGCTTACCATTGTTGTTTCGGTAACCCTTGTTCCAGAAGATTTCCTCAATCTGTTTCATACTATATTGGTCGGTTGCATAAAGCTCAAATAATTCACGCACCATCTCGGCTTCTTTTTCGTCAATAACTAACCTTTTGTTGTCCTTGCGGTAGCCGAAAATACGGCTGTTACCAAGGACAACGTTTTTCTTTATGGCTTCTTGATGACCGAACTTAATACGAGATGATAACTTGCGCAGTTCATCTTGAGCAATACCTGACATAATAGTAAGTCGAAGTTCACTATCTTCATCAAGCGTATTGATGTTATCGTTCTGAAATAACACGCCTACACCGTAGGAAAGTAGGTCACGAGTGTACTGAATACTGTCAAGAGTGTTACGGGCAAAACGAGTAATTTCCTTTGTGATAACAAGGTCAAAAAGTCCCGCCTTAGCGTCACTAATCATATTGTGGAAATTCTCACGCTTTTTGGTGCTCATACCCGAAAGACCTTCGTCAATATATCCCTCAACAAACTCCCAATTAGCGTTCTTCTTAATAAAGTTGCGGTAATAGGAAATCTGGTTGTCAAGGGAGTTTAACTGCTCGTCCTTTTCGCTCGATACACGGGCATAAAAGGTAACCCTAAGCGGTATATCATATATACTCTTAGTCCTCATCTGTTGACGGACAGAATGCACATCCATAATTATATCTCCTTGTTGTTCATTGTCAAATTACAATATTATATTAACACAAATAAAAATACAAATCAATACTTTTCTTGGAATTGTGATTAACTGTTGTATAATTAACAGAATCAATTGTAAATATTTTGTAAATTAGCACTCTTTTGCATAAAGCGTTAATTGACTTTTACTGACTTTTATGCTATTATAATAATGCCCTGTATGTAGATACAGGGGAGGATGATTGTTGTCAAGACATTTCTGAGAATTATTTCCAGAATGAATGTTTGACTGCCTGACACTTGAACGGTGTCGGATGTAAAGCATAATGTTGTTATGACACATTCCTCCCACTCAATTATAACATATTTGAGTATTGGACAATTGGATAGCTGGTAAATCAATGACACAAAACCGTTAATTCGGTGCCGAGAGTTACCACGTTAAAAAGTATATCCGTCAGCTAAGGAATGCTATCCTCCATGCTGATGGATATTTCCAATTTCAAGGTGAAATAATGAATTTAGAATTATGGTTATCTGACCCACGAACAATTGACAAGAGTAAAAAATACTATGCCCATTTTGATTTTAGAACAAGTATAGATGTACAAAAAGAGTACATTTCTGATCCGAACAATATAGCAAAACATAGCTTTTATCCGTTTATTCATTATGAAAAAAGCATGGTGAAGTTTAATAAAAACAAGGGTAAGAAAACAAAAGTTAGAGATATATGCTATGCTTCACATATTGATACTTGTATTTTTCAATACTATGGTTTCTTATTGAATGAGCTGTATAATGCAAAAATTGATCAACTTGGAACCTCAATGGTGGCTGTAGCTTATCGCACGGATTTACATAAAAATAATATTCATTTTGCTAAAATAGCAATTGATTTTATCCGCAATTCTGGTCCTTGCTATATTATGATTGGAGATTTCACTAATTTTTTTGATAATCTTGACCATAGATATTTAAAAGAACGTTGGTGCGATCTTTTGGGAACTAACGAGTTACCCGACGATCACTATGCAATATTCAAAAATATAACGCGGTATAGTAAATGGGAACTAACGGATTTACTGGAACTAAACAATCTGGAAGATACAGTTTCCGGTAGGCGAGAATTAAATTCTAAAAATTTAGTTCTTACTAAAGATTTATATAAAATGTACAGAAATCACATTGTCAAAAATAATTCTGGGTATGGTATACCGCAAGGATCTCCGATTAGCGGATTGTTAGCAAACCTTTATATGCTTGATATTGACAAGAGAATTAATGATTATGTATCATCACTTAACGGTTTATATATGAGATACAGCGATGATTTTATTGTAGTTGTTCCCAAAACAGAATCTGTAAAGACAGTATTTGATAATGTTAAAAGCACAATTAATATTGCCCCTAGATTAGAACTTCAGCCCGAAAAGACCCAGTATTTCAAATTTGAAAATAACGGGATCACTAATTGCGGTAATAAGTTCGACAATTCTGCTGATTGTAGTAATAGGTTTATGAATTTTTTAGGCTTTACTTTTGACGGTCATAAGGTGGCAATTAGAGCCAAAACTACTACTAAGTATTATTACCGAATGTATAGCAAGGCTAAGACTATTGCTGAAAATGGTGGGTATTCTTATAAAGGCAAAAGGATAAGTAAAAAGAATTTGTATAAAGGATACTCTATTCGTGGTGCCTTTTGTAAACGAGGTAATTTTATTAGTTACGTTGAACGCTCAAAAGGTGTATTTGGTAAAAACGAAGCAATTGACCGTGATACAAAAAGGCATATGCAGAAAATAAATAAGGCTTTAAATGGTTAAAAATATAAGGAAACAGCGCCCTCTTTAAAATAATGTTGGCGCTGTTTTTGCTTTTTCAACAGATACAATATAATGTTAATCTAAAAGGTTTTTATTCCCTTATAAATATAGTACGGTTTTGAGTATAGATAAGTGCCGTTTTTATCGGCTTCAACAAGATTGTTTATAAACTCGTCATATTCCTGTTTTGTAAGCACTCCTGTGTTTTCGCCATCCACATAATCGGTATTTTCGCCCACAAGCCAACCGATATTTTGGCTGAATTCATAACCGAACATACCTTCTTTGTATTCCGTTTCGATAACGCTGTGAACACATATACTGCTTTCAAAAAAGCCGGAGTTATTAAAAACTCCATAAATTCTTCTGCCCATCCAACCGTCAAAATCGTCCATCCAACCTTGCTTGGTTACGGCATACGAGTGTATACATTTTGTAATTAAATCCTGATTTTCGCCGTTATAAACAACACTATCAAAATCGGCGTGTACACATATTACCATACCACCGGGTTTTAAGATTCTGTTTATTTCGTTCACAAAGGTTGCTTTGTCGCTAATGCATTCGAGCAAGTCTTTGGTTAAAACTAAATCAAACTCATTGTCGGGGAAATCGAGCTTGCCAGCACAGTTCATAATTTTAAGTTCTACAGGTTTGGTATATGGAATAACTCCAAAATTCCTATCGGTTACATCGACTCCTATTGCTTTTGTAACTTTGCCGGGAAATTCGTTTATAATTCCGTTAAGATAGCCTGCATTTCTGCATCCCAAATCCACAATGGCGGCGTTATCGGGCAGGTTTATTAGTTCATATATTGCTTCGTTAAGTGATGATTTGTTTATCTTCATAACAATTCTCCTTAAAATAAAAAATACTGCCAACAGCATTTGTGCCATCAACAGTACAATAAAAAGTTAAGTTTCTTTTCATCATTCGTTTAGGCACAAAGCGAAATAAGCCTGTACCTAAATCAGATACAAGCCTTCATGGCTTACGTCGAATGATGATGGAGAACATAACCTCAACCTCCAATTAGATTTATTAAATAATAACCAGAAATTGCTTTGTTGTCAAGCAAAAATCAAAAGAATTTAAGATTAGATAAAAATATTTAAAATCGGATAAAGTTTTGTTGTTGTATGACTATGTATATTATGGTAAAATTAAATTAAACTTAATTGATTTTGCGGAGGGTTAAGATGAGAGAACCGTATCAAATATTATCAATTCCATATCGTATAGTTGATGGAAAAACTGTATTCTGTATCTTTCGCAGAACAGACAGTAGCTATTGGCAGTTTATTGCAGGAGGTGGTGAAAATGGAGAAACACCTTCCCAAGCCGCTATAAGAGAAACAATAGAAGAAATTAGTGTTGAGCCAAAAAACATACAACAACTAACTTGTATCGCATATGTACCGGCGGAGGTTATCGCTGAAAGCAAAAGGCGGCATTGGGAAGAGAATACGGTTGTTATACCCGAATATACTTTTGCTTTTGAATGTGACTGCGAACCTACTTTATCCCACGAACACACCGAATATAAATGGCTGCCGTATGACTAAGCTCGAAAGCTTTTAAAATGGGATTCCAATAAAGTAGCGATGTATGAAATAAAGGAAAGGTTAAAAAATGACTTTTGAAGAAAGAAAAGCACTCGTAAAATCCTATCTCGGTAAAACGGTGCGGATAGAAATTGACAGACCTGTATGCTACGAGCATAAAAAGGAAAACTACAGTCTTACTTATCCAATCAACTACGGATATATTCCGGGTGTTTTGGGCGGTGACGGCGAGGAGTTGGATGTTTATTTGCTGGGTGTGGATAAGCCTGTGACTGAATACACCGGCAAGATTATTGCAATTGTTCACCGTGAAAATGATCTTGAGGACAAGCTGGTTATGGCTCCCGAGGGCGTGATTTTTACGCAGAACGAAATAGCCGAGCAGGTGCATTTTCAGGAGCAATATTATATAACCACAATAGAGGTACCTAAATGAAAATACATATAATCGGTTGCAGTGGCTCAGGCAAGACATACTTAGCGAAGGCACTAAGTGAAAAGTATAATATTCCCCACTTTGATTTAGACGATATACAATGGGATAACAACGCAGACGGTTATGGCGTTAAAATGCCCACCCAAAAACGCACCGAATTACTAAACAACATTCTTCAAAATGATAGTTGGATAATCGAAGGCGTATATTATGCTTGGGTTGGTGATTGTTTCCGAGACGCCGATAAAATCTATGTGATTGATATGCCCAGACGAATTTATACTTATAGAATCATAAAGCATACTATAAAAAGAAAACTCGGTCTTGAAAAAGGCAAAAAAGAAACTTTACAATCGGTTTATAACCTACTTAAATGGACCGATACATTCCAAAATAAAAGTATGCCTGAAATCAGAAAAATACTTTTAGCTTACCCTGAAAAAGTTATTTGGCTTAAAACTTCTAAAGAAGTAAAAAAAGTTATTAGTGATAAGAAAGAATTATAATTTATTGAAGTTATGGAGTGAAGACATTGAAAAAATACGATATAACAGATAAAGACCGAGAGTTGATGGAAATTGCTCTTGAAGCCTTAAATAAAAACTTTGATGACGGTGTTTATAATCATACTGTCGGTTGTGCAATCCTCTGTAAAAACGGTAATATATACAAAGGTGTTAATTGTGACGGAATACATGGTTCTTGTGCAGAATACATCACAATGGGCATTGCTATATCAAATGGTGAAAGAGAATTTGACACAATTGTAGCCGTACACGATAAAGCCTTGAACTGTGTTTTATCCCCTTGTGGGAACTGCCGTCAAATGCTTTTTGAATACTGCTCGGAAATTAAAGTTATAGTTAATGATGAAGACGGTAATTTAATAAAAGTTACGGCAAAGGATTTATTGCCTTTTGCTTGGCAACCTGTTATATGTTAATCAGACAATGAAGAATTATATTAGGAGGTTTAGTATGATTGATTCAAGATGCGGACTTCATTGCACCGGATGTGACTACAAAGAAACTTGCGGATGCGGCGGTTGTATAGAAACAAACGGACATCCGTTTCACGGCGAATGCCCGGTAGCGGTTTGCTGTCAAAATAAAGGGTTCGTTCATTGCGGAGAATGTCCTGATATTCCTTGTGAGTTGCTAACTCAGTATTCTTGTGATCCGGAACACGGCGACACCCCACAAGGAGCAAGAATTGAACAATGCAAAAAATGGAAAGCGAGCAATACATAATGAACATACATTTTCACGGTTTAAATTTTTACTCAAAACAACCTCAAATGATTTTTGATTTCTATAAAGCATTAGGGCTTAGGGTGGTGCAAGAAAAAGAGTCTGACGATTATTATGGTGCAGCTCTTGCACTTACAGATGAGAAAGAACCCGTTATGTGGATATGGTCTATCCCCGAAGGAAAAGAGCAACCTTGTTGTAATAATCTATACTTCACTACTTACGGAAAAGTAGATGAGATATATGAAAATATCAAGGCGGCAGGAATCGATTGCCCCGAACCGATAAAAACCTTTTGGGGCGGCACGGAACTGACTGTTACTGATCCTGATGGAAACACTATTTTGTTCTTATAAAGCAGGGATGATCAGTCAACTTTGGTAAGTTGCCTTCCCGCTTTAATGGTAAACACCTTTAATAATCGACAACAAGGCAAAACTTAAATTTTATTAAATAGAAAGGGTGATGATATATGAAAATGAATCGTGTATGGAGGGTTCACGTTTCCTAACCCTCCGAATAAAACTTTGGAGGAAATATAATGGAAAAACAAATCGAGTATGTCCAAGTCTCTGCTGATAACGCAGAAAATTGTAAGGTGTATGAGTCGCTGATGTATGAATACATTGATGAGATGAATGAGCATAGCGAACGCCCACTACCGAAAGAGTTTCAGCAGAAATGGATCAACAGCATCATTGCCATGCAAGGACCGGCAGATCGCCATTTAGAATTGTGCTATGTCGGGGAAATGCCGATTGGTTTCCTTTACGGAAAAATCGACCATGAAGATCACAAGGGCTTTATTAAACCCGGATATGGATATATTATGGAGTTCTATGTAAAGCCGGACCATCGTCGCAAAGGTTATGGCAAGATGATGTTTAAGCGTTTAGAGCGATTGTTCCATCTTGACGGCGCGGAAATGATGTACTTAACCGCCGACCCTGTTACCGGAAAACCATTCTGGGAGGCCCAGGGTTTTCAAAACACTATGGAAAAATCACCCGAAAATCAATTGTACATTTGTGAAAAAGCACTTGAGTTTTAATTTTTCAAAATGAGGAGTGCAAACCATTCCTGCCCAAGGAAAGTCAGACATCAAAAATGCTCTTTTGATAAACTATATGCGGGAGGTGAAACAGATGAATATGCTGAAACAGTTGAACGCCGCTATGGAGTATATTGAGGCGAATTTGTGCGCAGAAATCAACCTTGATGATGTTGCCAGAATTGCCTGTGTTACTGCAGACAGCTTCACTCGGTTCTTCAGTTATATGACCGGTATGACGCTGAATGAATATATAAGACGCAGACGCCTGACTCTCGCAGCGCAGGATATACAGCACAGCAATGCACCGATAATTGACATTGCTGTGAAATACGGGTATGACAGTGCTACAGCATTTTCAAGAGCCTTTGCAAAACAGCACGGTATCACACCGTCTGCCTATCGAAAAAACGGCGGTTCTCTCAATGTATATCCACCTGCTTCCTTTCACATTATTATCAAAGGAGCAAAGAAAATGGATTTCATGATTGTTGAGTCAGAAGAAACAGAGATTTTTGGGATTTCAAAACCGTATGACGGCGCGGGTTATAAAGATCGTGAAGAATTAAGGCATATAATGTGGGCGGATAGATTAAACAATATACCCGAGCAACTTTGCGAGGGCAAATTTGACCAACCTGAAAATACTGCTTTGGACGGTGTTTGGTACGGAGTGTGGCAGGACGGCAGATATATGATTGCCCGAAAAAGAGATGATGTAAAAACAACACAGCTTGAAAGAAAAATTATCCCTGCCGGAACCTATGCCGCATTTACATCAGAACGAGGCGGTTTAGCCGGTGTGGAAATTCCAAAATTGTTTGAACTCATATTTGACTCTTGGTTACCTGTATCCGAATACAAACTAAGAGATGATATAATCATTGAAGTTTTGCATTTATGGACAAGACGTGAATTAAGGAAAGAAAACAGATATTACGAGGTGTGGATTCCTGTTGATAAGAAGTGATTTTCTGCCGCCTGTATTATGCGGACGGCAGTTCAAGTTAAGAGTTATCAATGTAATGTTGACAAAATATTTACAAAAGCTAATAAAAACATACAGGCAAAAAGTAATTATTGGGTTTTAAATCCGAATGCCCCTATCTTTTTCAGGTAGGGGCTGAATTTTAAAATTAATTATATTAAAGTTGACAAATTAAATCAGTTATAGTATAATAACCGTGTAAATGAACATACTATATACAGAAAGGAAGGTGCCATATTATGAATTTATATGATTATCTTTTGAGTACATTCGGTACAGATGAGCCGTTTTATACTACCGAAATCAATTACGGTGAATACTCTAAGCCTTGGCTTTATAAAGAACTTAACAAGCTTTGTAAAGATGGGAAAATTATTCGCTATGAGCGTGGTTTGTATTATATCCCCACTCAAACAGTTTTTGGTCCCAGTATTCTAGATCCTAACAAGGTTATTACCAAAAAGTATATAAACGACGGAAAAGGTACTGTTGGTTTTTATTCGGGTGTTACCTTTTTAAATCAGTTGCGCCTGACTACACAATGCCCTAACGTTATTGAAATTTATACCAATAATGAGCCGTCTAATGTACGAGATGCTGTGGTAGGAAAGCAAAGAGTGATTTTGCGCAGAGCAAGAACCACCGTGAATGGTGCAAATGCCGCCGTTCTTAGCTTCCTTGAGATGATGAACACTATTCCGTCAAAATTTGTGGATGAAGATAAAAAGCCGCTTATTGAGAAATATATTTCCGATAACCGTATCACGAGAAAAGATATTTTACAGTATGCACCGTTGTTCCCAGACAAAGCAATCCGAACCTTAGTTGAGAGCGAGTTGATTTACAGTGTTGCACAATAATAACGAATTATTTAAGCAAATTATACTCAGAACATCTGAGTATACAGGCATTAAAGCCGCTATCATTGAAAAGGACTACTATGTAACCCTTTTCTTAAAATCTATCGTTAAAGAACTGCCAGATATTATTTTTAAAGGCGGCACTTCGCTCTCCAAGTGCTACAAGTTGATTGACCGCTTTTCTGAAGATATTGACCTTAATATTGATACCGAGAGCAACCCCACAGAAGGCCAACGCAGAAATTTAAAGAGGAGTATTGTTTCGGTAATTGATTCCTTTGGTTTTACTTTAACCAATGCAGATAATATTCGCAGTCGCAGGTCCTATAACAAATATATCGTGGATTACCCTTCTGTTTTCGGTACGGAGTATTTGAAAGAAAACTTGATTATTGAGACTTCTGTATATCTTCGCGCCTACCCCTCCAACAAAATGACGGCATCCAGTCTTATTTATGATTATCTTCACAAAAACGGCTATGATGAGCTTATATCTGAGCATGGACTTGAACCGTTTGAACTGAACGTACAGACGGCAGAACGCACCCTAATTGACAAGTTGTTTGCTTTGGGTGATTATTATTTGGGTGATAAGGTTACCGAGCATTCAAGGCATATCTATGATATATACAAACTGCTTAATGTGGTTTCTTTGAATGATGATTTAAAAGCGTTGGCTATTGAGGTTGCCACCGAGCGTAAAACACACCCTGCCTGTCTTTCAGCACAGGATGGTGTGGATATTGCAAAGTTATTACGGGAGATAATTGACAAAAAGGTTTATAAAGAAGATTATGATAGCATAACTTCCGCCTTGCTCTTTGAACCTGTGGAATATGATGTCGCAATTAAAGCATTGGAAACTGTTTTGGCAAGTGGAATACTTGGATAATAAAATGTTCACAGAATGTTTACAAAGACCCAAAATGACCACTTTTTCGCCTCTAATCGCTTCTAACGTCGAATAATCGCGTATAATCGCATTTCTCGTGATTTGACAAACTGAATTTTTTGAAGTATAATATACACGAGCTTTAAAATTAAGAAGGATTTTTTAAACACATTAAACCAAATAACAAAGGATAAGTGTGTCTCTCTCTGCTTTAAAGCTTCACGATAAAGCGAACAAAGGCACTTATCTTTATGATAGGTGTCTTTTTGTGTTTTATGGTAGTTTTGTTTCCTCTATAAGAGGTTCAAATATTCCCTCCGATACGCTAAAAATCGGCGATTGGAGGAGTTATGAAGGAGCGTTTTAAATTGTTGGAACTTCGTAAGCTATGAAGAAATATAGTTAAAACGAAGTAAAGGAAAAAGGGAAAGAACCGACACGGCAGATTTCATTTTTTTTAATTATTATTGACTCAAATTTCCGTGTCAGATGGCTGTTGTTTCTGCGGCAGAGAGTCAAAAAAGCAGAAGAACCTTTGAAGTTAAGGCATAACTTCATCAGCTGATGCTCTAAGGCTGATTATCCGTATGACCTTAGATGTGTAATACGGAACTAAGAGTTATCACAGTTCTGGCAACGGACAGGGTGATATATGGTAGATAGGCGACACTGTTTTTAATCGACCTATTACGTTGCTTAGGTTTATGATTACCTGTAATTAATCAGATCCCACTTTCACGCAGTGGTCTGAAGAATGAGAGTAGGAAAAGTCGTGATATACAAAGCCATTCACAAAGGTGCTGTGAACTAAAATGTGCGGATAGCAGAGCCGTTACGAAACGAGGATTGTTCGACTGCGAACCTGTTTTCACTTATAACAGTGTCTGTGAACGAAAATAAGTGCGTAACGACGGCTTGGATTCGGCCTAAGTTATTGACGAAAATTTATGGAATCCACGACGTTTGGGAGTTCCGTCGTTAAATAAAACTGCTCAAGCGGTTGTGCTGCCGTCCGTTAAGGGGATTCTCCTACCTTACGGTAAATGCATACGAAGGTTATGGGATTTAATCGTTGTTAAGAACAGAATGAAAATCCCCGCCGAACGAGTTTTAGT
>CAZRMP010000005.1:0-9900 GCA_964601235.1 uncultured Ruminococcus sp.
TAGCAGCCTAATTTAGGCTGCTCATCCGACCCGAAAGTACCGCGGTTCGGCAAGGGTGTCATTTTAGCGGTGAACATGAACGAGAGCCTGCTCCCGCTTTCGTCACGACTTAGGAGCTACTAAGCGCGTAAGCCTGACATTTGGCGTGCGCGTAAGGGAATGTAAATAAATGTCTGCGCTCGGAGACGCCGATATGAATAAATTTTTGGACAGGAGTTCGACTCTCCTCATCTCCACCAGCGTGCCGCCGGAGTCAATCCGACCAAGTCCGTACAAAGCTAAAGCTTGTACCACGGGACAGGAGTTCGGGTGCTGTGCGGTATGTTCCACCACCGAATGCCTCGGTACGCATACGCGTATTGGGGCTTCTTCTTTTATAAGGCTTTATTTCTCGCGTTTAAGCCGGCATCTTTTTGCTACATCTTTACAGCATGCTGCTTGAGTCAATCTAACCAAGTTGATACAAATTAATATATACTTAAAATTTTATTTTACTATTTACATTTGTTGTAATTAATGCTATAATTTAGAAAAAATATGCATAGTAAAATTTAGGCGGGGAGGGGGTAGCGAGAAAGAAAATATTTTACTCGGACAAGCGTTTGTCCAAAAAATTATTTTTTAAGGAAGTGTATTTTTTATGAGACACATTAAAAAACTTTTGGCGGCAATAATTGCAGTTGCTATGATTATGGCTTGTCTGCCCACCATCCCCACCTTTGCCGCAACCTATGGCGGCGCCTGCGGTGACAGCGTTTATTGGTCGATTGATACCAATACCGGAGTTCTTACAATTTCCGGCAACGGAGAAATGTATGACTATTTTGATGGTAGGCCGTGGTATCCATATGTGGACAGTATCAGGTCTGTTAATGTTCTAAACGGTGTTACAAGAGTAGGTGACTGTGCATTCGAAAATTGCTACAATCTTACAAGCATAAACATACCCGACAGCGTTACGAGTATAGGCTGGTATGCATTTTCCTCTTGCAGCAGCCTTACAAGCATAACCATACCCGACAGTGTTACGAGTATAGGTGACTCTGCATTTTCCTGTTGCAGCAGCCTTGCAAGCATAACTTTACCGGATAGCGTTTCCAATATAGGCAGCGGTGCATTTTCCGCTACAGCCTATAGTGAAAATGAAGCAAACTGGAAAAATCAGGCTTTATTTATTGGAAAGCATTTAATAGTTGCAAGATACGATATAAGCGGTTTTTATACCGTTCCGGCAGGTACAAAAACTATAGCAAGCGGTGCTTTTGCCTATTGCAGCAGCCTTACAAGCATAAACATACCCGACAGCGTTACGAGTATTGGTGAATGGGCATTTGGCGGTTGTACAGGCCTTACAAGCGTAACAATCGGTAACGGAGTTACGAGTATAGGCGATTGGGCATTTTATGGTTGCACAGGTCTTACAAGCATAACAATACCCGGCAATGTTAAGAGTGTTGGTTACAGTGCGTTTGAAAGTTGTGTTAATCTCAAAAGCATAACTATACAAGAGGGCGTTGAAACAATAGATTCCTGGGCGTTTTTTGACTGTCCCTTGGTCACCTCAATTATCATACCGAAAAGTGTTCAAGAGATTGGGATTTGTGCTTTCGGTCTTTATTCAGAAAAGTATTTTGAAGATATCGGAGATTATGAAGATGTTGAAATCTTGGAAGTGCCCAATTTTACGGTTATAGGCTTTGCGGGAACAGCCGCGCAAGGTTACGCTCTTGATAACGCGTTTATGTTTGTTTCTGTGGATACTTTAGCTTTTGAAAACGGCGAATGGTATTACATCGTAAACGGTCAAAAATCCTATGAAACCACACTCTGCTACTTTGCAGATACTTGGTTCTATGTAGAAAATGGCAAGGTTAACTGGAACGCAAAGACACTCTGCAATTACGGCGGTAATTGGTTCTATGTAGAAAACGGTATGGTTAACTGGAATGCTACCACACTCTGCAACTTTGCGGACACTTGGTTCTATGTTGAAAACGGTGTTCTTAACTGGAACGCAAGAACACTTTGTAATTTCGCAAACACTTGGTTCTTTGTTGAAAACGGTATGGTTAATTGGAACGCAGATACACTCTGCTTTTATAACGGTGATTGGTTCCATGTTGAAAACGGCACTGTAAATTGGAACGAAACCACACTCTGCTATTTTGCAGATACCTGGTTCTATGTAGAGAATGGTGTAGTTAACTGGAATGCAAGAACCCTTTGCAATTTTGCAAACACCTGGTTCTTCGTAGAAAACGGTACGGTTGACTGGAACGCTACCACACTTTGCTACTTTGCAGATACTTGGTTCTATGTTGAAAACGGTGTTCTTAACTGGAACGCAAGAACACTTTGTTTATTTGCAGACACTTGGTTCTTTGTTGAAAACGGCTCGGTAAACTGGAATGCTTACACGGTCTGTGAATATTACGGAAATTACTTTAATGTCGCAGGCGGAGTAGTTGTATTCTAAAAATTTTACAATGATTAAAACCTCTTTCCCGATTTTCGGGAAGGAGGTTTTTTAGATGAGATATTATATAATCAAGTCTTGAAACCCGAAGGATTATATTGTATCATTAAAGAGTAAAATGTTTTGTTTTTTTGTTATAAAAATAATATTACAATTATTCATATTTTCGTAATAAAAATATTATATTATTATACTTAAATAATAATAGGTCGATGAGGAAATAAAAAACGGAGGTTGTTTATTTTGCAGTATAAAATACTTATTGTTGACGATGACGAAAACATATGCGAGCTTTTAAGGCTTTATCTTGAAAAGGACGGGTTTGATACAATAGTCGCAAACGACGGCGAGCAGGCGGTGGATTTTGCCGCTAAATATTCTCCCGACCTTATTTTGCTTGATATTATGCTGCCTAAGCTTGACGGTTGGCAGGTTTGCCGTGAAATACGCAAAACAAGCGAAACGCCCATAATAATGCTTACCGCAAAGGGCGAAACCTTTGATAAGATTTTGGGATTGGAATTAGGTGCGGACGATTATGTATCAAAGCCATTTGATACAAAGGAAGTAATCGCCAGAATCAAGGCCGTGCTTCGCCGCAGCCACGAAAAGGACAAGGCTTCCCAGATAAATGAGGTAAGGTATGATAAGCTTAGAATAAACCTTACAAATTACGAGCTTGAGGTAAACGGCGTTAAGATTGATACTCCGCCTAAGGAGCTTGAGCTTGTTTACCACCTTGCAAGCAATCCTAACCGAGTTTACACAAGGGATCAGCTGCTTGACGAGGTTTGGGGCTTTGATTATTACGGCGATTCACGCACGGTTGATGTACATGTAAAAAGACTGCGCGAAAAGCTGGAAAATGTCTCGGACGAGTGGAGTCTCAAAACCGTTTGGGGCGTGGGGTATAAATTCGAGGTAAAATAGCTTATGAAGCTTAAGCTTTTTAAAAAATACTTCTTTACAACCTCTCTTATATTTGTTTTCAGCCTCTCGGTTATGATGATGATTTTGTCCTTTGCGCTTAATAATCATCTTGCAAAGGAAAAATATAAGTCATTAAGCAAAAGCTGCGCAGAGGTTACGGAGTATATTACGGAGCTTTCGGAAGGGGAAATCGACAATGAGGATTTTGTTAGGACAATAAATGCGATTGCCTCGGTTTCGGATGTGGATATTTTCATTTGTGACAGTGAGGGCAGTATTATAGTCTGTGGCTGTGACGATTGGATAAATAATGGCGAGTGTTTTCACTCGGAAAAGATAATTCCCAATGATGTACTGAACTCTGCAGGGGGTAAATCCTCATTCAGGCTCGGGACGGTTAATGTTTATAAAAACCCGCATTATATAGCCTCTGAGCCGATTAAAAACAGCGAGAACAACCGTATCGGAACGGTTTTCAGCACGGCACCGCTGTCCGCTATACGGGAGCTGATGCTTACAATAATCCGGCTTTACCTGCTTTCTGCAATTATTCCGATAATATTAATGTTCTTTGCGATTTATACCATTACCTACCGTATGACAAAGCCGCTCAGGCTTATGTCGGAGGCTTCAAAGGCTATGGCAAAGGGTGATTTTTCAAAGAGGATACCCGTAACCAGCGATGACGAAATAGGTGAGCTTGCGGTTTCCTTTAACCAGATGACAAACTCACTTGTTCAGTTAGAGGGAATGAGAAAGAGCTTTGTTGCAAATGTTTCCCACGAGCTTAAAACGCCGATGACTACAATCGGCGGGTTTATTGACGGAATACTTGACGGCACTATTGAGCCTGAAAAACAGAGCTATTATTTAACCATTGTCTCGGATGAGGTAAAAAGGCTGTCGCGGCTTGTGCAGTCAATGCTTAGTATGGCAAAGCTTGAATCGGGCGAGTTTGTATTAAAGCCCGAGCTTTTCGATTTCAGAGAAATGCTTTGCACCATTGTAATCAGTCAGGAGCAGAGAATTGAGTCACAAAACCTTAATATTACGGGACTTGACGAGATACAAAGTATCTCCGTAAATGCTGACCGAGACCTTATCCATCAGGTTATATATAATCTTGTGGATAATGCTATTAAATTTACTGACGAATCGGGAACTATTGATTTTAAGGTTAAAAAAGACAGTAAAAAGCTTGTTTTCGCAATAACCAACACCGGTAAAGGAATACCCGTAAACGAACTGCCCTATGTTTTTGAAAGATTTTATAAGGTCGATAAGTCGCGCTCGGCAGTTAAAAACAGTACGGGACTCGGTCTTTACATTGTTAAGACCATTCTCAAGGCGCACGGCGGCTCAATAACCGTTACCAGCCGTGAAAACGATTTTACAACCTTCACTGTCACATTGCCACTATAATTATATAGAACGGAGAATAAAAATGGACGAATTTTTTGAGAAAAAAGACGGCGCAGAGCAAAATGCAGAAAGCGCGCAAAATACCGAAATGCCTATTAATGATGAGAATTCAGGCGAGCAGGGAAGCGCCGCTGAAGAACCGAACACTCAAAGCAACGGGGAAAATGGTAATTCGTATAATGATTCGGGTGCAAAGGAGCAATACCCGCCCTACGGCTCACAGAATTACGGATATTCCGATTTTGGCGGGGAACATTACACACCGCAGAACAAAATAAATTACTCCGATGTAATGCCCATTAATGATTATAAGCCGATGAGCAGAGGACTTAAGGTTTTTGCTTTGATTATGGCGGCGGTTATAATGCTGACGGGTGCATCGGTTGCGGGTTACTTCTTAGGTAGGAACAGCGTAAGCTCGGTGGCGCGGAAAAATGTTACCGTTAATTTGGCGGCGAAGCCTGCCGATATAGACGAAATGACAGCCGCTCAAGTATATGAAAAGGTAGACAGCTCTGTTGTGGGTATTACGGTATATAATTCTGACGGAAGCGGCTCTCAGGCGAGCGGTGTCTTCTACTCCAAGGACGGATATATTGTAACCAACGATCACATTTATTCTGAGGTGGGTGCGCCTAAGTTTAAGGTCTACACCTCGGACGGCAAAGAGTATGATGCTAAATATATTGCGGGTGACCAGATAAGCGACCTTGCGGTGCTTAAAATCGATGGAAACGGTTTTACTCCTGCCCAGTTCGGGAATTCAGACGAAATTGTTTTCGGTGAAAATGTTGTAGCTATCGGCAGACCGAGTGACGCTACACAGGCTTCCAGCATTACAAAGGGTATTATTTCTTCCTCAGGAAGACGGGTAAGAACAACGTCGAACTACTCTGCAAAGCTTATTCAGACCGACAGCGCTATTAATCCCGGAAGCTCGGGCGGTGCGCTTGTGAATATGTACGGTCAGGTAATAGGTATTACCTCTTCAAAGCTTGCGGGTGTAAGCTATGATGCGGTGGGCTACGCCATACCCACCAAAACTATGAAGCGCATATGTGATGAGCTTATAAAGGAAGGTAAGGTTGTAAGCCGCGCAAAGCTCGGTATAACCTATACTGCGATTAATTCCGTAACAGCCGAGATTAACGGATATGACTGTGTGGGTCTTTATGTTGCGTCGGTTTCGGAGGACAGCGACCTTTACGGCAAGGTTTCCGAGGGAGATATTATAACCCATATAAACGGAACAGAGGTTACAAGCGACGATATTGTGCTTGATATTATCGAGGAAAGCTCTGCGGGGGATAAGATTACAGTTACTGTACTTAATACAAAGGGAAATGAAGTCACCCTCAGCGCGGTGCTTAAGGCGAATATAGGGGAGTCAAGCTACTCTTCTGTAATTAATTCGGCCGAAAGCTCGGATGAGAACAGTCAAGGCGGCTCGGGCGGAACATTTAATTTCCCGTTCGGAGAGTAAGGGCTTAGGCGGGAACTCATAAAACAGTTAAATGCCGTGTATCCATTGCGATACACGGCATTTTTATAAGCGGTTTTTGGGGCTCCCTTGTGTAAAGGGAGCTGTCAGCCGTCAGGCTGACTGAGGGATTGTTTGCAGATATTATCAATGTACTCACACACACCACGAAAATTGCGGTTGACTTCGTTATTTGGTATGCGCAGAATCTTTAATCCATAGCCTTCAAGAAAAGTTGTCCGCTCAACATCTTTTTCTTTGTTTTCATCCTCATAGTGTTGAGAACCATCTAACTCAATCACAAGATTTGCTTGAGCACTGTAAAAATCAGCGATGTATTTTCCCAATACTTTCTGGCGGGAAAACCGAACCGGATAGGTACGGAGGAAATCGTACCATAGATGCCGTTCCTCCTTAGTCATTTCTTTTCGTAGCTGTTTTGCAAAAGGAACTAACTGCTTATTATGCTTTGGCTGCATTGCAATCCCTCCGTCACGGCTTATGCCGTGCCACCTCCCTTTACACAAGGGAGGCTTTGGCTCTCTTAGATTTAGCACTCTACAGGCCGCCATGCGAACGGCAACAAATCTCTCGCTTTAACCTTAATTAAGTTACCGTTTTCGTCATTTACAACCACCTTGATATCGGGGCAATATTCAAAAAGCATCTGTCGGCAATTACCGCAAGGCGGAATTACACAATTAAGATGTTTCTCGTGAACGGCAACTATTGTATCAAATTCACGCTCACCGTTTGATATTGCAGTGCCAATGGTAATGTATTCCGCACAGGAGCCGTGAATACCGTCACAGTTTACTCCCGTGTATATGTTTCCGCTCCTGCACAAAACAGCACAGCCGACAGTATGATTATATATACCGTCGTCAAAATTCTTTTCTAAAACTTCTAATCCTAAAGCTATAAGCTCTTTATCTTTTTCAGTGATTGAATATCGTTCCATATTAACGCCTTATTACCGCTTTGTGAGTATTTCAATGATTTGCGAATAAATAGTGTTGTCGTTCAAAAAACGGTTTTTGATAAAACCGGCCTGTTCCTCATCTGAGACCAAAAGCTTTACGCTCATAAAGGGCTGTCCGCCGTCCATAGCCGAGCAGGTAATAAACATTTTCCCGTTTTCTTTTGTGATTTTTATATCACTTTCCTTGGCGTTTCTAAACTGTGCAACCATTTTAACAGCTGCTTTATACGCCCTGTCTTTTACCGAGTAGGCAAGGGAGGTTTTAAGGGTTTCTGCGATGTTTTTGCCGCTTTTGGTAATAATATATGTGTCATCTTTTTTATCAACAAGCTGTAAATGCCCGTTTTTACACAGAGAATCAATCGCGTCATTTACCTCGAAACAGTTGGCTATCCCCTCGTAATGCAGGGTATTGGCGAGCATATTGCCCGGTACAGGCTTATCTATTGAGGAAATAATATAACAAACTAAAATTTTAATCTCTGCTGTGTTGAATAAACCGCCGATTTCGGACACTCCGGCGGAAACTGCATCCCTTTCCAAAAGACTGTCTCCTTTGCTGTTAATTTATTATATTATAACTTTTATCCATTCTTATTTCAAGTCTAAAAGAGTAAAAAACGATAAATCAATAAAAGTGATTGGTTATAAACGCCTGCACAAAAGCGCTTGACAAAAACAGTTTTGTGGTTTATTCTAATAAACGGATTGTAAAATAAATCGTAGCACTTGTTTTTGTAATTTTAAACAGGAATCTTAGGGGTAGCGTTATGAGATTAAATGATTTGTTTTGTGATAATGTTGTCTTACAGGCAAACAAGCCTATTCGGATATTCGGAACAGGCGGCGGAGAGGTAGAGGTCGAGCTGTGCGGAAATAGGGTAAAGGAGCTTTCGGTGGGAACCGATTGGCAGGTGGAGCTACCGCCCATGCCCTACGGGGGACCTTATGAGCTGGCGGTATCGCTTGATGGCAAAAAGCAAACCCTTCAAAATGTTTATATCGGTGATGTTTACATATTGGGCGGTCAGTCTAATATGCAATTTAAGCTCGGAATGTCTGATTACAATACGGAATTATGTGAAAACGATTCTATGCTTCGACTTTTTTCTACAGAAAGGGTCGAAAAAGGTGAAAGCTTTTTTCCGCAGGACGGATGGGTTATGGCTGATACGGCCAATGCAGCCAACTGGTCCTGCCTTGGGTATTTAGTCGGAAAAGAGCTGAGAGAGAAAAACGGTTATGCCGTGGGGCTTATCACATGCTATCAGGGCGCGGCGAAAATACAATGCTTTCTTCCGAAAGAGGCTTTTGAAGATAGCGCTATTAATATTCCGCAAGAAGATCGTTATGATTCCCAATATCCGTGGAACAGGGTGGATTCGCTGCTTTATGATTTTCAGGTGAAAAAAATAGCACCGTTTTCGGTAGCGGGTGTGATTTGGTATCAGGGAGAGAGTAACTCTTCCGATAAAGAAAGTGAAATTTACGGCAAAATGCTTTCCGCTTTGATTTATTATTGGCGTGTGGCTTTTAAGGATGAGGATTTGCCTTTTACCGTTATACAGTTGGCTGATTATATATACGCAAACAAAGAAGCTTGGTGTAAAATCCAGCAAGCGCAGTATGAAATTCAATTTAGTGAAAAGAATGTTAAAACTGTTATCTGTCGCGATATTTGCGAAAGCAATGATATTCATCCCAAGCAAAAATCCGAACTTGCAAAACGGATAGCCTACACACTTTCATAAATGTAATAAAGGGGTAGCATATGAAACATATTATAGCAAACTTTAAATATGACGGCGAGCCGTGTTCCTGCGAGCCTTACGGAAACGGCCATATAAACAGCACCTACAAGATAAAATGCAAAAACGGCGATAAAACGGTAAGTTATGTTTTACAGCGCATCAATAACAGTATTTTCACCGATATAGACGCCTTAATGGAAAATATAGAAAATGTTACGGCTTTTTTAAAGGATAAAATAAAAAAGCGCGGGGGCGATGTTTTAAGGGAGACCTTAAATCTTGTTCCCACCGTTGAAGACAAGAATTATTACACCGATGAAAACGGCGATAGTTGGCGTAGCTATGTTTATATTGAGGACACAGTTTGCTATGAGAAAATCGAAAAGCCTGAAGATTTTTACAACTGCGGCTACGCTTTTGGCAATTTTCAAAATCTGCTTTCCGATTTTCCTGCCGAAAAGCTGCACGAGGTAATTCCTGATTTCCATAACACTCCCAAACGCTATGAGACATTTAAGAAAGCGGTAGAGGCAGATATTTGCGGCAGGGCAAAATCTGTTCAGGAGGAAATAGCCTTTGTTAATGCCCGTGCAAAGGATATGTCCCTGCTTACGGATATGCTTGAAAAAGGCGAGGTTCCGCTGAGGGTCACCCATAATGATACAAAATTAAATAACTGTATGTTTGATAAAAATACAGGTCAGACGATTTGCGTTATCGACCTTGATACCGTAATGCCGGGACTCAGAGCCTATGATTACGGTGATTCTATCCGTTTCGGCGCTACAACGGGAGCAGAGGACGAGCCCCAATTAAGCAAGGTTAATTTTTCACTTCAGCTTTTTGAAAGCTATACCAA
>CAZRMP010000005.1:9910-13946 GCA_964601235.1 uncultured Ruminococcus sp.
GTGTGGGGATTCTATGGACGAAAAAGAGGTGCTGTCATTACCGATAGGCGCTAAAATAATGACCATTGAGTGCGGTATGCGCTTTTTGACCGATTATCTTGAGGGGGATACATACTTTAAAACCTCCCGCGAAAACCATAATCTCGACAGGTGCAGAACCCAGTTCAAGCTCGTTTCCGATATGGAACAGCAATGGGATAAAATGAATGAAATTGTTTTGCGGGAATTAAAAAACAGCAGAGAAAAAAGAAATTAATCAAGGAATGTTTACTAAGGTCTTATACTTAGTCAAAGGCTTCCGGAAATTTAACTTTTCGTTGCACCGTACAGTACGCTATATTGTATGTTTTTTCTTGTTTACCGACCAAAAAATCTTGACTTTTTCAAAATATAGTAGTATAATTATCTTAGATAAATATGTTTGGTAAACCTATCGAAAGGTAGGGGCACAAAGCTATGGGGCTAAAATAAATTATACTATTTATCATGCTTGCCAGGTTGCAGTTTTTCAGGTAAAATTGCAGCCTGTTTTTTTATGGCTTTTTGCAAGTGTTGGATTTTATAGAAAATTATTAAACAATTGTAAAAAATCACCTGCGTAGGTTGATTTTCAAGGCTTTGTATGATATAATACATTGAATATATTTATGTATAATATTTAAATACTTTGATTTATAATAAGAGGCGTAAAGCCCCGTATTTTTCCCGAAAGGAGTTGCCTTTAATGAAAGACGGGAATAAAAAGAAGAAGACAATAAGCGCGGAAAAGGTGCGCGCGGTTATAGCAAGGGTACTGCTTGTAGCGGTGGCGTGCGCGGGAATCGCATATGCGGCCGAGGAAACGAGTAATAACACACCAACAAATACCGCTAATAATAAACTGCAAAACGGTAGCTTTGAAGAGGGACAGACCTTTACGAAAGAATATAACCAACCGGAGCAAAGTACTGTTCCTTCGTGGAACACAACGGCTTTTCAAGGAAAGCTTGAACTTTTCAGGAAAAATACAGGAACATATATTCCGGGTGTAATATTAGAGCCTACTGCCGGAACTTATGCCGCAGAGCTTAATGCGGACGAGGAAAGCACCCTTTACCAGAATGTAAAGACAACCCCGTCAAGCATCTATGAATGGGGCTTGGATCATGGCGGTCGTAACGGTAAGGATATAATGGCGCTGGTTATAGGACCTAAGCAGAGCGTTGATCCCTCAAAGCCCAGTAAAGCAGGGCGCGACCAGTTTATGCAGATGGTTGACTGGCTTGGAATCAACAATGATGACATTACATCAGGAGCTGAACCTAAACAGTACACAGTATACAGTAAAAAATTCGCCGCAAGCGGTACTTTTGAGGACAATGCGGGAAATAACGCTTTCAGCCTTACCCCCAGTACCATTTATACCGAGGAATGGCATATCTGGATTATGGCGAGCAGTAATACAAGCATAACAGACAGCAAACTTGACTGGAACTCCTATGGCTCTAACGCCGAGGGCTCGGCGGGAAGCTCAACAGGCTCAGGCGGTGCACAGGTGGATTTAAGCAAGTATTATCTTTACACTATACCCGCAGGGCAGACCGAGACGGTATTCGGCTTTGTGTCGGTGGGATATGTTGATTCTCCCACAACGGCTGAGAAAGCCAAGACCTACGGCAACTTCCTTGATAATATTAAGTTCGAGATTTATCACCCGCTGTCGGGCAGTACCTCTACCCACGGCAGTGCGGTTGTCGGCGGCAGCGACGGAACAGCCGAGGGCGAGGGCAGTTCAGACGGTCATACGATTACAGTAGACGGCAAGCTTACAACCTATATAACCGACGGTAAAAAACTTAAAATTCAGGCTGTTATAACGGAAAAAGACAAAATAGATGGCTGTGAGTTTGTAGGAGTATATTACACAAATCAGGATGATAACGGCAATGTAGTAACCACATTTTTAAAATTAGATGAAAACTGGGAAACATCAACCAATGATAACGGCGAGACAGTTTACACCTATTATATAGATAAAATCACTTCATCTACCGACCTGCACTTTGTATTTATCAAGAGCCCTACCATCACTTATGACCCTAACGGCGGTAAGGCTTATGTAGTTGAAAGGACATATAATACAGAAGAAGCCGCTAATGTTTACAGCTTTAAGCCCGCTTCGGGTAAGAATGAGGCGCAGGCAGAAACGGGAACAATCTTTATCGACCCTTATGTTTCCCACGCGGCAGAGGGGCAGAATGACGGTTGGAAGTTTATGGGCTGGCTGCTTACAGGAGATACTGTTGATAATGTTCCGGAAAATAAGCAGGTAAATGCAGACAAGTTAGGAAGTATGATACTACCCGCCCAGCATACTATAGCCTGCGATTACGCTTTTGCGGGTGTTAACGCTGACACAAAGGCACAGTATTTTAAGATTTATAACGGCAAAGTAAATTTAGATAAAAGCATCGTTACAAATGACAAAGATGAGGCTGCAGGCGTAATATGGACCGATAACGGCGAAGAAAAAGCCTACGCCAATGTTCATAAAGGTCTTACCATGGTGGCACAATGGCGGTGGTTACAGGCGTTTATTCCGCAGGTTGGCAGTGGCAATAACTACAGCAATTCCGAAAGCGGCGGAACGGTTGAAATCACAAGCGTGACCGATAAATCGGATACGAATTACAATGCCGCATATAACGCCAACGGCGGTAAATCCTATCACGCGGAAACTGATGAAACGATAACCGCCACAGCGACCGCAAAAACAGGCTACACCTTTGAGGGTTGGTATGACGAAAAAGGAAACCTGATTACCACAAACACCACCTATACCTATACCGAGACAAAAGAAAGCGTAAACACCTACTACGCAAGATTCTCAAACACCGTTACCCAGAAATATATCCGTCAGGTAGGCAGTGGTAATACTTGGACAGACACAGAGGACGATAAAATCGGCACACTCGGGCGTTACACCTATACAGATGCGGTGGGAACATCTATAAGCTCCACCGCCACAGCGGGTACGGGCTACAAGTTTGTTGGTTGGTATGATTCCAAAGGCAATAAAGTTACCTATACTATAAACGACGGTGCGACAATAAGCTACACCACAACGGGTGATGCCACCTATTACGCGCGGTTCGAGAAAACCTATACCGTAAAATTTACCGCACAGACAAAGCAGAAGGACGGCACCTTCAAAACCAATACAGACGGCGGTAAGGTATCTGTTGCCTCGGTTACGGATATTGAAAACGCCACGGCAAGCTCAAAGGCTACGGCAAATTCGGGCTACAAGTTCCTCGGTTGGTACGATAAGAACGGTAACGAACTAAGTACAAAAGCGACATATTCGGCAACTATAACACCTGCTATAAACGGCGTTACCTACTACGCAAGGTTTGAGATTGTTTATAAACCGACCGTGGATAGTAAAGTTTACCTCTCCTTTATCGCGGAAAGCGCGGTCACACAAATTCCATCCGCCTTTGACGGCAGAGACGCGGGAACGGGAAAAAACACAAGCAATTATGGGCTTGACAGTAAATTCGGCAACACAATCTCCACGGGCTTTAAGTACAGCCTTAATACTTTAACCGATGTAAGTACGATACAGATTACCGTAACCGTTCCCGATTCAGCCTATGTTAAGGTCGGGGGTACGGGAAGCTTTACGGGTAACGGTACTTCTATACTGACCGACAGCTCGGGTGTTAAGTACAATAAGGGAAGTATTCAGAAAATCAGCGGAGCTACAACCATTACCTATTACTGGAACGCGACTGGGCTTCAGGCTAACACTAAATACGGCTTTGTAATAGATAATCTCTATGCCCCCGGCGCTACGGCGACTATAACGGTTAACGGTACGGGCGGTACACAGGTTACAAACGATAACGGTGTAGTTAATACCGCCTCTAAAGAATATAGAGGTAAATCCCATTATCCGAAATAATGAGTTGCGCTTTACAAAGGCCCCCTTGCCTAAAGGGGGCTGGCGAGCGGAGCGAGACTGGGGGATATAGGTTTTGCAGGGATTTGATTA
>CAZRMP010000005.1:13956-15513 GCA_964601235.1 uncultured Ruminococcus sp.
AATATATCCCTCCACCGCTAACGCGGTCCCCCTCCCTTTAGGCAAGGGAGGCTCTCCTCCACAGCCCAAAATCAGCAAAGAGGTGAAACCGAAGAATGATATATGAAATCGCGGGTCTTAAGGTTGAGATGGAGCCTAAATTCGCTCGGCTTAAAAGGCAAAGCGAGGAATATATTTCTTCGGGTGAGCCCGTATTACGATTGAACCCTGATTTATATGCCGACCCAACACTTCAAAACTGCACCGTGGAAGACAGGGAATATATTTACGCGAGTGCGGAGTTTAACCGCGAAATAATACCTCACGGGAGATTTTTTCTCCATGCGTCGGCGGTGGTTTTGGACGGTGAAGCTTATCTTTTCTCGGCACCCTCGGGTACGGGAAAATCAACCCATGCAAGGCTGTGGCTTAAAGAATTCAAAGGAAGTTACATTTTAAATGACGATAAGCCCGTTATTTACCCCAAGAAAGAGGAAATTTCGGTTTTTGGAACGCCCTTTGCGGGAAAGACGGATTTGCATATTAACCGCGAAGTGCCCCTTCGCGCAATTTGCTTTTTAAAGCAGGGTAATGAAAACAGTATCGCCCGCGTTACAGAGGAACAGGCAATCGCCTTGACACTTAATAACACCTATCGGCCTAAAGACAGTTGCAATATGAATTTATTGCTTGATATGATAGGCAAGGTAGTTGAAACGGCGGATATATTTGAAATGAGTTGTAAAAACGAGCCCGACTCTGCTGAAATATCTTACAACGCTATGAAAGGAAAGCGATTCTAATGAATAAAAACAGAATGGAATACGAACCGCCTAAAACTAAGATTTACAGGTTCGACAATACCGACAGCATACTTACCGAAAGCGGAATTCCCATCGCTACCTACGCGGCGGAAGCTTTGAATGAGCTTATGGGCGGAACAAATACAACTATCGAATAAAACGAAGCAGAAAGGAATAGCTATGCACCTTATTGAGGGTCATATTTTAAGACGGGTAAACGGCAACACCGTGCTTGTGCCGCCCCCTGAAAAGGATATAGGCTTTAACGGTATGATATCGGTTAATCATACGGGGGAGTTTGTCTGCAAAATGTTAAGCGTTGACACGGATATAGAGAGCTTAGCATCGGCGTTGGCACAGGAATATGAGATAGAAGAGGATAGAGCAAAAGCGGATATAGAAGTGTTTTTATCCGAGCTTAGATCCTGTAATATGCTTGAAGAATGAATAATATAGAGCGTTGCATTAAGGAGATTGGTTACGCGGTCGCGCCGATAACGGGGACAAGCATGCTCCCCCTTTTAAAAGAGGGGAGAGACCGTGCCGAGCTTGTGTCAAGCGACCGAATACAGTTAAAAAAAGGGGACATTGTTCTTTATAAGAAAAATGACGGTACGCTTGTGCTACACCGAATAATAAAAGCCTGCCAAGAGGACGCTTTCACTCTTTTGGGCGATCATCAGATTAAAAATCCCGAAACTGTTAATAGGAATCGAATTATTGCTGTAGCAAAAGGCTTTTTTATAAGCGGAAATTATATTGACGAAAAAACGCG
>CAZRMP010000005.1:15523-40820 GCA_964601235.1 uncultured Ruminococcus sp.
AATTTGGCTTAGTAATTTGACCGTAAGAAGATGCTGTCTTGCGGTATTGAGCCTAAAAAAGTAATAAGAGAGGGGGAGGTTATCCGATGTCTATGTCTGCATTAAATGTAATTCAGCTAATAGAGCTGTTTATCGGATACATCGTTTTTACGGTGGGACTTCCCGCTCTTGTTTTTTACCGCAAGGTAAAGGATTTCCCCGCGCCTGAGCGTTTTTTGATTTATTTCACCATAGGCAATTTTTACTGTATTAACTTAGTTCAGCTTTTAGAGCTTCTGCATATCTCTTATTTTATAACTCTTTTAATTTTTACCTTTGTGCCCGCCGCTTTACTTATTGTAAGGTTTTATAACATCCCTGTGATTCCATATATAAAAAAGGTTGCGAGCGAGGCAGGGCATTACATTCAGCGCGAAATCGGCTTTAAGACCTTTGTGCGGCATAGATGGCGGGAAATTAAAGCTTTCTTTCGCTTGGTCTTAAGAAATATATGGCGTTTGCTTAAAGAAAATTATACGGTACTGCCCTTTGTTGTGATTTTTACCGCCCTTGTTTGGAGCGTTTGCGGCTTAGGAATACTTAATAACTGGGGCTTTGGCGCATCGGATATACCCGTACACAATTATTGGATAAACGGGCTTATTGATAACAACATTTACGTTGCGGGTATTTATCCCATGGGCATGCACTGTATGCTGTATTATCTCTCCGTAATGCTTAATATTCCCGCGTATGTGACCCTGCGCCTGTTCTGGTATATTCAGTTTGCTATGATAGCGGTAATGCTCCTGCTTTTCTTAAGGGGGGTATGCAAAAACAAGTTTCTTCCCTATGTAGGGGTTATGATGTTTGTCGGCGCGAAGTTTTTTGCCGGTATCTCATATTCAAGGTACGGCGCAACACTACCGCAGGAATTCGGTATGTTATATATTCTGCCGTCAATTCTATTTCTTATCAACTTCTTTAAGGAGCGTAACGCGGAGCTTGATAAAGGCCTTAACCTTATTCGTTGCAGGTCTACCTGGTATCTTTTGGGGTTTGCCTTAAGCTTTTCGTTAACCCTTACCGCCCATTTTTACGATACTATTATAGCGGGAATAATCTGCATAGGAATTGCGGTGGGCTACGGATATTTGTTTTTCAGAAAAGAATACTTTATAAGAGTTATGCTTGCGGGGATTTTGAGCGTGCTGTTAGCCTTTCTGCCAATGGCGGCGGCATTTCTCACGGGAAAAGAGCTGCAGGGCTCTATGTACTGGGCAATGAATGTCATAGGCCTTAGAGATTACACCGTTTTGGTATTTACAATTATATGTATTGCTGTTGTGGCTGTTACGGCAGGCGGAATATTTTTAATAATCCGCGGAATTAAAAAAGGTAAAATCTCTTTTGAAAATAAAAAGGTTCCGTATTATTCAAAATTCCGCAAAATCAGACTCAGGATTTATACCTTGATACCGCCTGTGCTTATTCTGTTTATTGGTTGGAGGTACAGGGAAAAGCTTTTATGGGGTACTGAAAATAATGCCTTTAAGCTGCCCGATATGAACTGGGTTTTATACGGAATCGCTGCAGCGGCGATTATAGGATTTATTTATATATTTGTCCAGCCTAACCGAGGAGCGGGCATTATTTCGATTATTTCGGCGGAAATAATTTTAGGTCTGGTGCTTGTAAGCGGAGCTCTTGGCTGGCCGATGATTATGGAGCCCTACAGGGTTTGTATCTATTTCGCGTATTTAATACCCGTTATTATTGTAATGACTCTTGACGGCGCGGTGAGCCTTGCGCTTATCTGCCGATTGCCAAAGGTTCAGCAGGGCTTGGGGCTGGCGCTTACAGTAGCCGTTCTCGTATGCGGTGTTAAATATGACTGGATAAGGGACTCCTTTGGCGGAGGCGGTCTTGAAATGAACGAGGCAATCCTTTGTACCACCAATATTTTGAACGACAATAAGGGGCAAAATAATAAATGGACTATCGTTTCCGCAAATGACGAGCTTCGTATGATAGAAAAATACGGCCGCCATACCGAAACGATTGAGTTTTTAGAGGATATGGAGCATTGGAACAGAACGAAAGAGGTTACCATTCCAACCGAAAGGGTTTATTTTTATATTGAAAAAAAGCCTCTTAACTACGCTAACGGATACGGCGGTAAGATTCCCGTGGTTTCCGAAGAAGAGGCTGCTAAGGAGCTTCCGAATAATTCAGGAATTAATGCCTATAACGGACCTGACCGCGCGGTTACAATGTCGCGAATGTATTATTGGGCACAAAAATTTCAAGAACTGTATCCTAACGAATTAAAGGTGTATTATGAAAATGACAGATTTGTCTGTTATTATATCGAGCAGAATGAATACAGTCTTTATAATTTCGCTATTGATTACGGGTACAATTAGCAGAAGCCGAACAAAAATGATGGAGTAATTTATGGATGTAATGCTGGTAGGCGGCGCGTCGCCTATGATGAGAAGATTATCGCTAAAGCTTTATAAAGAGGGGCATAAAATTTTTGTCCTCTCAGGAAACAGAAATCCGCTTGACCGCTATGAGCATGCGTTCGAACGGTATGATTTCCCATACTCTGCTGATTCGGTAAAAGAGGTTTTTCGCAGCGTTAATCCTGATGTTACCATCATACTCGGTGCATTCGACAGCAATTTTCATAATACCGATTCGACAAAAGAAGCGGTCGAGTATACTGCAGGACTTCAAAATGTTCTGCTGGCCTGGGGAGCAACAAATAAGGGAAGGCTTATTTATTTATCTTCGGCAGAGGTTTTCGGTGATTCTTATCAAGCCCCTGTAACAGAAGCGGTAAACCCTGTTCCTTTCGGAATAAGGGCGACAACCCTTTTACAGGCAGAAGAAAGCTGTAGGTTATACCGAGAACGGTTAAATAAAGATGTTGTTGTTTTAAGACTTGACAGAATTTGTGATGTCCCGAAGGATAAAGACGAGGCGGCGTTCGGGATTTGCGAGAGTAAATGTCTGGACGCTTTTAGGGACGGCACGGTTTCTTATAAAAGAAACTACAGCTACGGTCTTACCTATATGGGCGACGCTGTGGAAAGCATATATAAGATTATCGTCTGCGAAAAGAGCGATTACGGACTTTATAATATTTCCTCAAGCAAGGCTTGCTCCGAGTTGCAGATAGTAAGCGCTATAGACAACGCGCTTGGCAGAGATATTGAAAAAATTGATAATACCCTCCAAGAACAAAATACCGTTATACTCTCAAATAAGCGTTTTGAAGAGGAATTCGGCTTCGGTATAAAGTACAGCACCGAGGAAGTTATACAAATGACCGTCCGCTATATGAAGAAGCACAGCGGAAAATTTCTTGACAGCGATCACCCCGGTTTAAGCGTTTGGCGCAGAATATACTATAAAATACTAAAGCTTCTCGGCGCGGCATTCCCTTATGTGGAAAATTTGATTTTATTCATTCCCTTTTTTATGCTTAACAACCGTGCGACAGAGAGCCAGTATTTTTCAAAAATCGATTTTTACTTGATTTATGTTTTAATCTTCTCGGTAGTACACGGTCAGAGGCAGGCGACATTTTCGGCGTTGCTTGCTACAGCGGGTTACATATTCAGGCAGATGTACAGCAATTCGGGAATAACCGTTATTACCGATTACAATACTTATGTGTGGATTGCGGAAATCTTTATTGTGGGTCTTGTAGTCGGATATATGAAGGATCAGATTAATTTCCTTAAGGCGGAAAAAGAGCAGGAAGTAGACTTCCTTTCCGAGCGGGTGACCGACATTACCGATATAAACGACAGTAACCTGCGCGTAAAGGAAGGTCTAATCACACAGGTTGTAAACTATGACTATTCGCTTGGTACGGTTTACGATATGATAGATAGGCTCGGCGAGGACGACCCGACAAAAATACTTTTCCGTGCCCTTGAGCTTGTAAAGACTGTAACAGATTGTCACGATGTTTCTATTTATCGAATAGACGGCGATAATTACGCAAGGCTTTTTGGATATACCTCGGAAAAAGCCGCCTCAATGGGCAATAAGGTTTATTTGCCTGATAAAGAGCCGATTTACGACGCGATTACCAAAGACATTGTATATCTTAACCGTGATATGGATTCTAATTATCCGATGATGGCATATGCCGTCTTCGAGGACGGAAAACCCAATATGATGATTATGCTTTGGAGTATTCCGTTTGAGCGAATGACTATTGATGAATCCAACCGTCTGATAGTGCTTTGTAAGCTTATAAGAAAATCGGTAAGGCGGGCTGAAAAGTATTTTGAGTTTCTTGAAAATGAGCGCGTATCGGAGGTTGGCATAATATTAAAGGCACCGGCATTTAAGGAACTCCTCCAAATCTATCGTGAGGCAAAAAAGAAAAATGAGACGGATTATATTCTCTTGAGGGTTACTTCAGGGGATACCGGAGTTATTTGCTCACAGCTTAATTCGTTTTCTTATCTCGGCTACGGTGAGGACGGCGGACTTAATATTCTTCTTACAGGTACCGATAAAGAAGAGTGCAATCGCTTAATGACAGAGCTTGGTAAAAATGGTGTAAGCACGGTTATAAGCGGGGAGAACGATTTATGACGCGTGCAGGTATAATTTTCGTAAGCTTACTGATTTTAAATACTTTGGCTGCACTCCAGTATCTTGTTTGGTGGCTCGTTTTCAAAAAGGATACGGATAACCGAAAGCAGTATGTAATGAACACCGTTGTTATGCTGCTTTGCCCGATAGTCGGAATTATGTATTTTCTTTTTTCTTATCTAAAGTACCGCTTCATAAAAATCGGACAAAGGGACCTTTCGGATGTTGAATTCAGCAAGAAAAGACATATGGCACGGGTTAAGGCTGATGAAGAAAGAGAGCGTAATATCGTATCTGTAGGCGAGGCTATCCTTGTGTCGGATAAGGAAAAAAAGCGCGCCAATATGCTTAATGTGCTTTTAGGCGACACCGATGAGTCCTTTTCCGCAATAGCCTTGGCGCTTGACAGCGACGATTCGGAGGTTGCCCACTATGCCGCATCCTTTTTACAGAGCAAGATGGATACCTTCCGAGATAATGTGAGAAAAACACAGCATATTATAGACGAGCACGATATTAAGGATGAGGAGTGCCGGAAGCTTATTTTAAAGCTTATTAAGTATATGAATCATATGCTTAAACAAAATGTTTTTACAAATACTGAACAGATAGATTTTGTGGCTCAGATGGAGGAACTTTGTGAAACCCTCTTTCAAAATGCAAGGGGAAGTCTTACGCACCAATGTTATGAATCCCTTATCGCCAGAGTTATGGAACTAAAGGAATATGACAATGCAGAGCTTTGGGGAAACCGCTTTTTTGAGCAGTATCCCAACCTGCTTGCGGCTTATACATTAAGGCTCAAATTGTATTTTGAGACGGGACAAAGGGATAAATTTTTTGAAGTGTTAGATCAGCTCAGGAACTCATCTGTAGCGGTTGACAATAAAACGCTTGAACTTATACGAATGATTCAGCAATAAACATATAAAAAGGAGGAAGAGAGATGCTGTCAAAACGGAATTTTTTGATGATGTTTATTATGATTATTGTCGTGTTGACGCTTTTTCTCTCCTCTGTGGTTTTAAAGGAGTATTATAACGATTACGATGTAAATCATATGGCGGAAACCGAGCTTATAGAGAAAAAAGCGACCTTGCCTACAGACGGGAAAACCGCAGAGCAGGTGATTTGTTTCGGAGAAGAGGATAACGGCTATATGACCGTTATAAAGGAGTGGACGGAATACCGAAAGAAAGCATTTACAGCCCTTTCCTCTCTTGACGGGGCGGATGGAATAATCGCTACGGCATACATTGATCGAACTTATTTGCTTGTGGACGGTGAACTCCTTAAAACAAATACCGAGGATTACGCCAAAATACTTACTCAATATGTAAAAAACGGCGGGGTTGTGATTTTTTACCGTATGCCGTCTTACAGTACTGTAAAGGGAAGCTCAACGCTCAGGAATCTTTTGGGTATTCAGAATTTGCGGGCCGAGTCGGTAAAATTGTCGGAAATCCGTCTTTACAGCGGTTTTTTGCTCGGGGGAGAAACCCATTATTCCTTTGATGCTGCAAGCAATTCGGAACTTGCGGATATGGAAAGCGAGATACCCTGGTACGATATTTCTTCTCGGACAAAAACCTATATGGTGGGTTTCATTTCAGGCGAGGAGAAAGACTCAATGGGTCTTAACAATGAGGATATGCCCGCGATTATCTGGAGAAGTAATATGGATAAAGGTTCGGTATTTGCGGTGAACGGCGATTATATACTGACAGCCGGTATAGGAATACTTGACGCAATGCTTTATGAAACCGAGGAGTATTCTCTTTATTCGGTTGTGAACGCGCAAAATTTCTTTATGGCGGGCTTTCCCGATTTAACCAACGAAAACGAACAGCAAATGGCGGCGGTTTACGGAATGACGGTCGAACAGTTTTGCCGAGATATTCTTTGGCCGTCCTTTGTGGCGGCGGCCGACAAGGGCAACTGGAAAATCACCTCCTTTGTTTCGGTAAAACAAAATGACAGCACGAGGAAAGCACCGAAAACAGAAAACCTTATCGATTATCTTAAATATTTTAACGAAGAATCGGCAGAGGCAGGGGTAACGCTTGGACGAATAGACAGTGTGAACATTCGCTCATCTGTTAACAATGAAAAAAAAGAACTTGAAAAACTAAAACTTAATTATCTGTTTGCGGGCGGATATGTACGCAAGGAAAATAAGGATAAGCTTGAAGCTTTAATTAACGGCAACGGGCAGATTGATTATTTTGACGGTATTCGCACTGTGGTGGGAGAATATACCGAGGAGGAGCCGATCTTATATTGGCTCACAGATAAGCTTATCTGCCAGAACGCAACGGCTGACTCGTACAAGCACAGCTATAGAGACAGCCTAAGGCTTAAAAGCATTGAAACCGCATTAGGGTATAGTAATGTTCAGGTGGATATATTCCGAATATTAAATCCCAAGAATGAAAAAGACCAATGGCAGAATTTGGCGGATAAGATGGCGGCGAATATTGATACATACTGGAAACCCTTTTCTGCCTTTGATAAAACCACCGTAAGTCAAAGTGATGCAAGGGTGCGGAATTTTTTAAACGGAAGTATTAAGACTTCTAAAAGCGGAAACAGCATCGCGGTTAAAACCGAAGGCTTTGAGGGTGATGCTTACCTACTGCTTAGAACCCACGGCGAAGAGATTTACGAAATGACCGGCGGCAGCTTTAAAAAGATTGAAGAAGACGCTTATCTGCTAACCCTTACGGATAGTACCGCAAAAATCACTTTAAAATCAGAAATTAATCCGTATTATAAAGAATAGAAAGGAAAAGAGGTGCGGCTTATGCGAATATGTATTATATCGGAAGGGTGTTACCCTTATGCGGTCGGCGGCGTGTCCGGCTGGATCCATAGTATGATACAAACCTTTCCCAAGCAAGAGTTCGTTTTGCTTTCTATTATAGCAAACAGAGAACTAAGCGGAAAATTTGCGTATAAGCTGCCCGAAAATGTTAAGGAGGTTCACGAGATTTATCTTCAGGATGCGGACTGGGGCAGTGTAAATAAGTTGCATAAATCTCGGCTAAAGCCTAAGGAATACCACGCACTCAGAAGTCTTTTGCTTGATCAGGAAGTTGAGTGGACGAGGCTGTTTGACTATTTCCGTTATAACAATGTGTCAATAAACCGGCTTCTTATGGGCGAGGATTTTTATCACGCCGTTAGGGACTGTTATAATCTGCAGTACCCGGATATTGTATTTTCAGATTTTTTATGGACCATGCGCTCAATGTATCTTCCGCTTTTTCTTGCGTTATCTACGGAGATTCCAAAAGCCGATGTGTATCATGCGGTTTCAACGGGATATGCAGGTATAATCGGGTGTATGGGCAAGCATTTTCATAAAGGACAGCTTATTATATCCGAGCACGGCATTTACACCCGCGAGAGGGAAGAAGAGCTGATAAAGGCGGAGTGGGTACAGCGCACTTATAAAAAAATCTGGATTCGCCAGTTCAAGAAAATGTCTAAGGTGGCATATGATACCGCCGATGTGGTGACAGGGCTATATGAACACGCCTGCGAGCTTCAAGAGGAGCTTGGCTGTCAAAAAGAAAAGCTTTTGATTACGCCTAACGGAATTGATTATAAAAGATTTGAGAATTTGCCCGGACTTGATCCCAAAAACGAGGGGTATATACATATCGGTGCGGTTTTGCGCGTGGCGCCCATAAAAGATGTAAAAACGATGATACAGGCCTTCGCCTATGCTAAAAAACGCTGTCACAGGCTTAAGCTTTGGATTATGGGCCCTTATGACGAAGAACCCGAATATGCAGCGGAATGCTTTAAAATGGCGAAGCAGCTTGGGCTTTCGGATTTAGAATTTACAGGCAGAATCAATACTACGGATTATTTGGGCTGGATGGATATGACTATACTTACGAGCATCAGCGAGGGTCAGCCTCTTACAATACTTGAAAGCTTTGCGGCGCATGTGCCGGTTATAGCTACCGATGTGGGTAATTGCAAAGGTCTTTTGTACGGCGAGGACGACGATTTCGGAAAAGCGGGTATTTTGACCCATATTATGAACATAGAGGAAATTGCGAACGCCATGGTTTATATGGCGGAAAACCCTGCCGAGCGCAAGCGTATGGCGGACGCGGGATATAAGCGGCTCATACGGAAATATAAAATTGAGGATATGAAAAAAACCTATACGGATATTTATAAGCAAGCCGCCGAAAGGCAAAATGCCGTCTGGGAAGACGGGTAAGATAAAATATCGCACAGAAAGGAGATAAATATGGCAGGAATCGGTGTAAAGCTTAATAATATTTATAAAAAGAATACCATTACAACTGATATTCTCGGCTTTTTTTACAGCACAGTCGTAACAATTGCTCCTGTTCTTGTTGTAATTATCAACCTTACGCTTATGCAGTATGTTCTTAAGTTTAACACGGTGCGCTATATGGACCGTGAGCTTTTCTCCTGCACTGTACTGTACGTTTTTATATTTTCTTTGCTTACAACCTCTCCGTTTAATGCGGTGCTTTCCCGTTATATGTCGGATGTTATATTTGAGGAACGGTATGAGGATGTTCAGCCCTGCCACAGGGTAGGTCTTTTGACTAATGTATGCTTTAGCTGTCTGTTTGCGATACCGTTTTGCTTTTATGAGCATCTGGTCGGCGGAGTGGCGATTTATTATGTATTTACGGGATACTGCTGTTTTGTAGGGCTTGTTCTGGTCTTTTATAATATGCTGTATTTATCTATATGTAAGGAATACCGATTAATATCCTTTTATTTCCTTATAGGAATGGTTACGGCGTTTTTGCTGTCGCTCTTTTTGCATTATGTCTGTAAGGTGAGCGTTACCTACAGTATGCTTTTAGCTCTCACGGTGGGATTTTTTGTAACATCAGTGCTGGAGTGGGCGAAAATTCATCAGTTTTTCCCGGATAACAGCGAGGAATATAAGCGGGTATTTGAATATTTCAAAAAATACTGGCAGTTAATTTTAATCAATTTCCTTTACACACTGGGGCTTTTTATACATAATTTTGTGTTCTGGGGAACAGATATGGCAATGCACTTAGTGAAGACCTTTGTCTGCAACCAACCCTACGATATGGCAACCTGTCTTGCAATGTTTACCAATATTTCTGCAAGCGTTATATTTATATCAAGGGTGGAAATGTACTTCCACGAACGCTACCGTGATTATGCGGACGCAGTGTTTGGCGGTAGGGGCATTGATATAAAAAACACCAAAAGGCATATGTTTATGCGGCTTTCAAGCGAGCTTATGACGCTTTTGCGTCTGCAGTTTGTAGTATCGGTTTTTATTTATCTGGCTTTTGTAATATTTTTGCCGAGAATGGGATACGCGGGTCTTGTTATGCGTATTTATCCTATGGTTGCGGCAGGGTATTTTGTGCTGTTCCTTATGTATGCGGAAATTATATTCCTATATTATTTTGAAGATTTAAAGGGCGCTTTGCTGACTGCCGGTTGCTTTTGCTTGGCAACCCTTTTAGCCTCAATCGCGGCAACGCATATGAGCCATATATTCTACGGCTTCGGCATTTGGACCGGTTCGGTCATAGGTTTTGTCATAGCCTTTGCACGGCTTCGCTGGATGGAGAAAAATCTTGACGAGCATATGTTCTGCAGGGGAAATATTATGAAACAGGCAAAGGGAATAAAGCCGTCTCCCAAGGTATTTGATCTCGATGAGCAAAGAAAATCCGAGGGAAGTCTTGAAATTGATATAAATAAAGCGACGGAGAAGCAAGAAGACGATGAAAAAACTACTATTTATCATTAATACTTTGGGCTGTGGCGGCGCTGAGCGGGCTATTCTTAACCTGTTCGGTGAGCTTAATGCCGACGAATATGAAATATCGCTGTTTGTACTTACAGGTCAGGGAGAATTAATTCACGAGCTACCCCAAAATGTGAGATTGCTTAATAAAAACTATAAAGATGTTTCCGTTCTTACGGGAAAGGGAAGAAGACAGTTAATGTTAAGCGTGCTTAAAGCAGGAATCCTAAAGGGTTTGTTCGTAAGACGCGCTCCTTATCTAATAAAGAACTTCTTAAATATGCACAAAAAAGGGAAGATTATGCCTGATAAGTTGTTTTGGCGTTTACTTGCGGACGGCGCGCCCGCAATAAAGGAAGAATATGATTTGGCAGTCGCTTATTTAGAGGGCGGAGCTACCTATTATACCGCGGAGCGTATTAACGCAAAGAAAAAGGCGGCGTTTGTGCATATAGATTACGCAAAAGCGGGCTACGACAGGGAATTAGACCTTGGCTGTTATGAAAAAATTGACAGAATTTTTGCGGTGTCCGATGAGGTAAAGGAGCATTTTTTAAGGGTATATCCCGAATATGAAAATAAAACTTCGGTATTTAACAACATATTAAATCAAAATAGAATTATTAAAATGGCAAATGAGGGCGTCGGATTTGATGACGGATTTGAGGGAATTAGAATTTTGACGGTCGGCAGGCTTACAAAGCAGAAAAGGTATGATATAGCGATTGAAACAATGAGATTGCTTAAAGAGAAAAGTAATATGCCTATCAGGTGGTATGTGTTGGGAGAGGGAGAATTAAGAAAGGAGCTTGAACAGCAGATAAAGGATAATGGACTGGAAAAAGATTTTATCCTTTTGGGTGTCAAACAAAACCCTTATCCTTATATAAAGGGTTGCGATTTGTATGTCCATGCCACCCGGTTTGAGGGTAAGAGCATAGCTTTGCAGGAGGCGCAGATTCTCGGAAAACCGATTCTTGCAACCGATTGCAGCGGTAACAGGGAACAAATTGAAGACGGCGTGGACGGTCGACTTTGTCGGCTTGACCCTCAAACGATAAGCGAAGAGCTTTTAGATATGATTCGTAATCCGGAAGAATGTAAAAGCTATTCGGAAAAAGCAAAGCAAAAGTTACTGTGCAATACAAAGGGATTGGAAGAATTTATTGCATTGGTATCCTAAGGGGAATGGAAAATGAAGCTAATTATAATAATACCCGCTTATAACGAGGCGGAAACCTTAAAGGGTGTAGTTGAGAGCTTAAGGCGCACCTGTCCTGATTATGATTACATAATAGTAAATGACGGCTCAACCGATGAAACAAAAGAGCTGTGCGCGAAAAACAATTATAATGTTATAAGCCATACTGTTAATCTGGGTCTTGCCGAGGCGGTGCGTACCGGTATGAAATATGCACTTGAAAACGGATATGACGCGGCACTTCAGTTTGATGCAGACGGTCAGCACCTGCCGAAATACATAGATGATATAGTGAACTGTATGGCAGAAAGCAATTGTGATATTGTGATCGGCTCTCGGTTTTTAAATTCTAAAATGCCATTCAGAATTAGAACGATAGGCGGTAAGATGATTTTCCACGCGGTTCGTTTTGCGGCAAATTACGAACTTTCCGACCCTACAAGCGGAATGAGGTTATTCTCAGCCGGTATAATGTCGCTTTTTGTTAAAAACCGTCACTTTACCCCCGAGCCTGACACTCTCACATTTTTAATCCGTATGGGAGCAGATATTCGTGAAGTCAAGGTTACAATGGAAGACCGAATGGCGGGGCAAAGTTATCTTACGCCGGTTAACGCAACAAAATATATGTTTAGAATTATGAAATCTATTTTATATTCCCAAAAAAAGTGGCCAACGGTTAAAATACCGGATAAAAAACAACCGGTCGCTGCAAAAAAAGCGGAGGGTAGAATGTGAAAAGAATTTGCTTTTTTTCGGGCGATATTACCAGAAGCGGCGGAACGGAGCGAGTTTCCGTACAACTTGCTAACGCTTTAAATAAAGAGGGTGCATATGATGTTTGCTTTCTAAGCCTTACCGAGCAATCGGCAAAGCCCTTTTATCCCCTTGATAACGGGATTAAAAGATATCGCTTAGGGAAAAAATGGATAAATCCGGGACCGGGATATATTCCGTTAATCGCTAAGCTTAGAAAATTTATAAAAGAGCAACAGATAGATATTATCATAGATATTGATATAGTGCTGGATGTTCTTTCTTTGCCTGCAACAAAGGGACTTAAAACCAAAGTGGTTTCTTGGGAGCATTTTAACTGCGAGTATGAGCAGAGCATTCTGTACCGCAAATTGATATCGAGATTGACGGTGCGCTTTGCAGACCATATTATTACCCTTACCAATGAGGATAAGGGTAATTACGAAAAGCTTTTAGGCAGAAAAACACGGATAAGTAATATTTATAATATGCCGACCGAAATGCATAGGAATCAAGCAGTACCGCAAGAAAATATTATTGTGACTGCAGGCAGGCTTACCTATCAAAAGGGAACAGAATTTCTTGCAAAGGTTGCGGTGTCTGTCTTAAAAAAGCACAGTGACTGGAAGTGGCTTGTTTTAGGAGATGGCGAGGAAAGGCACATTCTTGAACAAGCAATATCGGAAAACGCTCTTCAAAATCAGCTTATTTTAGAGGGAACGGTTGATAGCGTTGAAGCTTATCTTGAAAAAGCAAAGCTATTTGTACTGACTACAAGATACGAAGGCTTCGGTATGTGCCTTGTAGAGGCTTTGCAAATGAAGGTGCCGTGTATTAGCTTTGATGTTAAGGTGGGCCCATCCGAGATTATAAGCAACGGACAAAACGGTATATTGATTCCAACCTTTGACTGCGAAAAAATGATTTCGGAAATCGATAATTTAATAGAAAATCCAAGCAAGCTTAAGGAAATGAGCGAAAATGCTTTTACAGGGCTTGAACGCTTCAGCGAGAAAAGCATAATAGAAAAGTGGAAAAGAGTTTTGAATGAGTTGTCATAGAGGGAGAGAATATGGCAGAGATAAGTATTATCGTGCCTGTTTATCAGGTAGAAGAATACATAAAACAATGTATAGACAGTATATTGGCTCAAACCTTTAAGGATTTTGAGCTGATACTTGTGGACGATGGCTCTAAAGACAATTCGGGCAAAATCTGTGACGAATACGCCGCTTTGGACAGTCATATAACGGTGATTCACAAAGCAAACGGCGGTCTTTCGGACGCGCGAAATAAAGGGCTCGATAATGCTTCAGGCAATTACTTTATGTTTGTTGACAGCGACGATTATATAGCACCTGATATGGTGGAATGTTTATATCAAAATATTATCAAGCGGAATGCGGATATTGCCGTTTGCAATTTTCGTTGCTTTTTTGAAGACGGAGAAAAGGACTTCTCCACTGAAAATAAGGCAGAGGTTTTAAGCGGAAAAGAGATATTCTATTACCGAAAAAACGAGCGTAATTACGGATTTTGGACAGTCGCGTGGAATAAGTTATATAAGGCAGAAACATTCCAAAATATGAGATTCCGCTTTGGAAAATATCATGAGGACGAGTTCTGGGCAAATGATATATACCAAATGGATATTACGGTGGTTGCTGTTGAGGAAGCTCTTTATTATTACCGTCAGCGCAATAACGGCATTATGGGCAATCAGAATATCGGTAAGTGCTTTGATATAATAGAGGCTTTCGAAGAAAGAATAAATATTTATTTAAAGGAAGAAGAATATTCTGCACAGGCATACAAGGTTTTAATTTATTCGCTGGAGCATTTGAACGAAAGCAAAAAACTGATAACAAACAACGAAGACAAAGAGCATTTCGCTCAAGCCGAAAAGCAAACAAAGGATATAATAAACCGACTGAAAAAGAGAAAGCTGTCTACAGTGCAAAAACTCTCTCTTGTGTTTATCGGATTAAATCCGTCTGTTGCCTTTTCCGCGGCTATTAAATCCCGCGGACTGCTTGAAAGATTTTTGTAAAAAGGTGTGAAAGGTAAAATAATGTATAACATCGGGATAATAATGGGCGGGGTTATGCCTGTTCCTGCGGTATGCGGCGGAGCGATTGAAACGCTGATTACAAGCGTTGTTAAAAAATATTCTAAGGAAGACGGCTTAAAACTGACCGTTTTTTCCGTCTATCACAAAGAAGCGGTGGAGGCTGCCAAAAAATATCCCGAGGTAAGATTTGTATGGACGCATACGAACACCTTTTGGAATTTAGCAAAGCACGCGGTATTTATGGCTGTGAGAGCATTAACCGGCAAAACAATCAGAGTACTTCAAAGGCATTATAATGAAATCGCACCCGTTATAACGAATGAAAAATTTGATTTGCTTATTGTAGAGGGCGGAGACGAGCAGGCGGTTATAGATATAGCAAAGGGTTATAAGCGTGAACAACTGGTTTTCCACGCTCATATTCACTACATACCTAATGAAAATATTGTTAAGGGCTACGGGCATATGATAGGCGTAAGCGAGTTTGTGACTAAAGAGTACATAAACGCTTGCAAAACATCTGTAAAAGCCCATACACTTAAAAACGCGATTGATACAGATAAATTTAATAAAGAGGTCATCGATGACGGGAGAAAAAGTATTAGAGAAAAATTAGGACTCACCGAGCAGGATTTTGTAGTTCTTTTTGTGGGAAGAATTATGCAGATTAAGGGCGTGCTTGAGCTGATGAAAGCAGTTATCGGCTTAAAAGACAAGCATATAAAGCTTATGATTGTCGGCAGTGCAAATTTTGGAAAATGGGCTTTTTCACCCTATGCGAAAAAGGTAAAGAAATTAGCAAAAGAAAACAAAGACCGTATTATTTTTACGGGTTATATAGATAACAGCGAAGTTTATAAATACGCGGCGGCGGCGGATATACAGTGCGTTCCCACCTTGGCAGAAGAAGCGGCGGGGCTGGTTATTCTTGAAGCTATGGCGGAGGGACTGCCCCTTATAGTAACAAAATCAGGCGGAGTAACCGAGTATATAGACGATAGCACCGCCTTGATTATAGAAAAAGAAAATGTTATAGAAAATCTCAAAAAAGCAATCGGCTATATGAAAGAGCACCCGGAAGTCAGAAAGCAAATGTCTCAAAATGCGAAAATACAAAGCGAGCAATACAACGAGGCAACCTATTATAAGAATTTTGTTAAAACGGTTTATGAAATAATTAACGAAAACAGGGAGACAGAAAATGGGAATTAAAGACATATTTTCATTAAGAACGCGGGAAATATTATCTCTGATTATAAGTCTGCCTATTACCCTTTATGTAAATTTTCGCTGTCTTCCCTTTAAGACGGCGCTTAAGCTGCCGATATTTGTAGGTCATAAAACCCGAATCGGTAAATTAAGCCGAATTATTACATTTGGCTGCAAACCGACAACCTTTATGGTAAGAATCGGCTGGGGCGGAACCCAGAGCAGAGATGAGGGTAGAAAAAATTATCTGTTTTTAAACAATAACGCCTGCCTTAAATTCAACGGCAGATGCACTATGTCTTCGGGAATATCGCTTGTGTTGGATTTGGGCAGCCTTGAAATAGGGGATAACTTTTTCTGCAATAAGAACTGCGCTATTTCCTGTAACGATAAAATCACAATAGGGGATAACGCCCTGTTTGGCTGGAATGTGGAATTGCTCGATTCGGATAATCATAAGCTGATACATAAAAACAAGCAAGAGATAAGCGAATGCGGAGGAATTAAAATAGGTAACCGCGTTTGGGTGGCGGCGTTTTCCCATATTTTGAAGAACAGCGCTATACCGGACGGAAGCGTTGTCGCCTACAGAAGTCTTGTTACAAAGCGGTTTGACGGTGAAAAGCTCCTTATCGGGGGAAGTCCCGCAAGGGTGATTGAGGAACAAATAGAATGGGAACGGTAATCGGAGGTTATTAAAATGAAGGACAATAAGCCGCTTGTAAGCATTATTATGCCGATATATAACGGCGAACGCTTTTTGTCGGAGGCGGTGGACAGCATAATTGCTCAAACCTATGAAAATTGGGAGCTTCTTGCAGTCGACGATGGCTCTACGGATAAGAGCGTACAGATAATAGAAGCCTACGCCGAAAAGGACGGCAGAATTAAGCTTTATAAAAACGATTCCGGGGAACACGGTCCGGGAATCGCGCGAAATTACGGAATTGAGAGAATAAGCGGAAAGTACACTTATTTTATTGACGCGGACGATTGGATTGAAAAGGATTTATTACGAGATACCGTTTCAGTAGCGGAAAAAACAGGAGCGGATATTGTCCCGTTCGGGTTTGTTATTGAGGATAACGGTAAAATTATTAAAAAGCCGCTTAAGCCGTGCGGTAATTTTGTTTTTGAAGACTTTAAAGTTATAGCAAATGAGATTTTACGCGGAACATGGTCGGAGTGCCACGAGCTTATAAGAAGCGAGATAATAAAAGATGTGCGCCATAATAAATACAGAACCTGTGAAGACATTTGTTTTCAAATGGATTTACTGTGTAATGTCAAAAAGGTATGCGGAATAGATAGGGAATATTATCATTACAGGGTAGTTAATAATTCGATTTCCCACTCATCCGAATGGGATAGCCTGTTTTTTGAACAAAGCATCACATTATGGGAAAAGGAAAGTAAATTCCTTGAATATTGCGGATTAAATGAAAACTCGCAAACGATGAAAAATACGGCGATAGAAAGATATACGGGATATATGTATTTTTTATGCGAAAAAAAGTGTCCGCTGTCAATAAAAGAAAAATGTAATCTGATAAAAAATATAGCAAGCGTAATGAAAATCGAAAAATATAAAAAAGATTTTAACTGTGCCGAGTATTCAGGTATGCGCAGGATTGTAAAATCGCTTGTAAAGCATAATTTTGAATTGTCGATAATTTTAATAGGGACATTATATTTTAAAACAGTCGGATAATTATGATAAAATGTTAAAGAGGGATAAAATGTCAAATGTATCTGTTATTATGCCGATTTACAATGCCGAAAAATATTTACGAGAAGCAATCGAATCTGTTTTAAATCAGACCTATACGGATTTTGAATTGCTTTTAATAAACGATAGGTCTACAGATAACAGCAAAAAAATATGCGAAAAATATGCTGAAAAGGACAGTAGAATCGTTTTACTTGAAAACGATACGGAAAATCACGGACCCGGGCCCACAAGAAATATCGGCTTAGACAATGCAACGGGCGATTTTATTTATTTTATGGACGCGGACGATTGGATTGATAAAAGCCTTTTAGAAACCTGCATTGACCGAATGAGAGATACAAATGCGGATATTGTGCAGTTCGGAATAGTATATGAACAAGTTGCTGGAAAAGAGCCGATAAAGTATAATCATAAAGATAATATTATTATCACTCAAAATGACATCAAAAAGGATTTTACAAATTTTTGGAAACAAAATAAGTTTGCTTTGACACTTAATTTATTTAGGAAAGAAAAAGTAAAATCCATAAGATTTGAAAATATAATAAGCGGTGAGGATATAAGCTATGTGACGGATGCTTTTTGCAATGCAAAAAAAACAGCATACATACCAAAAGCATTATACCATTACCGTTTTGTCCAAGGCTCAACGAGTCGCCGTTGGAATAAAGAAACAATAGAACACCGCGCAGTGATTTGGGAACATCAAAAGAAATTTTTAAAATCAATTTATAAAGATATGTATGATACGGCATATGCCGAGGTGGCATATGACAATTATATATGGGCGATTTATCAGTTAAGTTCATATTTATGCCCTCTTTCTTATAAAGAAAAAGGGCAACAGTTATCAATGCTAAGGATTAAAATGGAATTTAACAAATATCGAAAATATTGCCCCCTAAAGCAGAGCCGAGGAATTAATAAATTTAAATATATCCTTGTTAAATTCCGCTTGGAAAATGTACTGCTGTTGTTTGGTCCTTTATTTTTAAAGATAGTAAGAGGTGAGTGAGTTGGAAGACGAGATAATTAACAATAATAAAGTCGGTATCATCACTACATACCATGAAAACTATAATTTCGGCGGTTTATTACAGGCTTACGCCTTGCCGAAGGTGTTAAAAGAACATTTCGGGATAGAAGCCGAACAAATAGATTATGTGCCTACTGTTGAAAATGTAAAGGCAGAACAGGATAATAAAAAAGGTATAGTTAAGAGTTTTTATCAAATAATATATTATTTCGGAATATTTTTCTTTGATAAGCTTAATAAAAAAAAATTAAATCGCAGAAAACAAGCGTTTGATAGTTTTATGTGTGAAATTCCTCACAGTGAATCATCTTATAATTATGATTCTATATATAAAAGTATAAATCGCTACGAAGTGTTCATATGCGGAGGAGATCAAATTTGGAATGACTGTAAGGAACCTCAGAATATAGAGGTAAATACATTACAGTTCGTTCCTACGTCTTTTAAAAAAATAGCTTATGCGCCGAGTATGGCAGTTTTAGAAGCAAGTCCAAGCTTTAAAAAAATAATGGGTGACGGCTTAAATTCATTAGATGCAATTTCCGTGCGCGAAAAAAAATCATTGCCGATATTACAACCGCTCACAGATAAAAATATCAAGGTGGTTGCAGACCCTGTTTTATTGATGACAGCAGACGAATGGATGCACTCAGCAAGAGAAACTAAAACCAAAGATAAATATATCTTGTGTTATTTGTTAAGTGACAGCATAGAGCAGCGCGAGGCAGTAAGAAAAGTTGCCAAACAGCTTCATTTGCCTGTTTTGACATTTCCGCATATATTTTTAAATGTTGTGCGTAAGTGCGATCTGTTTTTCGGCGATATACGGGATTATTCTTCAGGACCGCGTGAGTTTATCGGTCTTATAAAAAACGCGGAGTTTGTAATTACCGATTCCTTTCATGCCTGCGTATTTTCAATGATTTTTAAAACGCCGTTTGCAGTATTTGAACGGGACGGAATAGGTGAAAAGGGAACGATGAACAGCAGAATTTACGATTTCCTTGAAGAATATCATTTGGAAAATCAGTTGATGACGGAACGGGAATTAACGGAAATAAAAGAAATTCCGAAAATGGATTTTACTTATGCACATGAGCATTGGGAGGAGCGCAGGGAAGAGTCCCTTAAATATCTCGAAAATGCTCTAAAAAACGATTAGAACGGAGTAAACAGTGAAAAATCAGTTAAAAGCGGGTGTTGTGTTATCTTACATAACAACTGCGGTATCACTCGTCATACAGCTTGTATATATGCCTGTTATGATAAGGCTTTTAGGTCAAAGCGAATATGGACTTTATTCGTTAGTATCAGGCGTAGTAAGCTATTTAAGCCTTTTTAGCCTTGGCTTTTCGGGCGCGTATATGCGTTTTTTCGCAAAGTCTTACGGCGATAAAGAAAAAACAGCGTCCTTAAACGGATTGTTTTTAATACTGTTTTCGGTATTGGCGGCTTTGGCTTTAATATGCGGAATAGTTTTAAGCTGTTTCCCAAAACAAATTTTCGGTGATAAGCTGACGGATACAGAGCTGTCAAAAGCTGAAATACTAATGATTATTCTCGTCGTTAACATAGCTGTTTCGCTTATAAGCGGTTTGTTAGATTCTATTATAAGCGCGTATGAGCAGTTTGTTTTTCAGCGTATTGTAGGGCTTGCGTCGACGGTTTTAAGTCCCTTTATAACCCTTCCGCTTTTATTAATTGGATATAGGAGCGTTATGCTTGTTACCGTTTCAACTGTCTTGACTTTTGTTAGGCTTGCGGTAAATATTTGGTTTTGTATCAAAAAAATTAAAATTCCTGTTTCTTTCAAGGGCTTTGATTGTAAGCTTTTAAAGGAAATATCGGTATTCAGCTCTTTTTTGTTTATAAATATGATTATCGACCAGATAAACTGGAATGTTGATAAGCTGATACTCGGTCATACAAGCGGAACTAACGAGGTAGCGGTATACGGTGTTGCTTCGCAGTTCAACAGCCTGTTTATGACCTTTTCCACAACAATTTCGTCCGTATTTTCCCCGAGAGTTAATCTTATTGCCGCGCAAAAAGGAAATAAAGCAAGTGCCGAGTTTACGGGTCTTATGGCAAAAATCGGCAGAATACAATGGATGATTTTGGGTCTGCCCACATTGGGATTTATAGTGTTCGGTAAATATTTTATTGTAAATATTTACGCAGGCAAAGGGTACGAAAACGCCTATGCGGTGGCATTGTTTTTGATATTGCCCGCCCTTATTCCGCTAATTCAAAATGTCGGTATCGAAATGCAGAGGGCGCTTAATAAGCACCAATTCAGGTCGATTATTTATTTGATAATGGCAATCGGAAATGTGATAATCAGTATACCGCTTGCAAGCAGGTTTGGGGCAATCGGTACGGCTATAGGAACAGCTTTAAGTTTGCTTATAGCTAACGGATTAATTATGAATATATTTTATCACAAGGTATTAAAGATAGATATGAAATATTTTTGGAAGGAAATATTTAAAACCTTTAAAGGTCTTGTTATTCCCGTAATAACGGCAATAGTGTTTATTCGGTTTATTCCGTTTAAAAATATATGGATATTTTTTATAAGCATTTGTGTATTTATAGTTATTTACTGCGCTTCGGTTATTGTCTTGAGTTGTAATAAGGAAGAAAAAAATATGCTACTTGGTATGTTGGGGAAGATAAAAAATGGTAGATAAAAAAGAATGCTGCGGTTGTACGGCGTGTATGCACATATGCCCTGTAAAATGCATTGAAATGAAAGAGGATAAGGAGGGCTTCCTTTATCCTACTGTTGATAATGAAAAATGTATTCATTGCCGTAAATGCGAAAGGGTTTGTCCTATTAAAGATAAAGCCGTTTTAGGCTCCCCTTTTCAGGGGAGCTGTCTGCAAAGCAGACTGAGGGGTAGTCGGGAAAGTCGCAACTATAACGATTTCTCTCCCTCCGTCACGGCAAAGCCGTGCCACCTCCCTCGTCAGAGGGAGGCGAAATACGGATTATCAGCACAGTCTGATGAAAAGCTTATAAATGCTTTTATAGGCTATAACAAAAACGAAGAAATCAGGGAGCAAAGTTCTTCAGGGGGTATATTTTCCCTTGCCGCTGAGTGGATTATAAATCAAAACGGCGTAGTTTTCGGCGCGGCGTTCGATGAAAATTTTGATGTTTGTCATATTGCGGTCGAAACCGAAGAGGAGCTTTCAAAATTACGCGGGAGCAAGTATGTTCAAAGCAGATTAGGGGACACATATCAGCTTGTAAAGCGATATTTGGAAAACAACCGTAAGGTTTTGTTTACGGGAACGGCGTGCCAGATTGCGGGATTAAAAAAGTATCTTAGCAAGGATTATGAAAATCTTTATACGCTTGATGTTCTTTGTCACGGCGTACCGTCGCCTAAAATCTGGAAAATGTATTTAGACGATAAAAAGGAACAGTATAACGTTCCGATTGAAAAAATTGAATTCCGCAGCAAGGAAAGCGGCTGGAAAAACTATTCGGTAAACATAGAGTTTTCCGATAATAGGCGGTATTGCGTGAGATTTTATAAAGATGTATTTATGAAATTATTTTTAGGCAATATCGATTTGCGCCCGTCCTGCTACGATTGCCGATTTAAAGGCTTTCCGAGAATATCGGATATGACAATAGGCGACAGTTGGGGGATAGAGAACTATATGCCCGATATGGACGATGACAGGGGCGCGTCGGTTATTATTCTAAATTCATTAAAAGGAAAACAAATGCTTGAAGCGTTTATGGAAAACCTTAATTTAAGAGAAGCAAGCCTTGATAGAGCATTGCCAAAAGCTGAGATAAGGAAACAATCGGTTGAAATGCACCCAAACAGAAATAAATTTTTTAAGGGATTGGAAAACGGCGAGGATATTGATACCTTGCACGGTTATCTTAAAAAAAGCCTTATACAAAAGGTTATTCTCCTTATCAGGTATATTTTCAAGAGGTTAAAGTCGTTATGATGCCGAATTTAATAATCAGTGAAACCGAGCGCATACTGCTTGAATATTTAGGGCAGAGCCTAAAGCCGTCAAACGGTGCTTGTGAAATTCCGGACCTTAGTAACGATGAATGGGAGCAGATATATTCGCTTGCCGACCGTCACGAGGTTTCGGTTTTAATGGGGGTTATATTTAACTCGGTTAATCTGTCCGACAAAACACAAAATGATTTTGAGCTTAAAACGGTGAGAACCGTCCACAAAGGTATTACTCTGCAATCGCTTAACGTAAGGCTTACCGCGCTTTTAAGCAAAGCGGGTATCACGGCGGTTACCTTAAAGGGTTATGCTGTTGCAAGACTTTATCCGATTCCCGAGTTTAGAAAAACAACCGATATTGATTTGTTTTTCTTTAATTCGGAGGACGCAAGGAAAGCGGAAAAAATTCTTTGTGAAAACGGATTTAAACATTCTAAGGATTGGCACGCAAATCATCATTTAGTCTTGATTTCCCAAAAGAGTGAAACAGTGGAGCTTCATACTGCGTGGGCGGACGAGTTTAAAGACAAGCGTTTGAATAATCATCTTAAATCAATAGAAAAAGCAAGCATTACTCATTGTGTGCCGATAGACTGCAACGGAGCAAGGCTTTATGTATATGATACAGAGTATCAAGCGTTTTATCTGATTATCCATATGCTCGGGCACTTTGTTATGGGGGGATTTGGGCTTAGAAATCTTTGCGACTGGGTCGTTTTGTGGGAAAATTGCGATGACGAAAACGCCCGTGATAATTTTTTAAAAATGGTTTTCAACAGCGGCACAGAAGAATTTGCCAAGGCTGTGACCTCGGTTTGTAGCCAATATCTCGGACTGTCAGCAGAAAAAAGTCCGTTCCCTTATAATATTCTTACCGAAAAGGAGTTGACAGACGAATTTTTAAGGGATATTTTAGACGCGGGTGAATTTGGCTACAGCGAGTCCGAGCGAATGGTGGGTATGGACGGAAGCTCTGTTTTGGCATATGTAAAGGAATTTCATCATCAAATGCATATTAATTTCCCCAAAGCGGGCAGGGTGATACCCTTGTGGCCTGCCTTGTGGATTGCAACGCTTATTCGCTTTTTGAATAATAACAGGAAGTTTAAGCGTGCTTCCATATCGGCGATAATGAAAAAAGCAGGGGACAGAGGAAAGCTTGTAAAAAAGCTAATATCAAATTAAAAGGACGGCTGATTTATTTTTTCAGCCGCCCTAATAAATACCCGTTTTCTGTAATTTTATTTTTGTTCCCTAAAATAATCGCTTGCCCGTTTGAGACATCATTTACGGAAAAATAAATAAGATAATCGCCTTGCTTTAATTCCTTTACAGGCAGCCTTGCCGTAAAGTTTTTTTTATTTCCGCTCCCGATACTTTTGAAATCGGCGCTAATCGGAATGGCGACATAATTTTCTGTTTCCTCGTTTATAAGGGTGATTGTGCTTTTAAACGATTTAAGGGTGTTTGAAAAACCGCTGTTTTTAACAGTAAGGCAAAGTGTATAATCGGTATTCAAAAGACCGGATCTCTTGATTCTAAAGGAGTCGATTGAATAACGGTATCCAAGATGTGCTTTAATATAGCTGAAGCCGTCGCAACCGTTAAAAGCGTCATCACCCTGCCAAACCGAACTCTTGAACTCTTCAAACACTCGATTGTCATAATCGGCGTTAAGATAGGAAATGTGCATTTTTTTAAACGCCGAAACAGCGGTATCAAGTTTGCTCAAATTATTATTATAAACGACTTCGCCGCCGTTTGGAACATATCGGCAAAGCTGATTTTGAAATTCCAGTTCTATTTCTCTCTCGTTTTCGGCGTATGTGCCAAGGTCGCTTTCAGAACCTAAAATGCCATCGTTAAAAAGGCCGATGCGTGTATCGTTTTTCAGCTGATAAGAGCAGTTTACGGTTCGCCATTGTTTGGGCGTTCGTAATGACAGATATATTGACGGGTCAATAACATTGTTTAGTTTATTAATCAGTTGTTTTAAGGAGTCATCGTCTTGAAATTTAGAATGGTGCATTTCACCCCAGTTGCCGATAAATACACCCTGCATTATATAGACGGAATCTCGGTATCGGTTAACCGATTTACTTATCTGTTCCATATGCTTAAGTATAATTTCGACGGAATCAGGCTCTGTAGCCAAAGCCGCTCCGTCCCAGTCATAAAGAAAACGGAGTATAAGCTTCGTACTGTTAGGTGATTTTTTCCAAGCGGCTAAAATATCATTTAACTGTTCAAGTCCTTTCTCGCTTATTACACTTGCAGGGTAGTTTTTCAGGTTAATTTCAATCAGAGCCAAAGGCTCGCTGTAGGAATCAATAACGCAATAGATATTATCCGACGGCGTATAATCATCGGACAGGGTATAGCAGATAATATGATAAAAGCCGCAATATGGATTTTTAAGCGGTTCGGTGCCTTCCGAAAAGGTCTCGGTTTTATAATATATTCGGTTTGAATAGGAGAAAAGTCTTAATACAATAAGGGCTATTGCAAAAGCGAAGATAGGCAGAAATAATACTATAAGGTTAGTATTAATGTGTTTCATTCTATCGCCTCCGCTAAAACGTATTTATTTAATTATATCATAAGAACTATTTATTATTAAAGTTTTCGGGTTTTCCTTAAAAGAATGAATCCTGCTCAAGGTTATTATATCACAGTTTTCAGTGCTTTTCAATTTACATTCCTCAAAACGGATGTTTTTTGAGCTTTTGAGCCACAACTACGCGTATGCGTACCGAGGTACTCAACGGTGCGGTTGTTCATAACGGATTTGAAACGCGAGAGAAAAAACTGCAAAAAAAGAAGTGCCACAACTACGCGTTTGCGTGTCGAGGCACTCGATTGGCACTGACGCTTAATTTTAATACAATAAAATATGCG
>CAZRMP010000006.1:0-37580 GCA_964601235.1 uncultured Ruminococcus sp.
AGACAGAAACAATGTTTGAAGCAAAGCCTTATTTTTACGGAACAGGCAGAAGAAAAAGCTCTGTCGCCCGTGTTCGTCTTTACGCAGGTACAGGCAAAATCACCGTTAATGACAGAGATATTGACGATTATTTCGGCCTTGAAACCTTAAAGCTTATCGTTCGTCAGCCCTTAGCCCTCACAGGCACGGCTGATAAGTTCGATGTTGTATGCCGCGTTGCAGGCGGCGGAGTTACCGGTCAGGCAGGCGCTATCCGCCACGGTATTTCCCGCGCTCTCTTACAGTCCGACGCGGAGCTTCGCGCCGAGCTTAAGAAGGCAGGCTTCCTCACACGCGATCCGCGTATGAAGGAAAGAAAGAAATACGGTCTCAAAGGCGCACGCCGTGCACCCCAGTTCTCAAAGAGATAATCACACAACCGTATATTATTTCAAAAGGAATTCAACCCCAAAGGCTTCGGCTTTTGGGGTTTTTGTTGACTTTAAGTATTTGCAGTATTATAATTATTTCACATAGTATAGTTCAAAAAATAGTGCTAAAATCAACCACTATCTTTAGAGGATGTGATTAACAATGAATTTTAATACGAGATTAAAAGAGTTGAGGTTATCTAAAGGATTATCGCAAAAAGAATTGGCAGATAAATTAAATGTTGGAAGAACTACAGTGTGCGAATATGAACGTGGAAAAATTGTACCAAAACAAGAAGGCTTATTAAAACTTGCAAGTTTTTTTAATGTGTCTATTGATTACCTTACAGGTGTGTCAAATGACCCTACACCCCAAAAACAAAATACATCAGATATATCTAAATGGCTGAACACAATACAACATATGTTATTGGATAAAGATAACACCCAAGTATCTTTTGAAGGAAAAGAATTATCTTCAAAACAAAAACTATATATTGATCAACTCATCCAACAATTAAGGAATAATATAGAAATGTTTATACAGTTGGATGCAAATACAATAGATACAGAATTAACGCCGAAAGATTATGATAGATGGGATGGAAGAATAGGCGTTAAGGTGATAAGTAAACCGACTAAAAATGCTAAAAAAGATACGATTATGTACTCTGAGCCTGACGATTATTTCCCAAAAGAAGTAAGAGAAAAGTTTTTTGATGATTGTGGCGGAATACAGCCGTTAGAAATCATTGAAAAAGAAGAGTACAAACGCAAGGTTGAAATTGTTCTTCAAAAGCAAAGAAACGGAGAAGAACTGACTGACGATGAACTAGATATTCTGTTTGAGCAGATGAGTACAGAGTGTGCGGAGTCTATGAATGGCACACATCCACCAACAGCGGAAAACAAGTAGTTTATTTGATGTTTAAAGTCACATCAAAGTGTAAAAATTACAAAAAGGCAGAAAAATCAAAAGCACGAAAAACGGCTTAAAACCTTGCTTTTTCTGAAAATTAAAGAACGGTAGAAAAGTTAGAAAAAGCATTTAATAGAACTCAAAGAGATAATTTCTTATTTCAAAGAGTATTCAAAACCCCCGAAACCGTCACGGTTTCGGGGGTTTCTTTGCCCTCTTTTTTATTTTATATAAAAAACACTTGATTTTATATACGGAGTGTGTTATAATAATTACATCATTAAGCAGAAAGGTGAGTGGGGCGACCCGCTCACTTTTGTTTTGCGAATCGTACGGAGGAATGATAAATGGCAAACGCTGCCGAAAAGGTGTACGGTCTTATTAAGGAAACGGTCGAGACGCAGGGGGTAAACCTTTGGGATGTCCGCTTTTTAAAGGAGGGCGCGTCATGGTATCTGCGGGTGTTTATCGACAAGCCCGAGGGTATAAGCATTGACGACTGCACAAATGTCTCCCACGCAATCGACCCGATAATTGACGATGCCGACCCCATTGATGTCTCCTACTATTTGGAGGTCTGTTCTGCGGGGATAGAGCGGGAGCTTACAAGGCAGAGTCACTATGAAGCCAGTATCGGTAAAACGGTAAAAATCAAGCTTTATAAGGCTTTGGACGGCGTTAAGGAGTTTACAGGTGTGCTTAAAGCTGCGGAGGATACGGTTACAATCGAAACCGAGGGCGGGGAATATGAGTTTTCCTATAAGGATATTTCCAAAGCCCATCTGTGAGATTTTGAATAAAATAAGAAATAATACCTTTGTTTGGAGGAATTGAGAAAAATGGCAGGTACAAGAAGAAAGGCTTCAAAGGCTAAGAACGACAATAAGGAGTTCTTTGAAGCGCTGAAGCTTATGGAAGAAGAAAGAGGAATACCCAAGGAGTTTATTGCCGAAAAAATTGCAGATGCAATAGTTGTGGCGGCGCGTAAGGATTACGGCGGAAACGATATCGTTTCCTGCGTTATTGATACCGAGAACGAGGTCTTCACCGTGACCGCCCGCAAGACCGTGGTTGACGAGGTTTTAGACCCCTCTTCCGAAATTTCCAAGGAGGACGCGGCGGCGATTGACCCGAGTGCCCTGGAGAACGGCTTTGCGGACATAAAGCTCGATCCCAAGAAGTTCGGCAGAGTTGTAGCGCAGAACTCCAAAAACAACTTCCGCCAGGGTGTAAGAGAGGCGGAGCGTGGCCAGACCTTAGCCGAGTTCCAGAGCCATAACCGCGAGCTTGTAACAGCGGTTGTAGAGCGTATCGACCCGAAGACCGGCAATGCTATACTCACTATCGGTCATAACGAGGCGACATTGCCGAAGCTCGAGCAGGTGCCCGATGAGGTGATTCACGAGGGCGACCATATTAAGGTTTATGTGGTTGATGTTAAGGAGACCGAGAGGGGAGCTAAAATTATGCTTTCCCGCACGCATCCGGGTCTTGTAAAGCGCCTTTTTGAGACCGAAGTACCCGAGATTTTTGACGGCACTATCGAAATTAAGTCGGTTTCCCGTCAGGCAGGCTCAAGAACCAAGATTGCCGTATGGTCGGAAAATAAGGAAATCGATGCTGTAGGTGCGTGTATAGGACCGAAGGGCGCTCGTGTTAACACTATTGTTGAGGAATTAGCGGGCGAGAAGATTGATATTGTAAGATACAGCGATGACCCGAAGGAATTTGTTGCAGAGGCGCTGTCCCCCGCAAAGGTGACTTCGGTTGAGATTGAGAGCGAGGAGCCTAAGGTTTGCAAAGCGAGCGTACCCGAGGCACAGCTTTCTTTGGCTATCGGTAACAAGGGTCAGAATGTAAGACTTGCCGCTAAGCTTACGGGCTGGAAGATAGATATTCACCCCGAAAGCGGCTTTTTTGGTGAATAATTTTAAAAGCCTAACCGAGAGAGGAGCTTTTTAATGGGAGCTAAAAAGACGCCTGCGCGTATGTGTACTGCCTGCCGCGAGATGAAGCCGAAAAATGAGCTTGTGCGAATAGTCAAGACCCCCGAGGGCGATATTAAGCTTGACCCCACGGGAAAGCTGAACGGCAGGGGAGCGTACATCTGCAAATCCGCCGAATGCCTTAAAAAGGCGCAGAAGATAGGCGCGCTGTCAAGAGCCTTCGGAACGGCGGTACCTGAGGAGATTTTCACCGAGCTTGAAAGGAAGCTTTCGGATGCGGAACAGTAAGGTGCTTGCACTTTTGGGCTTTGCCGCAAAAGCGGGTCGGCTGTCCTACGGTATGGACGCCGCTTTAAAATCGGTAAAAGGCGGAAAGGCAAGGCTTTTGACCGCTGCGAGCGATGTGTCGAAAAAAAGCCAAAAGGAAGCCGCCTTTTTTGCAAAAAAAGGCTCTGTGGAGTTTTTGACCCTTGAAGGGCTTGATATAAAGACCCTGTCGGACGCTGTCGGCCGCAGGTGCGGGATACTATCAGTTAACGACAGCGGTTTTGCCGACGCTATTTTAAAGGCGTACACCAGAGGAGGAAATGCTAATGACGAATAAATATAAGGTAAGCGATCTTGCAAAGGATTTCAACTTAAGCTCTAAGGATATTATAGCTATCGTCTCCGAAAAGACGGGGGCCGCAAAAAAGAGCGGAGCCGCCCTTGACGAGACCGAGATAAGCGTGGTTTTCAGCGAGCTTTTAAACCAAAACGAGGTTAAGAGCTTTGAGGATTATTTCGCTACGGGAGCGGAGTCAAGAGAGGCTGCAAAAAAGGCAAGAGAGGAAGAAAAGAATAAAAAGCTTGCCGAGCAGATGGCTATTTTAGAACAGCTTAAGGCGGCGGCTCAGGGTCAGGCGAAGACTGAAACGGCTGAAAAAAAGCCTAAGGCAGAAAAGAAGGAAGCGGTGGAAAATAAGCTTCAAAAGCCTGCCGAGAAAAAGGAAGAAAAACCTGAAAAGAAGGCAGAGGAAAAGCAGGCAGAGAAACCCGCTAAGGAAGTAAAGAAAGCGGCTAAAAAGACCGAAAAGGCGGAGGAAAAGCCACCGAAAAAGCAGGGTGTTTCCGACCCTCAGCCCTTTGTTTCCCGCAAGGGAGAGAAAAAGCCGGGAGAAGCGCCTAAGCGCGGCCCTGCCGAAATACGCCATATAGACACAAGAACCTCCAATGTAAATATTGATAAATACAACGAAAAGTATGAAATAATTGCTCCTGCAAATACTATGAAGGACAATTTTTCAAGAAAGCAGAAAATCAAGCAGAAATCCCAGGATTACCGCCGCCCCCAGGGCGCAAAGCGGGAGACCGAGGCGGACAAAATGCGCCGTATGCAGCTTGAGCGCATAAAGAAGACCCCCATAACCGTTACGGTAGGCGAGGAGATAACGGTCGGCGAATTGGCGGCCGCCCTTAAAAAGACCGCTGCGGAGGTTATTAAGGTACTTCTTAAGCTTGGTATGATGGCAACCGTAAATCAGGTTATCGACTATGATACCGCCGAAATCGTTGTCACCGAGATGGGCGCTAAGATTGAAAAGCAGGTTGTTGTAACAATCGAGGAGCAGATTATGGACGACACCGAGGACAATGCCGAGAACCTAAAGCCCAGAAGCCCCGTTGTGGTTGTTATGGGTCACGTTGACCACGGTAAAACCTCGCTTCTTGACGCTATCCGTAATACCGCCGTAACCGATACCGAGGCGGGCGGAATTACCCAGCACATCGGTGCTTACAGGGTCAACTGCAAGGGTCAGGATATAACCTTCCTTGACACCCCGGGTCACGCGGCATTTACCTCAATGCGTAAGCGCGGCGCTATGGCTACCGATATTGCGGTGCTGGTTGTCGCCGCGGACGACGGCATTATGCCCCAGACTATTGAGGCTATCAACCACGCTAAGGCGGCGGGTGTTCAGATTATTGTTGCGATAAACAAGATGGATAAGCCCGAAGCTAACCCTGACAGGGTGCTTGAACAGCTTACCGAGCATGAGCTTGTTCCCGAAAAGTGGGGCGGCGATGTTATCTGCGTTCCCGTTTCGGCTAAGACCCATGACGGTATTGATAATTTGCTTGAAAGCATACTGCTTGTGGCGGAAATGATGGAGCTTAAGGCCAACCCCGACAGACGGGCTAAGGGTATTGTTATTGAGGCGAGACTCGACAAGGGCAGAGGCCCCGTTGCTTCCTTGCTTGTTCAGAACGGAACCCTTAATACGGGTGATATTATAGTTGCGGGAACGGCGGTAGGCAGAGTCCGTGTTATGGCTAACGAAAACGGAAAAGAGCTTAAAACAGCGGGCCCCTCCGTACCGGTTGAGATTACGGGTCTTGCGGAAACGCCTAACGCGGGCGATGTGTTTGACGCGGTTTCAGACGAGCGTCTTGCGCGTGAGCTTGTTGAGCAGAGAAAGCAGAAGGCTAAGGAAGAGCTCTTTAACGCCAAGCAGAAGGTTACGCTTGACAACCTGTTTGACCAGTTAAGCGAGGGCGACCTTAAGGAGCTTAATGTAATTGTTAAGGCGGATGTTCAGGGCAGTGTTGAGGCTGTTCGGGAGAGCCTTGTTAAGCTTTCAAACGAAGAGGTTAAGGTAAGCGTTATTCACGGCGGCGTGGGCGCTATAAACGAGTCGGATGTAATGCTGGCTCAGACCTCGGGTGCTATTATTGTGTGCTTTACTGTCCGTCCTGTCGTCGTTGCTCAGGCGGCGGCTGAGCGCGACGGAGTTGATATGCGTATGTTCCGGGTAATTTACGACTGCATTGTAGATATTATGGCGGCTATGAAGGGTATGTTAGCGCCTAAATACCGTGAAAATCAGCTCGGTACAGCCGAGGTACGCACCGTTTACAAGATTTCCAATGTGGGCACGGTTGCGGGCTGTTATATCACAAACGGCAAGGTGTCCCGTTCCTGCCAGATTCGCGTGGTTCGCGACGGCATAGTTATCTGCGAGGATAAGATTGATTCTTTGCGCCGCTTTAAGGACGATGTCAAGGAAGTAGCCCAGGGCTATGAGTGCGGTATCGGTCTTGAAAAATTTGCCGATATTAAGGAAGGCGACATTTTTGAAGCCTTTATTATGGAGGAGTACAGAGATTAATGGCGGGATACAGAATTAACCGTATTACATCCGATATAAAGCTTTGTCTCTCAGAGCTTCTGCGCGGGGTTAAAGACCCGAGGGTAAGTAAGCTTTTAAGCATTGTTAAGGTTGATGTATCGGGCGACCTTTCGTATGCCACGGTCTATGTAAGCGCTATCGAGGGCTACGAGCAAACCGTAGCCTCGGTAAAGGCGCTAAAAGGTGCCGCGGGTTATCTGCGCCGCGAGCTCGGCGCGAGACTTTCATTAAGAAAGGTGCCTGAGCTACGCTTTGTGGCGGACGATTCGATAGAGCAGAGCGCTAATATCTCAAGAATTATTGAATCCTTCGAGGGAAATAAAGATGAAAAAGAAGATTAATGACGGCTGTAAAGATTTGACCTTAAGGCAGACCGCAAGGTTTTTAAAGAAGCACGATAATTATATTATTTTAACCCACGCATCGCCCGATGGCGATACGCTGGGCTCTGCCTACGCGCTTTATTACGGTCTTAATGAGATAGGCAAGTCTGCCTGTGTGCTTTGCCCTGATGTGATTCCCCAAAAGTACAGATATTTTGCCGGCAAAACCGACCATGTTTCCCGCGAAAATGCAACCGTTATTGCGGTGGATGTGGCGGATAAGCGGCTTTTGGGAAGTCTTGAAACAGAGTTCGGGGATATTGTGGACCTTAATATAGACCACCATATTTCCAATGTAAGGTACGCAAAAAATTTATACCTTGATTCCGATGCTTCGGCGACTGCCGAGTGCATATTCGAGCTTTTAAACGCTATGAAGGTTAATATCAACGATATTACCGCAAAGGCTCTATTTACAGGCATTGTTACCGATACGGGCTGTTTTAAGTATTCAAGTGTTACCGCGAAAACCCATATGATAGCGGCACAGCTTTATGAATACAATATCGAAGCGCCCGAAATTAACCGAGTTATGTTTGATACCAAATCGCGGAAGCTTTTGGAGCTTGAGCGAATGGTGCTTGATGCCGCTGAATTTCATTTTGACGGCAAGTGTATGATTTTATCCGTTACCGCCGAAATGCAGAAAAAAACGGGCTGCAGCGGTACCGAGCTTGAGGGTATAGCGGTTATCTCCCGCAGTGTTGAGGGGGTTGTGGCAGGAATTACTCTCAAACAGACCGACAATAACGAATTCAAGGTTTCCTTGCGTACATACCCTCCCCTTGACGCTTCCGTAATTTGTAAAAAGCTGGGCGGCGGCGGTCACAAGGCGGCGGCGGGAGCTTCGGTAAAGGGTACTCTCACCGAAGTAAAGCAAATGGTGATTGACGCTGTAAGCGAATTTATGGAGTAGACTATGCAGGGGTTAATACTTCTTGATAAACCCGAAAATATAACCTCCTTCGGCGCGGTTGCGCGGATAAAGCGTATAACGGGGGAGAAACGGGTGGGACATACAGGCACGCTTGACCCTATGGCGACAGGCGTGCTTCCTGTGCTTTTAGGCAGAGCTACGGCACTGTCAAGCCTTTTGCTTGACGCGGACAAGCGCTATACTGCAAAGGTTAAATTAGGAGTTACCACTGATACCGAGGATATTACGGGTAATATTATTTCGGAAAACAAGGTTGCTGTGACAACTGAACAGCTAAGTATTGCGCTTTGCGCCTTTAGGGGCAAAATAATGCAGAAACCCCCTATTTACAGCGCGATTAAAAAGGACGGTGTGCGGCTTTATAAGCTTGCGCGGGAGGGTAAAACAGCAGAAATTGAAGCCCGAAAAATTGAGGTTTTTTCCATCGACCTGATTTCACCTCTTAACGAAGAAAATATTTTTGAAATAGATGTTCATGTTTCAAAAGGGACTTATATAAGGTCGCTCGCGCGGGATATTGGGGAGTTTTTGGGCTGCGGTGCCTGCCTTACCGAGCTCAGGCGAACCTATACGGGCGGTTTTTCCCTTGAAAGCTGTGTTTCGCTTGATACGCTGAACGGGGAAAATATAGCGGAGCATTTAATAAGCGAGGAAAAAGCGGTAGCCTATCTTCGCTCGGTTTCTGTCACCGAAAAGCAGGCGGTGAGGTTTTGCAACGGCGGTCAGCTCGACCTTGAGAGACTGAAAGTCAAGGCTTTAACCGAGGACGAGCTTGTAAGGGTAAAGCTGAACGATAAATTTTTAGGGGTTGGCATTGCCGACCTTACAAACAATCAGCTTGCTATAAAATGTATAATTAATTACCCGGGAGAGGTTAGTCTATGAAAAGAGCAATAGCCCTCGGCACCTTTGACGGTCTGCATAAGGGGCACAGGGCGGTGCTTAATCTGCCCGACCGTATGCAAAAAACCGCAGTTATTTTCGCTCTGCCTCCCAAGGCGGTTTTAAGCGGTGAGCCGCGCTCCATTATGACCACCAAGGATAAGTGCGCGGCGCTTAAAAAAATAGGAATCGACGAAATATTCACCCTCCAATTTGATAGGGTTAGGGATATGCCGCCTAAGGATTTTATGCAGTTTTTAAAGAAAGAATTTTCACCCGACCTTATTTCCTGCGGCTTTAATTATCACTTCGGTAAAAATGCCGCAGGGAATACCGAGATGCTCAGTGATTTTTGTAAGGATAACGGCATAGAATTTAATTGCCACGGCGCGGTAACCCAAGAGGGAGAGCCTGTCTCCTCCACAAGAATACGGGAGTATTTAAAAAACGGGGAAATTGAAAACGCCGATAAACTGCTTACATTCCCCTTTTCCTTTACGGCTGAGGTTATTTCAGGGGACAGGCGGGGCAGGACTATAGGCTTTCCTACAGTAAACCAAAAATACCCGAGCGAGCTAATCCCCCTTAAATTCGGGGTTTATAAATCAAAAATAATTGTTGACCAAGCCGAATATGACGGTATTACCAATATAGGAATCCGCCCGACCTTTAAGACCGACTATATTATAAGCGAGACCTATATTATTGGCTTTTCGGGCAATTTGTACGGAAAGGAAATCACTATTGTACCCACTCATTTTGTGCGGGGCGAGGTTAAGTTTTCCTCTGTAGAGGAGCTTAAAAAACAGATTGAAAGAGATATTAAGGAGTGAAACAAATGGACGGCTTAAAGAGTATTACTTGGCAGGGGCTTATTACTTTTGGATTTACCCTTTTAAAGACAGCGCTTATAGTTGTTATCGGGCATTATGCCGTTGTCTTTATTTTAAATCTGCTTACAAAGTCCTTTAAAAAGGTAAAAATGGATGTTTCCCTTGAAAAGTTCTTTTTAAAGGTGGTAAATATCACTCTGCATATTATAGTTTTGCTGTCGGCTCTTAATGCTCTCGGCATTTCTACAACGGGGCTTTTGGCGGCGCTTTCGGGCGCGGTGGTAGCTGTTGCGCTGGCACTTAAGGATTCCCTCGGCAGTATCGCGGGGGGAATAATAATTCTGCTTACCAAGCGGTTTGAAACGGGCGATTATGTGGAGATAAACGGCGACGAGGGTACGGTCACGCAGGTTGACTTAATGCATACAACCCTTAGAACCCTTGATAACCGCCACGTTGTAATCCCCAATGCCGTGGCGGTAAACAGCCGAATTATAGATTATTCAAGCGAGGATTTAAGACGGCTTGATATCGTCTTCGGGATAGGCTATAACGACGATTCTAAAAAGGCAGAGCAGATTATTTTGGACACCGTAAACAGCCACAAAATGACCCTCCGCGAGCCGGAAGAACCCTTTGCAAGGGTGACGGGATTCGGGGACAGCGCGGTTGAAATTACCTTGAGGGTCTGGTGCGAGAGAGCAAACTACTGGCAGCTTAAATTCGACCTGTTAGAGCAGATTAAGGCGGAATTTGATAAAAACGGCATTTCAATCCCTTATAATCAGGTTGATGTGCATATTAAGGAAAAATAAAACCCGTCCGAGGACGGGTTCTGCTTTGTTATGAATTAGGTTATTCCTTCTTTGTATGCTCTTCGCCATACCTTTCGCTGAGCGTCAGGAAAACCGCCCGCATTGTATAGGAAACAAGAGCCAAAAAAATAAATGTGCCGCTTACAATGTAAAAGGGCAGATAAAATCTTCCCGCAATAAGGGTTATTACCGCGATAACAAGACAGCAGGCGGCTATTATCTTAAAGCCTTTGGAATTGTCGGGACAAAAAATATTATCCGCCGAAATTCTTTTTATAATTTTTCTAAGTGTTAAGAGGGCTATGCCGAGTATCGGCGCACAGGGGTAGCAGGTGACCATAATGGTTGCAGGCAGGCTTTGTGAGCGGTGCATAACCTCAACATACCACGAAACTCCGAAAGGCAGTAATATCGCAACGATAACCAACACGCATATGAAAATATCCGTAAGAATTAGGCAAAGACGCAATGCTTTTTGAGCTTTTGGCATAAGCTGTTTCCTCCGTGATTTCAAAATAGCATAATAATTATAAACCTTTTGTAAAATAAAAGCAAGTACACAAAGAGCAAATCTTAAAAATGTCGATTATTTTGTATTGACTTTTCAAAATATTAATAGTATAATCTATACATAATAGCGTAGATATAGAATGGAGAATAGGGTAACGGAAAAGTCACATAAAAAGTTATGGATAGTTCTGCTTATTGTCTCGGTCATTTGTGTTGTCGGTTGCATTGCTTATTTTGTCGTAATGAAGCTTCAGTCCGATGAAATGGACGATTTGCGTTCTCAGGTCTCGGTAAGCAACGGTGATGTTTCTTCATCGGTTAATTATGTAGAAACTCCGGTTGATTTTGTCGAGCTTAAGAAAGAAAATTCCGATATATATGCATGGATAGATATTCCCGGAATTTCTGTGGGTTATCCTATTTTAAGACGTGAAAATGACAACTCATATTACCTCACCCATACGGTGGATGAAAAGAAATCTGTTTACGGCAGTATTTACACCGAGAATTATAACGATATGGATTTTGCCGATTTCAACACCGTAATTTACGGTCATAATATGAAGAACGGCACTATGTTCGGAAAACTCAAGAAATATAGGGATAAAACATTTTTTGAGCAAAATCCGTATATAAATGTGTATATGCCGGGTCGTATTATGAAATATCAGATATTTGCAGCCTATGTTTGGGATGACAGGCACATCCTTTTGAGCTTTGATTTCGGTGATGAGTCTGTGCGCGAGGCATATATTGATATGATTTTTTCCACAAGAAAGATGAACGCTAATATCAACAGCGACTTAGAGCTTACAAAGGATGACAGGATTATTACTCTGTCAACCTGCACAAACAACAAAGAGGAGCGGTATTTGGTTCAGGGAGTTTTAATATATGACAGCAGAGAACAGTAACGGAACAAAAGCTCCAAAGCACCAAGCGCCTTTTAAGCATAAAAAGCTTATAATTACCTTATCGGTTATTTTAGCGGTTCTGTTAAGTCTTGTCTCAGCCTTTTTAATCATACGCAAAGTCGGCGAAAGCGCGCTTAGAAAAAAGCAGGAAAAGGCACAGCTAAATCTCCCTTACGGGGATTCGGACGGTGATGCGGATGCTTATTATAAAGGCACGGCATACAATTATAACGATAGGCTTATTAATATTCTGCTTATGGGGGTAGATAAGGAAAAACCGAATGAGTCCGATACTCAACAGGCAGACGCGCTTTATCTCATATCCCTTGATACTGACGCAAATACAGTCAAGGTTGTAGCGATATCGCGCAATACGGTTACAGATGTTGACACTTATGATATAAACGGTAATTATTTTTCAACAGCTAAGCAGCAGATATGTCTTGCTTATACCTATGGAACGGATGACGAAAGCTCTTCTGAAAATACGGTCAAGGCGGTTTCAAACCTCTTTTACGGTTTGCCGATAAGCGGTTATTACACGGTTTTTATGAATTCGGTTGCGGAAATTGTGGACGCAGTCGGCGGTGTGCCCGTTACGGTGCCTGAGGATTTGACGATGATCGACCCGAAAATGAAGCAGGGGGCTGAGGTTACCGTTACGGGGAAAAATGCGTTATCCTATCTGCAGCATAGGGGAGACAGCAACGCTCCAAGACTTGAAAGGCAAAAGGCTTTTATTTCAAGCTTTGTAAGCCGGGCTAAGTCAGCGGTGCTCGGAGATTTGTCTCTCCCGCTTAAAATGTATAATAAGTTGGCGGCTAATACGGTTACAAATGTAACCTCCGCAAGTGCAGTATATCTTGCATCCGAAGCGCTTAATGCTGATTTCCAAATTATCGGAATTGAGGGTGAAACAGGAACGGACGGAACCTATGAAACCTTCACTCCGTATGAGGATCAGCTCTACGAGTTGCTTTTAGATGTATTTTATAAAAAACAATAAATTTTGAAAGGAAAATTGATATGAAAAAGGTATTAGCATTTCTTTTAACAGCAATGTTGGCAGTTACAGCTTTAACAGCTGCTGCTGCGCCCTCGCCTGAGAAGTCCAGCGGTGTAATAGTATCCGTCTCTGCTAAGGATACCGCAGGCAAAAGCTATAATGTAGAGGTTAAGCCATCTACTGTAGACCAGTCGGTTTACAATGACGCTTTTGCGGCTTTCAAGCAGGAAAACGGTTCGGATTTCAAGATCGTTGACCAGAAAAAGCTCGAGGGCCAGGCAAGCACAGATTCTCCCTTAACTGTTGAATTGAGCGTTCCCGGCGTTAAGGCTACTTCAAAGGTTTACATTCTTTTGAAAAAGTCCAACGGCGAGGTTGTAAAGCTTGATGCAACTGCAGGCACCGGCAAGGTAACCGCTACATTCACCGAGCTTGGTGAGTTCGTTCTTATTACAGACGCTCAGACCGATGCGGATATCATCGAAGCAGCCAAGGACGATACCAAGTCTCCGCAGACCTCTGACAATGCAACACCTGTTATGGTTGCTATCTTTGCAGTAGCTGCTGTTCTCGGCGTTGTTTCTGTAAAGAAAATCAGAACTGCCGCATAAGCGTTAACCTAAGAACCTAAAACCGCTCTTTTTCGGAGCGGTTTTTTCATATCCTTAAAATCTGTTGTTGATAATCGGTGTACTTTATGGTAAAATTATTAATCGGGCAATTAAAGATTTATAAGTATTTTAAAGGAGAAATTTTCCGTGACCGAATTAGAACGCGAAATAGGAAGACGGCGCACCTTCGCTATAATCTCACACCCTGACGCGGGTAAAACCACACTTACAGAAAAATTCCTTCTGTACGGCGGCGCAATACAGACCGCAGGCTCTGTTAAGGGAAAGGCGACCGCAAAGCATGCGGTTTCCGACTGGATGGAGCTTGAAAAGCAACGCGGAATTTCCATAACCTCTTCGGTAATGCAGTTTGAATATGAGGGCTACTGCATAAATATACTCGACACACCGGGGCATCAGGACTTCTCGGAGGATACCTACCGCACCCTTATGGCGGCGGACAGCGCGGTTATGGTCATAGACGCGGCAAAGGGTATCGAGGCGCAGACAAGAAAGCTTTTTAAGGTATGCGCTATGCGGCATATCCCGATTTTTACCTTCATTAATAAGCTTGACCGCGAGGCGAGGGATCCCTTTGAGCTGCTTGACGAGCTGGAAAAGGAGTTCGGCATAGGCACCTATCCCGTCAACTGGCCTATTGGGTGCGGGGTGAGCTTTAAGGGGGTTTTCGACCGCGATAAGCGGGAAATTTTAACCTTTAACGAGTTTCATAGGGGTCAGGAAAGGCTGAGCGCAATTAAGTGCGATATTACCGATACCGAAAAGTTAGATGAGCTTATAGGCGAGTATCAGCGCGCCGAGCTTGTTGACCAGATTGAACTGCTTGACGGCGCGAGCTTTGAGTTTGACCTCAGTAAAGTGCAAAAGGGCGAGCTTACGCCGGTATTTTTCGGCTCGGCGCTTACCAATTTCGGTATAGAGCCTTTCCTTGAAAACTTCCTTAAAATGACCACACCGCCTTTGCCGAGAATTTCGGAGGGCAAGGAAATAAGCCCCTTTGATGAGAATTTTTCGGCGTTCGCCTTTAAAATTCAGGCGAATATGAATAAGAACCACCGCGACAGAATAACCTTCTTCCGTATATGCTCGGGTAAGTTTGAGAGGGGTGCCGACTATTTTCACGTTCAGGCGGGAAAGCCTGTCAGACTTTCTCAGCCGCAGCAGATTATGGCGGAGGAACGGCAGGTTATAAACGAGGCCTACGCAGGGGATATAATCGGTGTTTTTGACCCCGGCATTTATTCCATAGGAGACACCGTATGTTCACAGAAAATGCAGGTCAAATATGAGGGAATACCTACCTTTGCCCCCGAGCATTTTGCCCTTATTGAGCAAAAGGACAGCTTAAAGCGAAAGCAGTTTGTAAAGGGTGTTGAGCAGATAGCCCAAGAGGGTGCAATCCAGATTTTCCGCGAGCCTAATACCGGTATGGAACGGGTAATTGTGGGGGTTGTAGGCATACTTCAGTTGGAAGTGTTGGAGTATCGTCTTAAAAACGAATACAATGTTGATGTAATCCGCAACGATTTGCCCTACCAGTATATCCGTTGGGTTAAGAATAAGGATATTGATATGAAATCCCTTAACCTTACCTCGGACACTAAGTGGGTACAGGACTTTAAAAACAATAACCTTTTAATTTTCACAAGCGAGTGGAATATTAATTGGGCTGAAGAACGCAACGAGGGTCTTATTCTCGAAGATTTCAGCAAGGATTAAAAAAGGTTTCTTTAAAATGTTGGGGGATTTAAATTTTGTAAAGGTTTATTGAATCCCTCCACCGCCGTTCGGCGGTCCCCCCTCCCTTTAGGCAAGGGAGGCTTGGAAAGCGAAAATTATTGAAACCCCAACATTAAGAATAGAACCTAAAAAAAACCGCTCCTTTCGGGGCGGCTTTTTTAGGGCTGTAATCAGAAATTGTTGTTGTTATTGTTATTATTCTTGTTCTGATTATTATTCTGATTGTTTTTATTCTGATTGTTGTTCTGGTTGTTCTTGTTCTGGTTATTATTCTGGTTGTTCTGGTTATTCTTGTTCTGGTTGTTGTTTTCCACCTAAATCACCCCGCTTTCAGATTTAGTATCTGTAAGGCGGGGTGAAATATACTATATGCCAAATAAATTTTCCGTGTTTTTCCTTGCAGAGCTTAGCACCTGCTCGACCGAGGAGTTTCTTATCTCGGCATTTTTTTTGGCTGTATAATAAATCATAGCCGAATGGTTAATTTCCCCTCTGTAGGGAACGGGAGTAAGATATGGCGCATCGGTTTCAAGCAAAAAGCGATCCTCGGGGAGCATTTCTACCACCTCGGGGAGCTTTTTTGCGTTTTTAAAGGTTATAACGCCCCCGATTCCTATATACATACCGATTTTAAGGATTTCTTTCGCCATCTCGGGACTGCCCGAAAAGCTGTGAAGGACACCCTTTGGACGGTGCTTTTTTAAAAGCTCCAGCGTGTCGGCATGTGCGTCCCGGTCGTGGACGATAACGGGGAGATTTAGCTTATTTGCAAGAATCAACTGCTCCTCAAACAGAGCCTTTTGTTCCTCCTTATTGTCCGAAACCCAGTAGTAGTCAAGCCCGATTTCGCCTATCGCAACACACTTTTTGTGACTTGCTAATTCTTCGATTTCCGATATATTGCCGCCGCCGATATTCTCGGGATGAACACCCACTGCGGCGTAAATGTAGGGGTATTTTTCGGCAAAGACGAGAGCTTTTTTTGAAGACTTAATATCGCACCCGCAGTTGATTATACCGCATACGCCGTGGCGGGGCAGAGACTCTAAAAGCTCATCACGAATTTTGTCGAATTTTGCATCGTCATAATGGGCGTGGCTGTCGAAAATCAGGGGCTCGCTTAAAGGAGATTCCTCTAAAAAATCTATCATCTTATCTTACTTCCCGCGGGGACATTGTCGATAAATAAGACCTTGACATCATCTTCTGCACAGTCGGCGGCTAAAATCATACCATTAGACTCGACTCCGCAGAGCTTTGCGGGTTTAAGGTTCGCCACAACAATTACGGTGTGACCGATAAGCTCCTCGGGGCTATAGTACTTAGCAATGCCCGATGCTACTGTTCTGGGTGTTCCGCTGCCGTCATCAAGGGTTAATTTTAAAAGCTTTTTAGCTTTCGGAATAGGCTCACAGGCGGTGATTTTTGCGGCTTTAAGCTCCACCTTTGCGAAATCCTCTATTCCTATTTGGGCGATACCCTCTGCTTTTTCGGGCTCTGCCTTTGCCTCCTGCTCGGCGGCGATTTCAGCTAAAACCTTTTCAGTATCTAAACGGGGGAAGAGGTTAGCTGTTTCATCGGGGGTGTAGCTATAAGGGGCGCGAAGTTCTTCGCTGATACTGTCGCCTGCGATGTTTTTCGCCGTGTCGGGCATAATCGGACGAAGTAACACACCGATAATTTTTATAAGGTCTAAAAGGTTGTAAAGAACATCATTGAGGCGGTCTTTTTGCGCCTCGTCCTTTGCAAGTGCCCAAGGCATTGTCTCGTCAATATACTTGTTGCAACGCTTAGCCAAATCCAAAACAGCGGCACAGGCATCGGCATTACGATAATCGTCCATACACTTGTGGTATTTTTGGGTGCAGGTTTCAGCATAGCAGAAAAGCTCTTTATCTAAATCTTCTGTAATTTCGTGTTTTATAACAGTACCGCCGAAATACTTTTTGGTCATCGCCACGGTACGGCTTACAAGGTTGCCTATAGTATTTGCAAGGTCGGCGTTGAACACATTTATAAAGCTTTCATAGGTGAAGGTTCCGTCATTACCAAAGGGCATTTGAGAAAGCAGATAGTAACGAACTGCATCGGCACCGAAGCGTTTTGCCAATTCATCGGCATAAACCACATTGCCCTTGGATTTTGACATTTTATCCTCGCCCACAAGCACCCAAGGATGCCCCAAAACCTGCTTGGGCAGGGGAAGACCTAAAGCCATTAATATAATGGGCCAGTAAATGGTGTGGAAGCGCACAATGTCCTTACCGATAACATGCAGGTCTGCAGGCCAGAGCTCGCTAAACTTATCGGTACTGCCATCGGGATTGTAGCCGATACCCGTAATGTAGTTGGAAAGAGCGTCAAGCCAAACATAGATAACGTGCTTATCGTCAAACTCGACGGGAACGCCCCATTTAAAGGTGGAGCGGGAAACACAAAGGTCTTGAAGTCCCGGCTTTAAGAAGTTGTTTATCATCTCGTTTTTGCGGGATTCGGGCTTAATAAAACCCGGGTTTTCCTCGAAATATTTTAAGAGTTTGTCCTGATATTTGCTGAGCTTTAAGAAGTAAGCCTCTTCCTTGGAGTCGGTAACCTCTCTGCCGCAGTCGGGGCATTTGCCGTCCACTAACTGGGATTCGGTATAAAAGGACTCGCAGGGAACACAGTATTTGCCCTCATAGGTGCTTTTGTAAATATCCCCCTGCTCGTAAAGCTTGGTGAAAATTCTCTGTACCGCCTTTTCGTGGTCGGCATCGGTAGTACGGATGAATTTATCGTAGGAAGTATTAAGGCTGTCCCAAACAGCTTTAATGTTTGCGGCGGCATTATCCACATACTCTTTAGGGGTAATACCCTGCGCCTTGGCTTTTTCCTCAATTTTCTGGCCGTGCTCGTCGGAGCCGGTCATTAAATAAACCTCATAGCCCATTTGTTTTTTATAGCGAGCTATCATATCCGCAAGTACAATATCGTAGGCATTGCCGATATGGGGCTTGCTGGAAGCGTAGGCTATAGCAGTTGTAATATAAAACTTTTTCTTTTCTGACATTTGAATCTCCTCCTACGGTTTCTGTGTTAAATATAAAATATAGGAAATTATAGCTGAAACAAGACTGTAAAGCAGTACTGCCGTTCCGCTCATAAGCGCGCCGGAGCCGTCAAAGGACATATAGGCGAACAGCACCGCGCCTAAAACCGCCGAAATCACATAAAGAACGGTAAGCAAAAGATTGGATTTTTTAATCTTTGACGCGTTGCTTATAATTGCGGCAAGTCCCATTGGATTGCCCTTATACGCGGCAGGAGCGCCGATTGAAGGAGTGGGTGTTACCGCGTTTTTATACATATGACAGCCCGCGGCGCTCATAACCTTTACCGAATCGCTGTAAAGCCCCATATAGTCGCAAATCATTTCCTCGGTCATATTAGGGTCCGAGCTGTTAATTAACATTGTGACTCCTAAAGCCGACACACGGCGCAGTTCCTTGGCAATATCCTCGCGGACGGTGTAGCGAACGGTTATTAGGGCACAGGCCTTGTCCTGCGTGGCAACATAAACGGGGAAAAGCCCCTGACGGAGTATTTTACGGTCAAGCTCCACATTTGGAACTTCAATTCCGTGAGCCTCCATAAGGGTGCGGTTGCCTATAAACAGGAGCTTATTGTCAACCCAGCCTGAAATACCCATTTTGTCCTCGTATTTTACGGTGTCCGAATCGGGGAGAACGGTATTTCCGCCCGTGCCCGCTATTTTTTTAAATATGGGGGCTAAGGGGCTTCTCATAGCCTCTGTAAGTGATGCGGCGCGGATTATTGTATCGTCAATGCTGTTATCGGACAAAACCTGAAGCCTGTGCATCTGCACCGTGCCCGAGGGGAAAATTTCATCCGCGTTGAAAACAACGGCGTTTGCGTTTTCTACTCGCTCCGCTCCCGATTTTCCTGCAATCATCGCCCCCATTTTCGAAAGCCGTTTTGCCGAGGAATAAAGGGGTAAATTATCTATCATAAATATTACGGGCAATGCGGCAAAGCACTGAATTGCCGCCGCGCTGTAAAATCCGTATAACACACCGTCATAGTAAGCGGCGCAGACAAAGCCGACTGCAAGGGAAAGCACAAGGGAAATTACGGTTATTACAGGTAATTTTCCGGCTAAAAATATGCGGAAGGTGGAATATTTCATATAACCGTCTATATGCTTTGTTTTTTGGGGAGCGGCGGCGAGAACATCCCCCTCAATAGCGTTCTTTGCCATTGCAAAGGTAACGGCTTGGTCGCCTATAAGCTTTACTGCGCGCTTAGGTGAGGAGCCGGAAATTTGCTTAAAGCCATCCAACATATAAGAAGCGTTCCAAAAAGAACTAAACGCGCGTATAAACAGTATCACCGCGCCGAGCAGTATAAGGTCAAGGGCTATTTCGTTTTTAAATACCGCAGTTATGCCGTAGGCAATAACCGAAAGCGACGCGGTAACAGAAAGGACATCGGGATGTGACTGTCTGCCGAAAATTTTAGGCAGACTTTTAAACATATCCGCGTTAATAAGGGTTATTATCCCCAAAATCGCCGTGCATATTATATTAGCTGTCGCTGTGTGGGCAAGCAACTTTTCGGACATAAAGGGAAGCTTTGCAATTATCAGTAAAACAAGGCAAAGTCCCGAGAAGAGCGTTCTTAAAAATGCAGAGCGTCTTTTGATTGAGAGCCTTCTTAAAAAACGCTTTGCGTCCTTTTCGTCGGAAAATTCCTCTTTCGGTATGTATTCCTCAAACTCCGAAAGCTCAAGCTGAACCTCGCTTTCCGTTTCGTCTGCGCCCGTTTCGGGAAGTCCCGTAAGCTCGCCGGTTAAATCAATCGGCTTTGTCTGAGAGCTGATACTAATGCGCGAGGTATTGTCCGCACCCGATACGGGAGTAAATTTAATGGTTGCGGTGTTGCTGATATTCGGCTTTTCGGGCTTTTGGGCAGGAACAGAAACATCAATATCCGATATTATGCTTGATACATTGGTTTGCACTCCGCTTACCTTGGGAAGAGAAGAAATAATATCCTCGAAAGACTCCTGCTTAGAGGTGTTGTTTTCCTCGGGCATTGTCGGCGGCTCGGGTGTTTTCGGCTCTGTTTCTGTTTTGCCGTATTTACCCAGGTCGTCAAAGGCTATTTCATATTTTTTAGAAAGCTTATCAAGGGCCTTTTTACTTTCGTTGCTTAAAATTTCCGCTACGCTTTCAAGTCTGTAGGTGGGTTTCGACTTCATAGCACTGTCCCCGTCCTCGCCGTCAAGAATAAAGGGACGGCATTTTTCCAGCAGGGAAGGCTCCGATTCAGGTGCTTCTTCGGACTTAGAGGGCTTTGTATCTGTGTTTGACTCCTTTTCGGATTTTACCTTTTTGTAGCTTTCTGAAAAAGCGTTAAGGTCAAAATCATCGCTGCCGTCAGAATCGGTTTTTTCCTCTGTAGGCGAGGAATTATTCTCGGTTTTGGTATCTGCGGTATTTTCAAGCATACGCTTTTTAAGTGAATCAAGCGCGCTTGTGGCAGAAGCGTTGCCCTCGTTTGAATTTGAAGAAAAACCTATGACCTCGTCAGGCGTCAGGGCGTGTTCGGGGCGGAGGGTGCTTTCTTGCCCGAAGGTATATTCGTTATCGTCATCGTCTAAGAAAGTAAAAAACTCTTCGTTTCTTTTTTTTGAAAAAAATTTCATAACTTCCTCCTTTTTCGCACAACCTCGTACATAAGCACACCTGCCGCCACCGAGGCGTTAAGCGAGTTGATTTTTCCGAACATAGGCAGGCTTATTATCCCATCGCACTTTTTGGCGGTAAGCGCGCCGATTCCGCTGCCCTCATTGCCGATTACGAGGGCTAAGGAACAGTCGAAATCTGTTTTTGTGTAATCGTCGCCGTTCATATCCGCTCCGAAAACCCAAACTCCGCGTTCTTTAAGCTCATCTATCGTATTGGCGATATTAGTAACCCTCGCTACGGGCATATACTCAAGCGCCCCGCAAGCCGCCTTTGCAACGGTTGCGTTAAGGGAAGCGCTCCTGCGCTTGGGTATTATTATTCCGTGCGCGCCGCAAATTTCGGCGGTTCTTATAATCGCACCCAAATTGTGCGGGTCCTCTATCTCGTCGCATATTATTATAAACGGCTTTTCGCTTTTTTGCTCGGCAAGGGCGAAGATATCTTCAACCGTTGCATATTCCTGGGAGGCGAACATAACCGCCACACCCTGATGGTTAGCTCCGCCGCAATAATAGTCAAGCTTTTGGGGGCTTACCTCTTTGATAAGTACTCCCTTTGCGCGGCACTTTGCGATTATTGCCGCCACCGAGCCGCCCGAAACGCCGTGAGCTACAAGCAGACGGTCGATTTCTCTGCCCGACCGCACCGCCTCAAGTACGGGATTTCTGCCGCATATTATATTCCCTGTGCGTTCTGTATTATTTTCCATACTTTTAATTGTCCTTTAAATACTATATTCCAATCATATATTATACCACAAACTATCAAAAATTTAAATAGGTAATTTTATTAATAAACCGAAAATATGTAGAGATAATATATGTAAAACGATTTTGGAGGCAAAATAATGACAGAAAAGCGGATAATTAAAGTTGAGGGCTTTGAATTAATGGATTCAAGGGGCAATCCCACCGTGGGGGCAAGGGTTACCCTTAACGATGGGAGCGTTGGGTTTGCCCTTTCCCCCTCGGGCGCGTCCACGGGAATTTACGAGGCGCACGAAATGCGGGACGGGGACAAAAACCGTTACGGCGGCAAGGGAGTATTAAAGGCGGTAAATGCGATTGAGACCGAGATAGCGCCCGCGCTTATCGGGCTCGGTACGGTAAATCAGCGTGCAGTGGACGAATGTATGATAAATCTTGACGGCACGGAAAATAAAAAAAGACTTGGTGCAAACGCGATTTTGGCGGTTTCTTTAGCGGTTGCAAAGGCGGCGGCTATGTCTTACGGTATGCCGCTTTTCCGCTATTTGGGCGGCATAAACGGAAACGAGCTTCCCCGTCCTATGATGAATATTTTAAACGGCGGCGCACATGCGGCTAACAACATTGATATTCAGGAGTTTATGATTATCCCTTATAATGCGGAAAGCTTTTCGGAGGGGCTTCGTAAGTGTGCTGAGATATACCACGCTTTGGGAGCTATTCTAAAGGAACAGGGCAAGGGCAGCGGCGTAGGCGACGAGGGCGGCTTTGCGCCCGACCTTAATTCCGACGAAGAGGCCATAGAACTTATTGTAGGGGCGATAGAAAGGGCGGGCTATACCACCGACGAAATTAAAATCGCTCTTGATGTGGCATCGAGCGAATGGTACTCGGACGGAAGTTATCTATTGCCTAAAAGAAATAAAAAAATGACCGCCGAGGAGCTTATAAGCTACTACGGCGACCTTATCTCAAAGTACCCGATAATTTCTATTGAAGACGGCACGGCTGAGGAGGATTGGGAAGGCTGGCAAAGGCTGACCTCCGCCTTGGGGGATAAAATCCAGCTGGTCGGGGACGACCTTTTTGTAACCAATACGGGGAGGCTTAAAAAGGGAATAGAAGTCGGAGCGGCTAATTCCATACTTGTAAAGCTTAACCAGATAGGTACGCTTACCCAGACCCTTGATGTAATAGAGCTTGCAAAAAAACACGGCTACACCGCAGTAATCTCCCACCGCTCGGGCGAGACCGAGGATACGACAATATCCGACCTTGCCGTTGCGGTAAACGCAGGGCAGATAAAAACAGGCGCACCCTGCCGTACAGACAGGGTGGCTAAGTATAACAGACTTTTGACGATTGAAAGGGATTTGAATAATATCTAAATCCGTAGGGACGGTCTCAAGTGCCGTTTCGCCACCGTTTTATGCGGTGAAAACGGAATGACACATAGGTCATTCCCTACGAAAAATTAATTTGATTACCGTAGGGCGGGGGCTTGTCTCCCGCCTAATATCTAGCATTTAATGTATAGCATCTAAAACGGCAGATACACCCTCGTATATCTGCCGTTTTATTATTCAAGTATATAAATTTCAACGTTGCGAACGCCGAAGCTTGTGCAGGCGCTTTTTGAAGACATAAACAGGTCAACGCCCTTCGGGTATCTTCTTATGAAACCGCCCGTATCCGCCGCAACCGCATATCCGTAAATAACACTTCCGTCTGCGGTTTTGATATACATCTTGGTGCCGTAGGGAATATAATTCGGGTTTACTGCGATATAACCCGGTTGGGGCGCTACTCCTGTAGAGCAATTATTGCCTGTGTAGGTGTATGCGGTGGCTCTTGCTGTGATTTTTGATTTATAGTTTACGGGGTTGCCGTTTTCATCAAGCTCTATCGGCGAAGAGGGGGTAAGGGTTGAAACACTCTTGACCGAAGCAGAGGTTGTAACTGCGTTGGTCTCCGTATTTGTGACAGTAACCTTCTTTGTTCCGATAACTTTTTTTGCGTTAACCGCGGTGGCGATAACTTCCTCACCGGTTACGGTTTTTTCGACCGAAATGCCGTTTACAAGCTTTTCGGTGTAGCTTACCTGCTTTACACCGTCCGCACCGTTACTTAGTGTTGTGGTTCCTTCGGCTTTGTCAGAGGAATAAACCGTTTCGGTGCTATGAGGAATAACCTCGGTGTAGCTGCCGTTTACATATTCAATATCGGTGTAGTCTATATAGGCAGTCTCGGTAATAACAGTGTCTAACGCAGGCTCGATAAAATCGTTGCTGTCGGGTGTGAAGCCCGCAGCTGTAAGCGCATCGGCCACCGTTCCGCCCGTAAATTCAATTTCACTGATTTGGTCGCCTATCGTAATATAAACAGGGAAAGCGTAGGCAATCTCAACCTCTGTCTTGCGGTTCTCAACCGTGGTTTTTGTTATCTTGTAGCGCTCGGACTTCAAATTGAGGTTTGAAAGGACATTAGCAACATTCACATTAAGGGAACGCACTGTATATGTCTGTTCACCGTCAAATATTTCAACAGTATTTAATGATAGCCCGAGTAAGGTGACAACTGCAATCGTAATAGCAGTCATAACTGCTATGCAGCTTATACGCATCTGCTTTGAGAGCAAGCTCTTAGACAAACGGTACTTTATTTTTTCTAACATCAAATGACTCCTTTGAAACAAATCTCGCAAGCCGTGGGGTATTATAAAGCATTAAATCGACTATGTCAAAGCGGTAGAAATCGAACTTTTTAGTCAAAAACACCAAAAAAATCGGAATTTTTAAAAAGTTACAAGCTTGTAACCTTTTTTAAAGGTGTTAAAATGGTAATTTTTAACATCAAACTTGTGCAATCCTACAAAATCGGGCAAAGTGGTGGGGAGTATAGCGCGCACAATGCTATTTTACACCAAAAGTGGGGGATTTATGCAAAAAAAGTTAGGAGCAACACAATATAAGGTATAAAAATTTTTTTAAAAATTGTTAAAAAAATCTTTACAATTATATGTATGTGTGCTATATTAATATCGGTTTAATTCCTTTAAGACGGTACGGCGATACCGGCAAGGCTCTGATTAACAATGGGCATACATTATATATAATATATGTATATGCCGAATGTGTGTTAACTATTCCAGCGTCCGGCCGTGTGCGGGACGCTTTTTTACGGAGGGCTTTATGGATAAGTTTAAGGCTACGCTTATGGACGAGGCGGCGGTGACGAGGGCGCTCAAGCGCATATCGCACGAGATACTTGAAAGAAACGACGGCGGTGTCGACCTTTGTATTATAGGCATAAAGCGCCGGGGAGTTGCCCTTGCAAACATTATAGCGGACAACATATATAATATAGAGGGCGTCCGTCCCCCTACAGGCGAGATTGATATAACCTTCTACCGTGACGATTTGACCGCGATTTCACCCGACCCGGTAATACATTCGGCGGCGCTTACGGTTTCAATTGCGGGGAAAAAGGTCGTCTTGGTGGACGATGTGCTTTATACGGGCAGAACCGTAAGGGCGGCTATGGACGCAATTATGCGCTTTGGCAGAGCGGCGTCTATTCAGCTTGCCGTGCTTATAGACAGGGGCCACAGGGAGCTTCCTATAAGGGGAGACTATGTGGGAAAAAATGTTCCCACCTCTAAGTCGGAAATTATAGCGGTAAAAATTCCGCCCTATGATGAGGAGACCGTGGCGGAGCTTTATGAGATATGAACAGTCCTATGGCTGTTGATATAGAATACGCACGGGATTTATTCCGCGCAAAATATGGAGGAAGTAATATATGAAGATGTACTACAATGTAGAAGACAAGCCGAAATTCGGCCAGCTTATTGTCTTCGCAATCCAGCAGCTGCTTGCCATTATGGCGGCAACCCTCGTTGTACCGGTAATTATAGGTCACGGTATGAGCTCTGCGGCGGCGCTTTTCGGCGCAGGCGTGGGAACCCTTGTTTATGTGCTTTTCACCGCTAAGAAAAGCCCTGTTTTCCTCGGCTCTTCCTTTGCCTTCATTGGCTCTATGTTCGCGGCATTCGCAGGCGGCGTATCAATGGCGCTCGGTTATGTAGGTCTTATCTTAGGTGCGGTTTTCGCAGGTCTCGTTTATGTAATTATTGCGATTATCGTTAAGTTCGCAGGCGTTGGCTGGATTAATAAGCTTATGCCTCCTGTTGTTATCGGACCCACGGTTGCTATAATCGGTCTTTCCCTTGCGGGCAACGCTGTCGGCGACCTTCAAAAGGGCGGCGTTTTAGACGTTGAGGGTAACTCGGTTGCAAATGTTCTTCTTTGCGTACTTATCGGTATTATAACCCTTATTGTTACAATGCTCTGCTCAACCTACGGCAAAAAGACCGCAAAGCTTATCCCCTTTATTTTCGGTATACTTGCAGGTTATGCGGTTGCCCTCGTATTCACCGTTATCGGCAACGCGGCCGATATTGACGCTTTAAAGCTTATCGATTTCGGCAAATTTACTGCCCTTGTAGCCGGTGGCGTATCCCTTGAAACCTTTGTAAGCGTTCCCGATTTCACATTCTTAACGGCTTTCGGCGGTCTTAAGGAGCTTAACGCTTCCTACATAGGCACTATAGCGGTTGCATATGTACCTGTTGCTTTCGTTGTATTTGCAGAGCATATCGCCGACCACAAGAACATTTCTTCAATAATCGAAAAAGATTTGCTCCAAAACCCCGGTCTTCACAGAACCCTTTTGGGCGACGGTATAGGCTCAATGGTAGGCGCTTTCTTCGGCGGCTGCCCGAACACCACCTACGGCGAGTCGGTAGCCTGCGTTGCTATAACAAGGAACGCTTCTGTTGCTACAATTATTGCGGCGGCCTTCGGTGCTATAATCGTTTCCTTTGTCAATCCCTTTGTTGCTTTCGTTAATTCCATTCCCTCCTGCGTAATGGGCGGCGTTTGTATGGCGCTTTACGGCTTTATTGCAGTAAGCGGTCTTAAGATGGTACAGAAGGTTGACCTTAACGAAAACAAAAACCTCTTTGTTGTATCGGCCATTCTTATCGCAGGTATCGGCGGACTTTCCCTCACCTTCGGCAAGATCACCCTTACAGCGGTTGCAACCTCGCTTATTCTCGGAATAATCGTAAATCTTATCCTTTCAGGCAAGAAAGAGGAAGTAAGCGAGACAGAGGAATAATAAAAATGCCTCCCTTGTGCAAAGGGAGGTGGCACGGCAAAGCCGTGAAGGAGGGATTGTGATACGGTACAAAACAATCCCCAAGTCTCGCTACGCTCGACAGCCCCCTTTACACAAGGGGGCCTTTTTTGTTCAAACTTTGTAAAAACCTCCCTCGTTAGAGGGAGGCGTTAAGCTGTGCAAATATCTTAAATGTTACAGTCTTTTTATTATCTAAGATTCCTTTCAAGCCATACGAAGCCCACATCCAGTGCATCGAAGAAGGAGTCCTTTTCAGATGCTTTTACAATCCTTTCTTTATTAGAAAGCTGGGTATCGCTCTTTAAAAGCTCAACCTTTACCTTGCCGGGAATTTCATTCTTCCCCGCCTTGACTGTTGACAGCACTGTAAATCTTACAACAAAGGACTCCGCCATATCGCCGTAATAGATTTCATTGCCGCACTTGACAATCGGCTTATTCTTATAGGTCAAAAATTTGTTTTCAGCCATAATTCTTACTGCTCCTTCGGCATTTCACCGTAAAGATTGAACCTGAAGAGCATTGTTTCGTCCTCGGGGTTGGAGCAGCGGATTGTAGCCTCTGCAACCTCGGAGTTTCTTAAAATTGTGCTTAGACCTATCATCTGGCAAAGCTTGGATTTAAGATTAAGCACATCGCCGTCCTTGGTTTCGAGATAAACATCGCCCTTACATTCGTCAATCGCTTTTATAAAATCATCAAAATCAACATTGTGAAGTTGAATTCTTCCGTTATCCATAATAACAAAACCTCCTAAACTATTCTATGCTAAAATTATAAATGATATATATTAATATGTCAAGTTAAATTAATGTTGACTTTTTGACAAATTTCCTATACTATATTATTTGTAGGAATTTCGGTTTCAGGAGGAAGAAAATTTTGGATAACGCAAAAAAAAGTATGGATACCATTGTTGCCCTTGCAAAGGGACGCGGATTTGTATACCCCGGCAGTGAGATATACGGAGGTCTTGCGAATTCTTGGGATTACGGTCCCTTGGGCGTTGAGCTTAAAAATAATATTAAAAAGGCGTGGCTCAAAAAATTCGTTCAGGAGTCGCCTTATAATGTAGGCCTTGACAGTGCGATTTTAATGAACCCCGAAACCTGGGTGGCTTCGGGTCATTTGGGCGGCTTTTCCGACCCGCTTATGGACTGCCGCTCCTGTAAGACAAGGCACAGAGCCGATAAGCTTATAGAGGACTATGTAGCAGAAAACGGTCTTTCGGATAATCCCGCCGCTATGAGCGACGAGGAAATGATGCAGTATATAAAGGATAAGGGTATCGCCTGTCCTGACTGCGGCTCCCATGATTTTACCGATATAAGAAAGTTCAACCTTATGTTCAAGACCTTTCAGGGCGTTACGGAGGACAGCTCCTCTACCCTTTATCTTCGCCCGGAGACGGCGCAGGGTATTTTTGTAAACTTTAAAAACATTGCCCGCACCACCAGAAAAAAAATTCCCTTCGGAGTAGCGCAGGTAGGTAAATCCTTCCGCAACGAGATAACACCGGGTAACTTTATTTTCAGAATACGCGAGTTTGAGCAGATGGAGCTTGAGTTCTTCTGCAAGCCCGGAACCGACCTTTACTGGTTTGAGTACTGGCGCGGCTTCTGCAAAAAGTGGCTTTTGGACCTTGGTATGACCGAGGAACATTTAAGACTTCGCGACCACGATAAGGATGAGCTTTGCTTCTATTCAAAGGCTACAACCGACTTTGAGTTCCTGTTCCCCTTCGGCTGGGGCGAATTATGGGGTGTGGCGGACCGTACCGATTACGATTTAACACAGCACGCTAACCATTCGGGCGAGTCTATGGAGTATTTTGACCCCGAAACAAATGAAAAATACATTCCCTATGTAATTGAGCCGTCCTTGGGCGCAGACCGCGTTCTGCTCGCCTTCCTTTGCGACGCGTATGACGAGGAGCAGGACGAGAAGGGGGATACAAGGGTGGTGCTTCATTTGCATCCTGCGCTTGCTCCCTTTAAGGCGGCGGTTCTGCCCCTTTCGAAGAAGCTTTCGGAGAAAGCGACAGAGGTATTCGGCGATTTAAGCCGAGACTTTATGGTTGACTTTGATGACGCAGGCTCAATAGGCAAGCGTTACCGCCGTCAGGACGAAATCGGAACCCCGATTTGTATAACCTACGATTTCGACTCTCTTGAGGATAACTGCGTAACCGTTCGCGACCGCGATACGATGGAGCAAAAGCGTATTCCGATTTCGGAGCTTAAAGGTTATATTGAAAACGCCGTTAAATTTTAAAGAGGTAATGAAATGAATTCAACCCAAATATTGTTAATGGCAGCTGAGCTGTTAGGCGGTCTGGCATTTTTCCTTTACGGAATGTCAACATTGTCGGACGGACTTGAAAACGTGGCGGGGGGCGCTCTTGAAAAGACCCTTAAAAAGGTTACGCAAAACCAGTTTCTAAGCTTTTTTCTGGGCGCGGGAATAACCATTGCGATACAGTCCTCCTCGGCAATGACCGTAATGCTTATAGGTCTTGTTAACTCAGGGATAGTTAATTTCTGCGACACCTTCGGTATAATAATGGGTTCAAATGTGGGTACAACCCTTACCGCCTGGCTTTTAAGCCTTACGGGCATAAGCGGCGACAATTTCTTCCTTACATTATTAAAGCCCATGACCTTTGCACCGATTCTCGCCTTTATCGGTATCCTCTTAAGAATGGTCTCTAAGCAGGATAAAAAGAAGAATATCGGACTTATTCTGATAGGCTTTGCCGTTCTTATGACGGGAATGGATTTTATGAGCAGTTCTATGAGCGCCGTTCAGGAAATGGAGGGCTTTAAAAGCCTGCTGTTTGCCTTCAGCAGTCCTATGGTAGCCCTGCTTATATCGATGCTTTTCACGGGTGTCATCCAGTCCTCCGCGGCGACAATCGGTATCGTTCAGGCATTAGCTCTTACGGGCAGTATCACCTACGAAATGGCGATACCGCTGGTGCTGGGCGCTAATATCGGCACCTGTATCACGGCGCTTATTTCAAGCTTTGGCACAAACAAAAACGCCAAGCGTGTGGTTGCAATGCATATTTATGTCAATGTGATAGGCTCGGTACTGTGCTTGATTTTGCTTTATATTGCGGAATTTATGGGTGTAAGCTTTATAAAGCAGCCTGTTTCGATGATAGGCGTTGCTATGATTCACACCCTGTTTAATTTCGTAAACACAGTAATTCTTGTACCCTTCAGAAAGTGGGTAATACGCCTTTGCGAGCTTACCGTCAAGAAAAATGACGGTAAAACTCATACTGTATTTTTGGACGAGCGTCTCTTTAACAATACCGCCCTTGCGGTTTCGGAGTGCCACAGACTGACTGCCGAAATGGCGGAGCACGCCCGTGACTCTCTTTTGAAATCGATTTCGGTTATTTCAAAATATGACGCCCAGACCGTTCAGTTTATCCGTGAAAACGAGGAGCTTATCGACAAATATGAGGACAAGCTCGGCACCTATCTTGTGCGACTTAGTAATAATGATCAGTCCGAAAACACGGGACACAGCATAGCGAGAATGCTTCACAGCATAGGCGATTTTGAGCGTATAGGCGACCACGCCCTTAATATCTGCAAGGTTGCTGAGGAAATGCATGACAAAAACATACATTTCTCTGAAGACGCAATGAAGGAAATCGAGACAATCACTGCCGCCGTGACCGAAATACTTAATATGACAATAGATTCATTCGTAGGCGACAATATTGAACAGGCTTCCCATGTAGAGCCCCTCGAGCAGGTTATCGATAAGCTTAACAAGGAGCTTAAGGCGCGGCATATCAATCGCTTACAAAACGGCGAATGTACCATTGAGCTGGGCTTTATCTTCACCGATTTGCTCACCAATTACGAACGCGTTTCGGACCATTGCTCAAATATCGCGGTTTACACAATGCAGCTGCCCACCGATATGCTGGATACCCACAAGTATTTGCATAAGCTTAAAAGCTCGCTTAACGGCAGCTTTGTGGACGATTTCAATAAGTACAGCGAAAAATATAATTTGGATACATAAATTCATTTATCCCTCCCGCAAAGCGGGAGGGTTTAGTTAGGGTGACATTTGATGAAACATCACAAGCTTTCTCATGTCAGGGTTATCACGATTGGATACTTAATTATGATATTAGTAGGTACAGCCCTGCTTATGTTGCCTTTCGCTACGCGCGAGGGTGTAAGCGCAGGCCCTGTGACGGCGCTTTTTACCGCTACATCGGCATCCTGCGTTACGGGACTTGTTTTGCAGGACACCGCAACCTACTGGTCTCTATTCGGTCAGCTGGTAATTCTAATGCTTATACAAATAGGCGGCCTTGGCTTTATGACGATAGCAATATTCTTTTTCAGGCTTATAAGCAAAAAGTCAAGCCTTAGGGAGAGGGCGGTAATGGCGGAAAGCATTAATACTACCCATATGGGCGATTTTTCAAAACTTGTCAGAAAAATTATTATAGGCACTATTGTTTTGGAAAGCACGGGCGGAATTTTGCTGGCTGTGCATTTTGTGCGGCAATCGGGCTTTGGCCTTTTAAAGGGCTTTTATTACGGATTTTTCCATGCGATTTCCGCCTTTTGTAACGCAGGCTTTGACCTTATGGGGGATTATTCCTCCTTTACCTCACTTGCTGACAATGCTTTGGTAAACGCCGTAATTATAACGCTTATCGTAGTAGGCGGTATCGGCTTCCTTGTGTGGGACGATATCACGACATGCCGTTTTAAATTCAAAAAATTCTCTTTGCATACAAAAATGGTGCTTACCGTAACCGCAGTTCTGATTTTAGGCGGGGCATTACTGCTTTTTGTTTTTGAACATAATAACACAGGGAGCGGCAAGCCCGTAAGCGAGGAAATATGGGTTGCGCTTTTCGGCTCTGTTACTGCGAGAACTGCGGGCTTTAATACCGTGGATACCGGGGCGCTGAGCTCAGCGTCAAAGCTTATAACCATTATTTTAATGTTCATAGGCGGCTCTTCGGGCTCTACTGCAGGCGGCGTTAAAACCTCCACCGTTGCGGTCATAATTATATTCCTTATAGCGGGAATGCGGGGTCAGGACAATATTCATTTCTACAAAAGGCGCATTAGGGACGATGTGTTAAGAAAATCGGTGATTATAATATCTACCAATTTACTCCTTTTGCTTTTTGGCGCTACGGTGCTCTGCGCCGCGCAGGGCTTTAGTATTACCGAAGCCGTTTTTGAAACCACTTCGGCTATAAGCACGGTGGGAATGACTACGGGCATAACAAGGGACTTGAATTTAGTCTCTAAATTGGTTATAATATTTCTTATGTATTGCGGTCGAGTGGGGAGTATATCCTTTGGTATATCGCTGTTTGAACGCAGAAAACCCCCTGTTTCCTATCCTGAGGAAGCAATTACGGTGGGTTAAGACAACGCTCGGTCTAAATAATTTAGGGGAGATAATGAAATGAAATCCTTTCTTATAATCGGTATGGGATCGCTTGGTCACCATCTTTGCAATGAGCTTTCAAAAAACGGCTGTGAAATAATGGCGGCGGATATAAATGCGGAAACCATGGAGGATATAATGCCTATGGTTGTAAGCGCCAGAGTATGCGATTGCACCAAGTTGGATGTACTTAAAACTCTTGGTGTAGAGGAATTTGACGCCTGCTTTGTCTGCATTGAGGATTACTTCCAGGCCTGCCTTGAAATCACCGATTTGCTTAAGGACTTAGGTGCTAAAATGGTTTACAGCGTGGCAAACCGCGATGTTGAGGAAAAGTTCCTGCTTCGCAACGGGGCGGACAGGGTTATATATCCCGAACGAGATGTTGCAAGCCGAATAGCAGGGCTTGAGAGCACTGAAAACATATTTGACTTCATAAATATTTCGGCTGAATACTCTATTTTTGAGATTGAGCCTTTAGATAAATGGATTGGCAAAACGGTTACCGACCTTGATTTCAGAAACAGGTACGAGCTTAATATAATCGCCGTTAAAAAGGACGGTAAGGTTCTGCCTATCCGTCCCGATTATGTCTTCACAAAAGCGGAGCATTTGCTGGTCCTCGGTCATATTAAGAATGTCCGCCGCGTTTTAAAATAGCTCTTAGGCACTAACACTAAAAATGGGGAGGACAGGTCGGTGCAAAAGCTTTTAAGCGGATTAAAGCACACATTTTTAAGTAAAAAGTTTATCGGCTATTGTCTCATAGGTATTATTAATACATTTAACACCGCGTTTTTTTCCTGGCTGGCACATTTTAGGGTTCAGGAAAATATTGCCGCTTACATAGGGTATTTTATCTCGCTTACGATAAATTATTTTTTAAACAGCACCCTTGTTTTTAAAAACCGCCTTAGCATAAGGCGGTATTTTCGGTTTTTACTTTCGTATATATTGAATTTTATAATTTATACTTTTGTAAGCTTGCTCACCATTAATGTTATGCAAATCAATCAGTTCTGGGCAACGGTGCTTGCTACAGCGGCGGGAGCGCCTATTACCTTCATTATAATTAAGCTTTTCGCTTTTGGAAACAAGGATAAAGCGGAAAACCGGGAATAATGAAAAAATTTCAAATTTATTAAAATAGTTATCCTTGACATAATCGGATAATAATAATATAATGTCATTTATATGGACTTCTCTGACACATAATATATAAAGGTGGTTATTTTTTATGGCAAAGGTAATTAAACTTACCGATGACGGTCTTAAAAAGCTCAAGGAGGAGCTCGAAACCCTTAAAACCGAAGGCAGAGCTGATATAGCCGAAAAAATTAAGGTTGCCCGCGGTTACGGCGACCTTTCTGAAAACAGCGAATATGACGAAGCTAAGAATGAGCAGGCTAAAATCGAGGCAAGGATTGTCGAGATTGAGGAAATGCTCAAAAATGTTGAAATAATAGAAGATGTCAAGGGCAAAGCTAAAACCGTTATGGTTGGCGTAAGGGTAAAGGTGCTTGACGAGGAGTACGGCGACGAGTGTGAATACCGCGTTGTGGGCTCAACCGAGGCGGACCCGAGAAACGGCAAAATTTCTGACGAGTCCCCTGTGGGCAGAGCGCTTATGGGCAAAAAAATCGGCGATGAGGTTATTGTTGAGGCTCCCGGCGGCGAATTTAAGCTTAAAGTGATAGGAATTTCAAAATAGGGTGAAATAAATGGTACAGAATAATAACAATCCTGCAACTCAGGATTTAAATGAAATTGTTAAGGTTCGTCACGAAAAGCTGGCGGCTTTAAAGGAAAGCGGTAATGACCCTTTTTTGATTACAAAGTTTGATTTTGATAACGATTCTGCTAATATTAAGGCAAACTTTGAGGAGCTCGAGGGCAAAACCGTTAAAATTGCAGGCAGAATCATTGCCCGTAGAATTATGGGTAAGGCAAGCTTTGTAGGTTTAAGCGATTCCACCGGCAGAATTCAGCTTTATGTTAGGCGTGATGATGTAGGCGAGGAGGCTTATGCCGCTTTCAAAAAGTGGGATATCGGCGACATTATCGGAGTTGAGGGCTTTGTTTTCAAGACCCAAACCGAGGAAATTTCCGTTCACGCAACATCGATAACCTTGCTTTCGAAATCTCTTTTACCTCTTCCCGAAAAATTCCACGGACTTAAGGATAACGATTTAAGATATCGTCAGCGTTATGTTGACCTTATTGTTAACCCCGAGGTTAAGAATAACTTTGTTATTCGCTCAAAATTCATAAAGTTTATGAGAAATTACCTCGATAATATGAATTATATCGAGGTTGAAACCCCCGTGCTCAATACAATTGTCGGCGGTGCTGCCGCAAGACCCTTCATTACCCATCATAACACCTTAAATATACCTATGTATATGCGAATTGCCACAGAGCTCCCCTTAAAGAGACTTATTGTGGGCGGTATGGACAGGGTTTACGAAATAGGCAGAATTTTCCGTAACGAGGGTATGGACCCTAAGCACAATCCCGAGTTTACCACTGTTGAGCTATATCAGGCTTATGCCGATTTCCACGATATGATGGATATTGCCGAAGGTATAATCTCCGGTGCCGCAAAGGAAATTTTAGGTACCTATGAGGTTGAGTGGTTAGGTGAGAAAATCGACCTTACCCCCGGTTGGCGCAGACTCACTATGGTTGATGCCGTTAAGGAGTATGCGGGTGTTGATTTCAGCGCTATTGACGATGACGCTAAGGCGGTTGCCGCCGCACAGGCTATAGGTGTCGAACTTGCCGAAACGGCTGATAAAACTTGGGGCAACGCCCTTTATGCCTGCTTCGACCAGCGTGTTGAGGAAAAATTGATTCAGCCTACATTTATCACAATGTACCCTGTTGAGGTTTCTCCTTTAACTAAGGCTTCACCTGAAGACCCGCGCCTGACCGAGCGTTTTGAGTTGTTTATTTGCCATAGTGAGTTGGCAAACGCCTATTCCGAGCTTAACGACCCCATTGTTCAGCGTGAACGCTTTATGAAGCAGTTGGAGCTTCGTGACAGGGGCGACGACGAGGCAGAAATGCTTGATGAGGATTTCCTTACCGCTATGGAATACGGTATGCCTCCCACAGGCGGTATGGGTATCGGTATTGATAGAGCCGTAATGCTTCTCACCGGTGCCGATACTATCCGTGAGGTAATCTGCTTCCCGACAATGAAGCCCCTCGACAAGTAAAAGTCGAAAAAAACCAGTATTTATGCGGGTTTCGGGACTTTCCAAACCGTATAAACTTACCTCTTTACACCAAATTTACACCAATCGGTGCTGAAAACGGTGCAGGGACTAAAAAATCGCATAATTTTGAGTTTCACACAGCTCCTGAGAAGTTACGACTTTTCAGGAGCTTCTTTCATTTCTCATAGTTTTCGGGCTACATCGCAAACTACACCAATCCCGTTTTTATCAATATAATAAGGATAATCACAGAGGAAGGGGTGGTTGTACTATGAGCAACAGTTTAGCAAGCGTTCACCCGGAGCTTATTTCTGAATGGTCAGAGAAGAATTTACCGCTGACGCCGGATAAGATAACCTTCGGTTCAAATAAAAGAGTGTGGTGGAAAGGTGCTTGCGGACACGAGTGGGAAACGAGCGTCAAAGCTCGCTCAAAGGGCGAGAAATGCCCGATATGCTCAGGAGCGAGAGTAATAGAGGGTATCAATGATTTAGCCACATTGAAGCCCCTGCTGGCTCAAGAGTGGTCTGAAAAGAACGAATTAAAACCCACCGAGGTTTCTGTCGCTTCTCATAAGAAGATTATTTGGAAATGCAAACACGGACACGAATGGGAAGCAAGCGTTAAAAGCAGAACGATAAACGGCACAGGCTGTCCATACTGCTCACATAATAAAGTCCTTGCAGGGTTCAATGACCTTGCTTCACAGTATCCCGATATTGCTGCTGAATGGTCTGACAAAAATCTTCCGTTGCTGCCTACAATGGTAACAACCTTTGCAAACAGTAAGGCTTGGTGGAAATGCAAAGATTGCGGAAACGAGTGGCACACTCTTATTTCAACCCGTTCTGGTGGGAGCAGATGTCCGTATTGTAGTGGATATACATTGCTAAAAGGATTTAATGACTTGTCAACTACGCACCCTAACCTTGCCGCCGAGTGGTCAGGAAGAAATTATCCTCTATTACCTGATGAGGTAAACGCAAAATCAAGACGCAATGTTTGGTGGAAGTGTAAGACCTGCGGCAATGAGTGGAAGTCCGTTATCAATGCCCGTGTAAAAGGAACAGTATGCCCGGTTTGTGCGGACAGAGCGGTTCTTGCAGGGTACAATGATTTAGCCACAACGGACAGGAAACTGCTTGCTGAATGGGATTATGAAAAAAACTCTCTGCTCCCGACACAAGTATCAAGAAAGTCGATGAAAAGTGTGTGGTGGAAATGTTCACTCGGACACTCTTGGAAAGCAAAAATCAGCGACAGAACAATTCTTGAAGGAAAATGCACCGTATGCGAAAGCGAATATCGCTCCGTATTCCCCGGCTTGGCTGTTGCCTATTACGCAAATCAAAAAGGACTAAAGGTGCAGCTCGGTTCGGATAAACTATTAGGAATACCACTTGAAACCTACATTCCGTCAGAAAAGCTGGCGATAGAATTTACGAGCGGCTCAGAACAGATGGAGGTTCTCAAAAGCCACTTATGCGAGCAGCGAAATATAAAACTCGTAAAACTCCCTTTTAAGACAACCGAAACGGAAGCGGAATATTCCGACAGAGTAAAAGCAGTTTTCAAAAGCGTACATATCTTTATTTATTCTGACACCGAAGCAGATGTTTCGGTAATCAGAGGAAGATTCGATGAATGGAGGAAACGACTATGAGAGAAGAAAAGTTCCATATCTATCTAAATGATGACGAATACAGCAGAGTGATACAATCACTTATCCGTTTGAAGAACAGCCTGATAGCACAAGGCAGATACACCGACGGAGTTGACGATGTTCTCTGCAAGGTGCTTTCAGCCAAGAAAAGAAAGGTCAAAATCAAATATTTCTAAACACAAAAAGAGACCGCCTACACGACGTAAGCGGTCTTTGCTAATTTTAGAGTAAATCCGACAAACTGGAAGTTGTAGGTTTCTTTGCTATTATATCTTTAAAATTCGTTTTGCTTTCGCATTAACAAATTGGATAATCGGGCCTGAAATGATAACTGTAATGATTGTGCATATGCCAAACTTCCCGCCAAGCAAAACACCTATTATCACAACCAGAATATCTAATGCTATTCGAACAATTTTAACTTGCCAGTTGTTCTTTTCTGCCAAGGCAAAAGTAACTGCTTCATAAGAGCCACGACCAAGTGAGGCAGAC
>CAZRMP010000007.1:0-7003 GCA_964601235.1 uncultured Ruminococcus sp.
GTCAAAAGGTAGACCTTTTGACGGCTATATCTATTTGTGTATTAAATTGTACTCCCGTCTGCGGCGATAAAAAGTAGATTCACTCATATTGCAGAGTTTAAGAGCATCGGCTGTTGAAATTTTGCCCTTATTCCAATCTTTTATAATTTTATCAAAGTTTTCGGGCAATGGAGATTCCGGACGACCGAATTTAACACCCTTTGCTTTTGCGGCGGCAATGCCTTGTGCTTGCCGTTTTTTAATGTTTTCTCGTTCACTCTGTGCCACAAAAGAAAGTATCTGCAAAACAAGGTCTGCAATAAAAGTACCCATTAAATCTTTGCCGTTTCGGGTATCAAGCAATGGCATATCAATCACACAAATATCAATACCGATGTCCTTAGTCAGTATCCGCCACTGCTTTTGAATATCCTCGTAGTTGCGTCCTAAGCGGTCGATGCTGAGTATGTAGAGCAAATCTCCCGCTTTTAATTTCTTGACGAGTTTCTTGTACTGCGGTCGCTCAAAATCCTTTCCCGACTGTTTATCAATGTAAATATTGCCTTTCGGAACATTATTTTCATCCATAACAATGAGCTGTCTGTCTTCGTTCTGATCGATACTCGATACCCGCACATAGCCATAAACATTTCCCATAATATTACCTCCTGTGCCTGAACATATTTTACAATGTTCGGGCTAATTTTGTTTTGAGATAATATAGGGAACATAATATACGAGTTTCAAGAAAACTTAATTTGACACAAAAAATGCCGCCCAAGTGGACAGCATTTTTTAAGAGTATGGTTTTAATATTTTAAATACTCCTTTATTCTGTTATATAAAACTCTTTCTGAGCTTGAAAGAATATGACCCTTTGTCAATTCATATTCACCATTCGGTGTACTTTCAAAAAACTCATAAAATTCATTATAATCTCCAACATAAACGGGAACATCATAATTCATTAATATAGGGTTGTCCTTAAATTGATCGCCAGTAATATCAACAATTAAATGTGCGTTTATTTCCAACCAGGTATGTGCCTGACTTTCATAAGATGTTTCACCGTAATGACATACTTAGTTGTTATACCATGCTCCATAAGATATTCTCCTAAGAAACAACTGCATATGCCGCAACTGCCTTTTGGGAATCGTTGCAGTTCAACTTCATTGTCGAACTCCCCGTTTTTATATGCAGAATTCATTGCATTCCTAAATTGGTGCGATAAATCATATATTAAGTCTTTGGAAATATTACAACCCATTTTTAACTCCTACTATTTTCAATATTTTGTTTAATACTATTAAATTTTTCGTCATCCCTGCTAACAATAGAAAAACATTTATCATAATTAAGTACAGCTTGATATATATCGAAAATATATGATGAGAGTTCAATTTTTTTACCTTTAACATGCATATATTCTTTATACTCTACCATTGCATCGAAGTTTGCTTTATGCAACTTGTTATTTTGGGAAATGAAATCAATTAAATCTTTTTCAGAAAAAGAGCTATTTTCCCAACATCTCCATTCACCAATATTAGAACGTATTATTCCATCATTAACTATCATATCCAATTCGCGAATGTACCTAATTGGATGCGATAAAACCGTATAACCATTAAAAATTCTATTCCCCATAACAATGCATGTATAAACGGTTCTTGCTTTATCCTCTATACCCAGGATCTTTAAATAATTCTTCCTAAATTCTTCATCTGAAAACGCCTCGAAACTATGCGTTAACTGTTTTGCGGCTTTACAAATATGATCATTTGTTGACCGCAATTCAAAGTTACTTGTTGGCTCTAACGGAGCTTTGCACTCAAATAAATACAAAGATTCGTCTGTAATCAACATAACATCAATTTCGCCGTTACGATTATTGTACTTGAACTTTTTATTAATGAAGACTTTGAATTCCGGATGGTTATTCTCTAAAACTTCCTTTAATCGTAATACAAGATATTCCTTGTCTTCTTGATTAACAATTTGATTTTTCGCAATGTATGATTGTTCTATACAATTTCGCAAAAAGTTTGACTTAACAGTTAAAAATAAAGGCATCATGATGCACTCGGAATAGCTTAATAGAGGTGTATATTGCAAATCTAGTTTATATTTTTTATTATATGTGAATAACGTAGTTAGTTCTTCTGCTTTAAGAGAGTTACCAATAAGTTTGCCGACTATATTTATAAATTTTTTCCTCGAAAAAGACGGAAGTAATGAGGAAATAATTTTTTTGGAATTTTTCTGAGACAATAGTTGGTGCCCTGCCACATAATTAAATATAGCAAAGAATCGCTTGAATAATATAATATCCTTTAATGTGCAATTTTTTGTGATTTTTTTGTTTAGTGCTTCCATACCGGGAATATTAAAATCTTTCGAAAAACGTTGGATTTCTATTAGTTCTTCTTTGTAAAAAGAATTTTTATTTTCGAATCCTTTTTCTAATAAAAGCTCTGGTATAGATATTCGATATCTAGAGAGTATTCCTGTTCCAACCTCTTCTACAAAATTAATTGTATCACAATCAAATATGCGATACAGTTCGCTTAATCCAAGTACTTCCGAAAACATTTCATCGCTTCTAGCAATTGAAAGTTGTGATTGCAATATAGAGTTGACATATCCTAATCGCATACTTTTATCATAGATTGGATTCTCGGCGAATATTGTATATGTCCTATCATTTCTTTTGATGTAATATGGAAAGTAATCAATAAACGCTTCCCACTCTTGTATTTTACAAACCTTGCATCCAAATAAAACAATTTCCTCAATTACATTTGAAGTAACAAACTCGGGGACGACAATAGGAATAAAAGGGTAAGAATAGTTTATATTGGTATCACATAGGTAGATCAAATAAGAAATACCTTCAGAAATTTGCTCGTGCGAATAACTATATAGTTTATCTTTATTGTTCGATGTGTTTAGTGATTGGTTACTAATAAACAGTATGTCATCATATGCTAATAATTCTTTAAACAATGCCTCTTCATACAACACGCCATTTTCAATAACTCGGTATCTATTTTTATAATGTTCTTTAATGAATTTCACGAGTTTATTTTCTGATTCCTTATAGAATTCAAAAAACCATGATATTTCGATTTTAGAATCAATATATTTGAGAGTAGCTTCGGAAAAAAGCAGTTTCTTGCACTCTTTTAATTTTTTTAATAGGAATAAAGCTTTGTTATCTTCAAAACCCCATGATTTATATCTAAAAACACCTTTTTTTCGAGCAATGTCAATTGCCATATCCGGCTCACTTATAGCGAATACCATTATATATTTAAGCACGGTAGTGACGCTAAGGTTTCTAAATTCAGAGATTTTTTTAGAGTAAAGTCTAATAACCGAATTTGAGATCTCTTCATTTTTTATCTCCAATGCGAACGAATCCGATAGAATTTCTTCGATTGTCAAATCTTCTATGCGTTCAAATATACTTTTTAAAGACATAACATCACACCCTGTGTTTTTAAATCTGGATAAAAATTATTTTACTACTCGGTAAGTGTACCGTTTTTAATATGATACGCAATTTGATGTTCATGACAAAAATCAACAACTTGATTGGCACAATCGTTATAAAAAAACTTGTATTCGCCATATTCAGAAACGATTTTATTGTAATGTAATCGCCCAAAAATAATTTTATCTACAAAAGATACTGATCCTAGTATGTCTGTTAAGTTCTGTTGGACTATATTAGGAGTAGGATACGGCTCGATACTTACCCAGGTGTAACAACCTTTATTATGTAATTCACGCAATGCTTGAATTCTATCTTGAATGGGTGCTGTACCAGGTTCGTACTCTTCCAAAAAATTTTCGTCAAGCGAAACAACTGTAATTCCATATTCATTTTCAAGAGGTAGTTCGGATAACTCTATTGGTAATATTCCCTTGGTTAAAACAGAACATTTTATAGCATTTTCATTAGCTTTTCTCAAGATCTTAAGACTAAGTTCCGAAATTTCAGGATGTCTATACATAAATGGATCTGTAGTAAAGCACAAATGCAAGATGTTAATTTTATCTCTATATTTTGGAATTTCCGCTTCTAATAGTTCTAAAGTGTTTTCAACTATATGCGGTTCAATCCATTCCTCATAAGATTTAACCTTGCCAAATCTTTTTGCCATCATATAGGCATAACAAGGGTATTTACAACCGTGCGAACAACCTTGGACATGGTTGAGTGTATAGTCACCGTATTCTACACCGGTTTTATATATCAAAGATTTACGATTCATTTTACTTCTCCTATCCTATATGAGTCACCTTTATAATTACGTTTTGTATTGGTAAAATTCATCTTGGTAACCTTTCCCTCTTCAATTAAAGGCTTTAATACATTAGTTATTATTTGGCTTTCGGTTAGCATAGATTTTTCGATTAGCAATACTTCTATTTCAGAATATGACATCGTCTCATTATCATGAGCCAACAAGAGTTCTTTTGCAGTCTCGGCATGCAGATTAAGCAACCAAGATTTTTCGTCGTCTTCAGTAAACATGGAAAGTTGAGATACTTCAAATTCTTTTTTATTTTTGTGATAGAATTTCCCACCAAACACCTTCCACAAAGTATCTTTTAAAACTTCTAAGCCTCTTTTACTCGGCGTGAAAAACATAATCTGATAAAGCTCCACATTAGTCTGTGTTTTAAATTGATAAGAAAAACTATGTTTAATACGCCCTGTCTTAAACTGATTTTCCATATATTCAATAAGTTCTTCCTTTGTGGAAACGTCCGCTCCACCAAGGCACTTTGAAAGGCGTTCCTTATTCTGACCCCAATTTCGCACATAATCACTAATGAAGAAATTGAATATAAGTTCGCAATAATGTAATTGTAAAATATCATGAACCTTAGGTATATGTACGGTGCCAAAATCGTATGGATCCACATATAAAATAACAGACTTAGAATAACCAAAAATTTGTCTGTTGTTTTTAAGCCAAACTAAATAATCATTAACATCCGAATTTGCGATGTTAATTTTTATGTTGGGCCGATCTATGCCAAGGGACGCTATTACTTTATTTAAAGTTTCAATCTTGCTCTTATCATAGTCATTTAAATAAAGATTATAAGTTTTGGCAGGATGAGTTGCAGCAAGGTTGTTAAAAATGAGTAATACTTCCATAGCAGTACAAAGGTCTCCGTCTTGATACACGCCCGCATTACACATACAATCGATGAAGGTAATATCTGCAATTTCATCACGTTCACTGCTTATTATTGCCCATTGATTTACATACTCTGATACATATTTGATTTTGTAGTCAGTTTGTTGTTTTTTATCAGTAAGTGTGCTTACAACAATATTCATATCATTAAGTTTTGCTGCGATATTGCTCATTAATATGGACCTCCTCCGAGTTTTATTATCTTTACCAAACCCTTTGCTTGCGCTAATGAAATCACTGCATATCTTTAATATACCTTTTCAATAGGAAAGTGCAGTAATAAGGGAAGGTATAAATATTATTTTCAAACCCAATGTTTCCTGCACAGAATTTAATTCCGTAAGATATATCGGAATATTTATCGCTTTTTATAAGTTGTGCTAATGATTTTGCCTTGCTGTTTTTTGCTTTTACCTCTATAGGTATTAAGTTTTCGGCAGTTCGAACAAAGAAATCTTCCTCAAGAGTTGAATCATCCCGTTTGAAATAATAAAGCTGATAACCCGCTTTTATAAGTGCTTCTCCAACAATACTTTCGTACAAAGCCCCTTTGTAGACAGACAAGTTTTTATTTGCTCTCAAATCTTCTTGAGCTTCATCATCAAGCAGAGCCACAAAAAGTCCGGTATCGCAAAAATACATCTTAAATTTGTTAATATCATAGTTGCCTTTGAGGGGAAGCTCGGCATTATTAAGGCAATAGCACATATGCACCATACCTGCATCTTGGAGCCATTCAATACATCCTCGATAATCTTTGAAACGAGCACCTTTTTCCACCTTGGATAATTGGAACTTTTTGTTTTCCTTGGCTAATTGTACAGGAATACTGTTAAATACATTTATAATACGGGTCTGGTCCAACCCTTCGGCATATTTGCGAATATCTTCCTTGTAGTCTGCAAGTAATTGTCGCTGAATATCAAGTGTTCCTTCAAATGTTTTATTCTTGATGAATTCACGCACCACGGCCGGCATACCGCCGAGAATGCAGTAATCCAAAAAATGAGATGAAAATACAGAATGCTCAAGCTCAGAAAAAGGTTTCAACTCTTTCATATGGGTAAGCATATCTTCTACTACATCTGATGTGTATCCTTTTGCCCAAAGGAACTCCTCAAAATCAAGAGAATACATATTGTAGTCGGTTTTATAACCTACGCTATTGCTTTCAATTCGCTTATAGTTAATACCCAAAAGAGAACCTGAACAAATTACGTCAAAACGGCCATCAATGCTGAAAAACTTAAGTGATGTTGCGATTTCGGGATATTCTTGAATTTCATCAAAGAATATCAAGGTTTCTCCGGGAATGAATTTGTGTGACGGATCTATTAAAGATATGTTTTTAATTACAGTCTCGGCACTATAACCGTCCGAAGTGATTTGTTTGTATTTTGGGGAAGTTACGAAATTGATTTCAACAACGCTTTTATAATTGTCTTCTGCAAACTTTTTGATTGACTCTGTCTTTCCAATTTGTCTGGGCCCCTTTACTATAAGGGGCTTTCTGTTTTCGCTATTTTTCCAATCCTTTAAATATGCGTCTATTTTTCTTTTTAAATACATAAAGTTTACCTCCAAAATGTATTCATTGATTATATTATACACAAATCTATATGAATATGCAATAAGATTTTACATTTTTTATAGCGAATATTTTGATTTTTAAACATTTATCCGGACAATTAAATGATTTTACTTTCCATTTTTGTCATCTATTCCACCGTCACTAAAAACTAATAAGGTAATTCCTAAACAAATAAGAAATGAACCTGTAGTAATCTCTACTTTATATAGCA
>CAZRMP010000007.1:7020-34602 GCA_964601235.1 uncultured Ruminococcus sp.
TAGGGTTAGAGCTGACAGCAATAACAAAACTATAGTTTTAAAAATCTTCATAAAAAAATATCCTTCCAAATTAAAGTACATACATCAAGCTGCTTTGACTGTAACTTTAAATTTGTGAGGATATTTGATATTCACGGTGGTTGACAGGTCGGAGTGACCGAGGAAGGTCGAGACATTAAGCAAGGGCACATCACGATTGATAAGAATGCTTGCGAAGGTGTGTCTGAGATCATGAAAGCGAATTTTCCTAAGACCGTATTTTGCGATAAGGTCTGCGAATCTCCCCGTGACTCTGTTCGGTCTCAGCAATTCGCCGAGCTGGTCGACGCAGATATAATCATCATATTTGCGGTTGTAACTGCCCTTGAACATACGGCGGTAGAGATCTTGCTTTTCCCTTTCCTCAAAGAGAATTTCATAGACGTGATCATGCATAGGAAGTGTTCGTCGGCTCGACTTATTTTTCATTTCCTCTACGGGTTCTACTACGATCTTGCCGTTTTCCTTATACTCAATAATCTTTGTATCGAGCAAAATGGTGCGCTTTTCCCAATCGACCCTTGACCACCTTGCGCCCAAGGCTTCGCTTCGGCGTAGCCCTAAACCGCCCGCCAGCATTACGGCAGGATAGATGACATCTCCGCGGAAGAGTCCGAGCATTGTTATCAGCTCCTCCTCGGAATAGTTTTCGCCTGTGAACTTGTTTTTCTTCGGACGGTCAATTCTGTCAAAGGGGTTGGCGTCTATCATACCGTCCTTGAAGGCTTTTTTAAAGGCGCTGTGGAGAAGTGTATGATAATGAATGACCGTGTTCGCAACCACGCCCGATTCAAACAGCGAGTCATAAAAATCCTCAATATCCTTCGATGTGATATTGCCGACGGTCAGGTTGCCGTGCGCAGTAAAATACCGCTGAATCCTACCGTAAATCATCCCGTGGTAGCTTTCAGCGGTACTCTTTTGGATATTCTTTTGGACCTTTCTGTAATAGGCGCACATATAATCGAAGATCGGAATGTCCGACGAAGGTTTTCCGTCACGGGCAATTTGCTCGGCGTATTCGACTTCAAATTTTTTCACCACCTCTCTGTATGCCTTGTTGACCTTTGATTTGTTAGAGCCTTCGGGAAGTCCGAGGGTTCTCCATACGGGCTTGGTTTTACCGTTAACCTTCACTTGTATCACGGCATAGAGACGGCCTTTTTTAGCCTGTACGCTGGCGGCAAGTGTGTTTTTGCTTTCCATTTACAATCGCTCCTTTTGAGTTTTTTGTTTCGTTGCCAACACGAACTATACCACAAGTCGATTTGCAAGTCCAGACATTATCCAAAGTCTTCCCGAGAAAATAGACTGACGGGTTTGAACTTATTTTGTCCCTTTGCTGTAAATAATCAATCAGCTGTGATTTAGCAATGCGGTTTTCCCTGCCCACCTTAACGGCGGGCAGAGTTTTTTCCTTGATAAGCTTGTAGACGGTTTTGACACTGACACGCAGTATCTCCCCTACTTCTGCGGCGGTAAGCGCCGAGGGATAACAGCGCAATTCCTTTTCGCGCTCCTTTTTAGTCATAGGCTGACTCCTTTCTCCTACATCGTCATCGTAGGCGTTTGATTTTCTTCTGTTGATGATTCCTCGGTGGTATCGGTTTCGCTCATAGCGGCGATGGCGCCGACGGCAAGACCGATAATCGCACCGAGGTTTGAGGCATTTTCCTGCGCCTCGATCCGTTTTCGTCGTTCCTCGGGGTCTTCGGAGTTGCTGTCGATTATACTGCCAGCCTCCAGAATACCGCGCACACCAACAGCGACAGGGCTACTGCCGATACCGCTGTAGCTATAATTATTTTCATAATTTTCTGCTGTAGCTTTTCTATTGTACGGTTCAGAGCCTTGGTATTCTCGGAAAGAGTTTTTGAGCAATCCGAAATAAACTGCTCTTGATTCTTCCCAGCCTGTTCTATCATATTCTGCATCTCCTCCACTGTACTGTTGTTGGCTGTCACCAATTTCCGAACCGTTTTCTCCATATAGTCCGCCTCGATATTCTGTATCTCTGTGCAGTGGTTTTTCAGTTCTTCCCATGTCGCCAGTCCCTCTATCAGCTGATACAGCTTCGGCTGAAACTCCGCCGCGTCCTCCAACAGCTTGCTCTCCCGCTTGCGCTGTTCGATCGGGATTGCAAACACCTGCGGCTGATACGGGATCTGCTCCAGCTCGTAGAGCGTCCGTGCGTTCTTCTGTTTGAGCATATTCACAGCGCTGTTCTGCTGTGAGCCGTTTCCTGATTCTGAATTCATATTCCAATACTCCTTTAAGATATTTTTCATCGTGCAGTCGAATATCCCTGCACTTCATTCCGTTAGGACAGGTAAAAGTAATATATTTTCTTTCATCTGTCCAAGTGATTCGGTAGCCGAGACGGTTCATCTCTTTTATGAAATCCTCTCGGCTGCCGCTCCTATTCATTACAAAATCGATGTCGGAAATCAGTTTGAATTTCCAGCTCTCGCCTTTTTGTGCCGTGCGGTATTCGCGCGAAGAAAGCTTTGCGCCGTCTTTTTTATACGGATTTAAAACACTAAGCCCGTGGTCTGTGCAGATGCGGTCGCTTAAATCTCTTAGCACCTTAAGCGTTCCGGGGTTTTGCCTTAACTTACTGCCGTTTTCAAAGCTTACCGAGTTTATAACAAAGTGATTATGAAGGTGGTCGGCGTCGGTGTGTGTAGTGACGAGAACCTCATACCCCTGCCAGGCCTTTTCTGCGAACTCCAAACCGATTTTGTGAACCTGCTCGGCGGAAACATTTTCCCTTGGTGAAAAGGATTGCACGTAATGATAAAAAGTAATACCGCCCTTCTTTTTATAGGCGTTTTTTGTAACCATAAATTCTGTGAAGGCGTTTTCACCGTCAACATTCACACCGCCCACAAGCCTGCGGCCGCTGTCCTCATCAGCAACCTTTTTGTGTTGCAGACAGTAATCTATCACCGCTTTCATAGCACTGATGCTCTGTTTGGATTCGGGTATAAAGGTTACAGTCGCCACTATCCCTTCCTCGCAATCTCGAGCAGTTGTTCATAAATTTTCTTCTGCCCGTCAACCACATCTTGAAAATCATACGACTGAAACACACCCGAATTTATTTTCGTTGCAATCTGATTCAGGTTGTTGCCGATGCGTTTCAGTTCAATCAGCAGCGGCTTTACGTCTTCCGCAACATTGATGGGCGTTTCGAGGGAAAGCAAAACTATATAGTCGGTAAGACTTCGCTTGGCGCGTTTTGCATTTCGCTCGATTAACTGTTTTTCGGCTTTGGTAAGCCTGACGGTAAGTGTTTGATCACGCCGCCTTTTTTCACTCATTTTTATCACTCTCCATTCAAAATATAGTGGGTTCGGGCTACTGCCCGTAATTTCGGCGGTCAGGCGGACAGCCGGACGCTCTGCTTGCCCCGGACTAAAGTCCGGGAAATGAAAACCCAAAGTTTCCAGAACCGTTCCAAATTCGCGTTTTAATTATTCGGTGGGGTGTTTACCTATCCTTTTCCGTAATTTCGCCACACAGGGCAAACTACGGGCGATACAAAGCAGAAGAAAGGAATAATGCAACAATGCAAAGGCGGTAGAATGTCTCCTTGGTTTACAATGCTATCCTGACACCTTGCAATGTTGCAATCTTTATTAGGGGATATACCACACCCAACCTTTACCGACCTTTTTGGATTTAATGTTTTTGATATTTTTCTTGGCTTCGTTAACGGTGCGATTAGAAATATTTTTATTCTTTGCCGCCTTAAAAATATCATCGGCATAAACCTCTCTGCCGCCGTCGAGCATATCCAAAATAAGTTCTTCGGCTTTTGCAGTTTTGGTACCTTCAGTATAACCATTCAATAATTCCTCTGCGGTGATTTCACTGTAACCCTCAAGCCAACGAAAGCCCTCCTCGTTGCCGAGATTAAACGCCATAGATTTTCCCTCGGGCGCCAGAGAAGATTTATCGTGAACCACCACTCTGACATAAGGCTGATTTTTAAGCCTGCCCACAAGCAAAACACTTCTTGCGGCGGCTCGGAAATCTATCGAGCCCAGCCCTCGGTATTGACTGCTGTTGCCTTTGGCTTTGTTAAGGTGACCCACTAAAATAATCGCACAGCCTGTCCTGTCAGCAACGGCGGAGAGTTTTTTCATCACTCCGCGGATTTCGTTAGCACGGTTCATATCTATATCCTCACGGATATAACCTTGCATCGGATCAAGTATCATAACTCGAGCACCCGTTTCAAGAATTGCCTGTTCGATTCGCTCGTCCGATAACGATAACGGATCAGTATCTTCAACGATGTTAATGACCCTTTCTTCATCGGCACCCGCCTCCATAAGCCGAGGCTTTATTGTATCGCCGAGACCGTCTTCCGCTGTTTGATAAATAACGGTTATAGGTGATGTCAAATTCATACCGGGCAATCCAACACCCGAAGAGCAGGCGGCGGCAAGCCGCAACGCAAAGGTGGTTTTTCCTTCGCCGGGGTCGCCTTGAATGATGACCATTTTTCCGAATGGGATGTACGGTTTCCACAGCCATTCGATTTCTTGTAATTCAACCTCACTCATCTTTTTGAGGTTGAGCGCTTTTTCTTTTTTCAAATTAAAACTCCTTTTTACTGATTTTCTTTCTTGGGATAGATTTGACACAATCATATACATCCCACCTCTCTGTAAATTAAATCACTGCTGTTTTTTCTAAAAGTGTCAACAGCAACTTCACTTCTCAGAAGCATTTCAGTTTTGCAAGAGAAAGTTTGCAAATTCCTACTCTTGCTTCTGATTTACTTGTCCTATCCGATGTCGTTCCTATGCCTCATCGCCACGTATTTCAGTAATGCTTACGCTTCGCTTACCGGTCCTCTTGCGAGGGCGTGTTTACACGCCTTTCTCCTTGGCACAGTTCCTTTCGGAGCTGCTGTCATGGCAAAGCACATTACCGATTTATCCCATCGGCAAGTTATTAAATTTTAACGCCGGACTTTTCTTTTCAGTCCGTCTATGATATAATTGTAATATAAAAAAATACCTTCGGGGTGAGAAGGTGTTTTGAAGAAAAATACACACAGTTCACTTTTACACAAAAGGCGGTGAATTTATGCAGATAATATCCCAGCGAATTGGGCTGTATGTAACCTTGGAAAAAGACGGTTACATAAAAAGAAATCTCATCACCGAATTGGGTGAGCAGGAACTGCCTGATACCACAATTAAGGATGAGATTATAGAGTTTTCGGAATTAAATTTTGGACCGTATTCAAAAATTGTTGATCTGATTGAAGAAATAGCAAATAAAATTGAGACCGAAGGAAAAGAAGAACCGACCGAAGAGGATTTGAAAATTTTTCAGCAGCTCACTTCGCTTACTGAAAATTTGATTGATGAATTGGAAGAGGATTCGCCGATTGCTTCTTTGTTATCTTCAACTGCAATTGCAGATAACATCATATATCCTGATAACTCAATTGAATGTATTGAGATTTCAAAATTTGTGATCCCTCTGCAACTTCGCTCAATTGTTGATTTCAATTTATTTGTAAATGATGTTTTTTATAATATTTATACCGGCAACGCCATTAATAAAGATAGCGAACAATACTTTCTTTCACAATTGATGATTAATCAGGAATTAACTTTTGACGGAAAACTTACATCAAGATATTTCTTTCGTAGTTTAACTGATTATTATATCTTCCTTTTAATGATGTTTTTATCTGAAAAACCAAAAATCACGCGATGTGAATGTTGCGGTAGATATTTCGTACCCAAAACAAACAAGGTAACCAAGTACTGCGACCGTATTATTAAAGATAATAAGACCTGTAAGGAGCTCGCACCAAGTTTTAAGCACAAAAAGATGGTCAGAACGGACAAGGTTGTCGAAGCATACGACAGAGAAAAGAGAAAAATGTACCGCCGTTATGAGCGTAATGACGGTAAAATTTATATGTCGCCCAAAGGCATAACCTACGATGATTTTTATGTTTGGAACGATGCTGCTACAGAAGCGAGAGATAAGTATCTGCACGGTGAATTAACATCAGAGGAAGCCTTAAAGATTATCGAGGTTAATGATTAAGCCCCGTAAAATAGAACAGAAATAGTTTTATTGAACCGTAGGCCGTTTCAAAAAATACCCACCTAATGTGCGTCCAAAGCCATCGCATCAGGTGGGTATTAATAATCATTCCGTTTCCGCGGTTTGTAAGCCTTCCATTACTTCGACCATTATCCGCGTCGCCAGGATAAAGCCTGTAGTAAATGCCTCCTGCTCACCGATTCCGGACAATTCGCTTTGGCAATCCTTGAATTCTTCAAAGATTTCCTTCTGCTGTTCGGTTAGGGTTGCGGTGAGACTTTCCTCATTTTTGCATATCTGCTTTACGATTCGGTCAGCTCTCGAACCACGCTTGATGCTCCTTTCGTGGGGACTGATGTTGCCGTAGTATAAATCTTCAAGTGTTGTCATTGTTTTACCTCCTTTTTGCAACACAAATACATACCACAACACCTTCCGCAAGTCCAGAGTTTTTTCAATGAAAAAGCAAAAAATCCGCTTTACAGAAGAACGGAACCGCTAATAATCGAAAAAGAGTGCATTGATGCACTCTTCGCCGTCTCGCCATATTTTAAGCCGATTATTCGGCAACCCTGTATATGCTTAAAATAACAGTAAATCGGATAAATTTTTGATGTTGAACAAATCAATAAACTTCACTCTAACAGTTACACCGTCATCAGATGTAAATTCTATATTTTTATCTTCTGTAACATTTTCTGTTTTCGGATAAAGCAATGTAACATTAATCGCAGAATATTTCTTTTGATAGGCATACATCTGATACATATCTGCTTGAGAAATTCCGTAATTATGTTTACTATCCGAAAGCATTTTCCATTTTGTATCTATAACAAATACAGAATTATCCTCTTTATTAGTAATAACAATGTCAGGTCTCATCAAAAACTTTTTATCAGGTTCGTCAAACAAGTGATATTGTCTGTCTTGTGCTGATACAGAGAACCCCTTATTTCCAAGTTCTTTTTTAAGTAAGGTTGCAATGTAACTCTCAAACAATGTCTCCATCGGGAACAGCAACGCAAAAGCAGTCTCTGAACCGGAGAAAGAAGTAAAACTCTTGCCAATTAGGAATACTCTGCTCCACATCAACGCGGTTTGATAATCAGTCATCTTTCTATCCGGCACAATTTTTGCAAAGTCTGCTTGATAATCAGTAGAATCATCTACATTATTAAAAACATTAACCAGCGTTTTAATATCAGATTTGTTCTTTGATGAAGTTGTACACTTATAAAGATAGCTAAGAGTTGATTTAAGAATTTTATTTTCCGTACGGTTTGTACTGAACTCATCGTATTCTACGAAGCTACGCTCTTTATGAGCATAGTTGTGTTTGATTTGCTCGGCAAAAATCATTTTACCTTTATATACATTTTCGTTAGAGCTAACCGTTTCATAGTCACGCTTTAAACCGCGCTTGACGATGAAGAACACTTCGTCCAAAAACATACGGATAAATATTTCAAAAATATTCAACTTATCGATGTTCACATTAGTAGATTGCAAAAACTTAAATGGTGTATTGCGTAAAGTCTTTAACATATCAATCAAGAGTTTCTTAACCTTTTCTTCGGTGATAGATTCACGGGAAAAGATTTTAGGAAGAATTTCTATGGTAGTGCCGTCATTCATTGTGATAACGCCGACATAGTTTTTGGCTGTGATGATTTTTCCGACACCTTTACGAGCCGAAATTACCATCAGTTCTAACGCATCAGTATCATCGGTGCTGTTCGACAAAACAAAGTTTTCCAAAGCATCAAAGGTGTCCTTGGGCAAAGAGGTATACCCCGAAACCTCTTTATCCCTTATAAATGAGCCATATTCAATTATTTGATATGTTTTTCTCATTTTAACCCCTCAAAAAATTATATAGACCGATATGCCTCAATGTTGTCGAAAGCGTCTTGATTGATTTCATATGTTAAAGAATCATCAAAGCCGGTATCTGTACTTCCGAACAATTCGTTGTAATTATTATCTGCGACGACAATAAACTGTTCATCCTTATTGCTCTTTTTGTTGTCGCCCAGTACCAGACGGATTTTTTCATAGTCCTCGTAAAAATATTCCTGCAGCAAAGGGATTATAGCATTTTCAAAAATCTCCGCCAGCTGTTCAATAGTCGGATTGTCTCTCAAAGGAATAAAGTAAGCATGTCCGATTGTATGCTCTCTGTCATAAAGCACGGAAATTCGCTTGTTCATTCTTGTGAGCATTTCGGCTATTGAAATATCTTCAACGCTTATACCCTTTAAAATATCCGTATCGGGCATCATTTCCTTGAAACGGAAACGGCGTCTCAGAGCCGTGTCTATTGTCGCAATAGAACGGTCTGCGGTATTCATTGTGCCGATGATGAAAACATTATCGGGAACACCGAACAGCTGCTGAGAATAAGGCAATTTTGCCTTCATACCTTCCGGTTGCCCAACTCGTTTAGAATCCTCAATCAAGGTTATCAATTCACCGAAGATTTTACTGATATTGCCTCGGTTGATTTCGTCAATAATGAAAACGTGGTTTTGCTTCTCTTCTATTTGAGCCGTCGCGGGTAAATGCTTTTGTATAAGAGCCATAGCATCAGCAAGAGAAGCTTTCATTTTATAAACGGTTGATAGCGTCATAGTTGAGCCGCCGTTTATGTCAACGATATCTTCTCTTATACCTTTAACAATCCATTTCACATTTCTCTTACGGTTAAGGCCGTCTTCATATTCCTCTCCGCACCATTCGTAGTCTCCGGTAATAACGCCGATTGCATCAATAGTTGTACTTGAATAGCAAGAAAAAACTATGTCTCCGATTTTCATTTTATAGATAAAACTATTCAAAACATTTTTACCGCCGATTTCATTAAAATCGGTGTCCTCAGTAATATCGGGGCCATAATCATCCCATCCAATACGGATATGACCGTTTTCCATACACTCGGTTCGGGTAGGGTTGTCACCCGTTGACCATAACGAAACTTTCCAAACGGTCGGAGTCTTATTAAGTCCTAAATCAGGGGTTGCTGTTTTTGTTATAGGCATAGATGACTTATTGCAAAACGCCTTAAATAATCCGTCCTCAACAGAATATCTTATGTCGCTTTCTTCATCGTCGGTGTTGTCCATAACCGGCTTTATACCCTCAATAAACTCTTCATACCCATAAGACTGATGAAATGTGGTAAACTCAATAAGTCCATTCGCCCGGTACTTATTATATCTATCGAGCACATCGGAATAACTTTCATTTTTAACATCTGCAAGCATTTTGTTTTCAATGATAGCCACTGCATATACAACCGTATTATAAGTTTTGCCTGTGCCTGGAGGTCCGTACAGAATAGTGTTCTTGCTCACATCGGTTTCTTGTATTTCTTCTGTCGCTTCTTCGTCCTCCTCGTACTTTGCAGAAATTTGAGATAAATCAATCCCTTTAAGAGCTTCAAAAAGCTCCGGTCTGATTTTATAACAATAGTTCTTGACTCCGTCTTCAACAATATTCTTACCTAAAAACGGTATCGGGTAAAATCTTTCTTGAAATTTATCCATACAAGCAGGAAGCCCAAAATAATTCTTGACTCTTTTCCCGAGATTAACCGCACAGCCGACATAAGCCGAAACAGTACCCCCATAAAGATTTGACAAACGCTTGCAAGATGTCTCCCCGCCAAGCTCTATCATCGCCTTTAGCATTTGCATAGTGGAAGGATGATCAAACAGTTCGATTTCAAGAATATATTTCTTCCAGTCTTCTTTTGAAAGCTTAGGATCATATTCCTCAAGCGAAGGCCACCAATTGTCAACCAAAGCGTTCTGACTTCCAAAATATATAATGTCATGCGTGAGCAAATGAAAGCTGTTGTCCTTGTAACAGTTATCATCCAGACGCTCAGAGCTGATTTTCTGTAAAACAAGATCTTTCTTTACTTCGTCCAAAACCAATCCGCACATTTCAAAATATGCTTCTAATTTATAAACTTCAGATTTAAACTTTGAACGGTCAATTACATAACCGATATTTCCGCTGAACCCCTTGAATACTTTGTACTTGTAGATGTAGTATTTCTCAGGATATTCAAATGAGAGATACACAGAGATAGCGTGTAGGTCTTGATAGTGGTTAAGTCCCTGTGGCTTATAAAACTCACCAAAGGCAGCACGGAAGTCAACATATCTCTGAGCCAGGGGAATGCTTTCGTCATAAAGCATTTTAAACAGCTTCCTGACTCTGGCAGGTTCCTTTTCTGCAAATTTGATAACCATTTTATATGGCCAATACATATTTGCCGTAAGAAGATTGTCTGATTCCTTAAATGCTTCGGCATACATCTTGCCAAAATCGTCCGCCTCAATGTTCCAGTTTTTCTTATAATGACCGACAGCCTCCCATTTGTAGCGTTCCTCATGATTCACTTTTTCAAAATCCGCCTTATACATGGCGATGACCTCTTGGATTTTATTTGCCATAGGATTTAGCACTACACACCCACTCCCTTATTTTAAAATCTCTATTTTATATCGTACACCAAAATCCAACTTTTTTCAATAAAGTTTCCATATTTTCACTTATTTTCGACCGATTTGTTTGATTTCAATTTACTTTTCGGTGTAACACCCCACTCAATCATTGCTTATTTCTTTCTTGATCTAAAGTCATTATCAATCTTCTTTTTCCATTCGGCAGTTAAAGGTGCATTGGCTCTAACCGAGCAAATTGCATCACTCATAGCTTCATAATTTAGCTGCGTACCCCTGCTGTCACAGTGATAATTAACTGCACGGTCAGCACCGATTCCATAACGAGCCGCAGTTTCTACAGCGTCTATGTTTGCACCTATAAACAAAAACTCCCAACCGTATTTTTCTTTCTGCCGTTCAATCATTTTCTTGACCGTCGCGGCATCATAACGGCGGCTTGCATTCTCCTGACCGTCGGTTGTGATAACAAACATCGTATGTTCCGGCACATCTTCAGGGCGGGCGTATTTATGGATATTTCCGATATGATGTATCGCGCCGCCGATAGCGTCAATAAGCGCCGTACAACCTCTGACGGTGTAATCCTTGTCGGTCATCTTCGGAATATCATCAAGCTTTACACGGTCATGCAGAACCTCGCTCACATCGTCAAAAAGTACGGTCGAAACATAGCAAAGACCGTCCTGCTTCTTCTGCTTTTCAATCATGGAGTTAAAGCCTTCTATTGTATCGCCCTCCAGCCCCGCCATAGAGCCGCTTCTGTCCAGAATAAATACAAGTTCGGTAATGTTGTTTTTCATTAATAAAAACCTCTCTTTCATTTGATGTCGTTATTGTACACCAATAAAAGAGAGGTTTGGTCGCATACCAAGCGACAAATTATTTTTCAAATATATGTGCCCATTCGGTTTCTTTAAATCCCACAAGCACAAAATCATCGCCGATTAAAAGCGGTCTTTTTACGAGCATACCGTCGGTTGAGAGCAGTTTTAACATTTCTTCCTCAGTCATTTCGGGAAGTTTATTTTTAAGGTCTAACGATTTATAAAGCAATCCGCTTGTGTTAAAAAACTTTTTAAGCGGCAATCCGCTTTTGTTATACCACTCGGTTAACTCTTCAAATGTAGGATTGTCGAGCTTGATATCCCTGAACTCATATTCTTGTTTTTTATCGTCCAACCACTTCTTTGCTTTTTGGCAGGTAGTGCATTTTGAGTAGCATATAAATTTAAGCATATCGTTTCTCCAATCATTTTTTATGTAGATTATACCACTCAATAAAAGCGGCGGTATTATTCTCGCTTACCCAGTTTTCATTGTGAGTTAATAAATACAACATTCGCTCATCGGTCTCTGTGCGCTCTTTTTGTGATTCAAGACCTTTTGTAAGCATATTTATCATCAGCTTATTAATCCCGTGAAGCTTAGTTTTATCCATACCTCCCTGCATAGTGAAAAGCGGAAAATCCTCGGGCAATGCGTTGGCTTTTTGCACTTCGGGGAGCAATGCGCCAGTATCACAAAGGCCTACCCCGCAAACAGCGGAAACCTTAAATTTCTTCGCCGCCCTTTTATATCCTTGAACCCTGCTTGCCATTAACCAACCGAGGTATATTATCGTGGTGCCGTTTTCGAGTTGCTTTTCGGCGTCTTTAAGCGAATACACCGGCAGTCCCGTCAGCTTACCAAGGATTTCGGCATATTCGGCGGTATGTCCGCATTTCGAGGTATAAACAATAGCTTTCATTTATCAATACTCCTTTTTACGGTTCGGTTTCCTGTTCTAATCAAATGACCTTCTTCTACTGCGGCAAAGGTAGCCTCGGCACACACAACACCGCCGCTATATGCAATATTGATAATCGGCAGAGTCAGCGGCAATATAAACATCAATGCACCCGTCAGTTTATTTGAAAACGAATGTACGGCGACAAGCTTCTTTTTAGTAACAAAGCCCGAAATCACATTTATGATTTTTATTACTGCGATAACCCCTATCCATACTAATAGATATGTAGGAATTTTCAAAACAGGCAGTATTTTCGCAAGGCAAATTACTATAAAAACAAAATCTGCAACCGAATCAAGCTTTGAGCCGAAATCGGTCACGGTATTAGTTTTTCTTGCAATCATTCCGTCAAGCATATCGGTTATTCCGCCGAACAGATAAAAAACATAAAATTCAGGCGAGAACACAGAGAAAACCAGCAGCAGAAAACCGCATATTATTCTGCAAAATGTTAAAGCATTTGCCATAATATCACTCTATTTGAATTATTTATTGTTCGTAAATCAAAGCATACCTTATGCTCCAAGCAGGCTTTGATCAAAGGCGAACAGCGCCTCGTTGATTTCAAAAATATTGTAATTACCTTTGCTTATAAAATATTCGATGATAATATCAAATTTATTGCTGTGAGATAATGCAAATCCCGCCTTTTTAAGCATATCTTCCGTTTCGGCGAGAGACAACTCCAACGAGATCGCAAAGGCTATTGCGGTAGGCTTGCTCGGCTTATAATTCACATCACCGCGGATTTTGGAAAACAACTTGCGGTCAATGTTGGCTTTCTTGTAGCACTCGGCATCGGTCATACCTTTTTCGTCTATCTTGCGGAGTAACATCTGTGAAAAGCTTTCGTCTATCTGCTTAAGCTTTGAGTCAAGATCATCAGCCGAAAATAATGCTTTTGAGTCGCACAGCTCCACCCCATTGATTGACTGCATCGGTGGGTTCATCCGCATACTTTCGCGCCGATAATCCGTATGCTCGTCCACATAATTATCGTCTATGTATTCCGCAATATCAGAAAACAGCTTCTCGCCTATCTTATAAGCCGCCCTGTCAAATATGACGATATAAACGGTCATATCATTTTCAAGCAAGAAATCACTAATAACATCGATGGCTACCTTTAACGCTTGATCTTTCGGATAGCCGTACACACCCGAAGAGATAAGAGGGAATGCAACCGTTTCGCAGTTGTGTTCTTTCGCCAAAGCCAAAGACTCACGGTAGCATGATTCGAGCAAAGCCTTTTCCCCGTGCTTGCCGTCCCGATAAATCGGTCCGACAGTATGTATCACATACTTTGCGGGCAAATTATACCCGCCCGTTATTTTCGCCTTGCCTGTCTTACACCCGCCGAGCGTTCTGCACTCAGCGAGCAACCCCGCGCCTGCGGCATAATGAATCGCACCGTCAACACCGCCACCACCTAAAAGCGACTCGTTTGCGGCGTTCACAATGGCGTCCACCGCCATTTTCGTTATATCATTTCTAACTATTTCAAGCGGCATATCAACATCCCTCTCCCATCAAGTAGCGAATTGTTATAATTTAATATATCTGTGATGTCAGAAATATCATCACTTTTTGTAAATTTCTTTCAGCCTATCTATCGCCATTTTTACATCTTAATTTTAAAACTGCAAATTCTTATTGCCCCAATCAGCGTTAAAAAACATAATATAGTAGATTGGTATATAAGTTATTTTGCCGTTTTGTGTGACATTTCTTTCGTTAGATACAACGAATGCTTTTTTGATATGATAATCTTCGTTTTGGACAAATGTGTTCAATGCGCTATGCACGGTATAGTCCTTACCGGACTTTACTTCAATCGGCACGGCAGAAAGACTATCATAATCATCAATAAGATAATCAACCTCACCCTTGCTGCGATTGTCATAATAAAAGAGTTTATGACCGTGAGCGATTAATTCGCTCGCAACAACTGTTTCATAAACAGATCCCAGATTGATACTTCTCTCATCATTCAGCACAGCTCGGATGTTATTTCCGTAAAGAATACCCGTAAGAATACCGACATCATTCAGATAAAGTTTAAGCAGATTCTTTCCGGTAGATTCAATCAGAGGGAATGTCGGATTAGAAATCGCCTGAACATTCAGTGCGATACCTGCGCTTATAAGATAATCGAATTCATCTGCATAATTGTTGAACGTCTTACCTCTCTTGTTCTCAATGCTTTGTACAACAATTCTTTTTTTCTTATTCTCCATATTAGAGGGGATAAGGTCATAAATTCTACGAATCTTCAATTTCATTTCATCATCGTATTTTGAAGCATCTGTAGCATAGTAATCGTGAATTTCATCCTGTATATCGCGGACTGCCTGAATATTTTTTGTTTCAAGATAGGCATTAACCGCATCGGGCAATCCGCCTACAAGCAAGAATTTGCGGAATAAATCCAGCATTTTATTGTGCATGGACTCATCTAATGCTTCCAATCGTTCAAACTTTTTGCGCATTGAGGAAATCGCAAGTTCGTTCATTCCGTTAGCATAAAGAAATTCCTCAAAATCCAGCGGGAACATTCTAACCTTTCGAATGCTGCCCATTGGGATTGATGTGGTTTGCGATAGAGTAACACCTAAAAGAGATCCACTTGCAATATAAGTGAACTTATTATCCTGCGACAAAAATTTGAGCAGAGTGAGTAAATGAGGATAAGCCTGAATTTCATCAATAAAAATCAGAGTGTTTTCTTTATTCTTCATTTTATTTCCTGCAAGCATACTAACTTGCAGATAAAAATCTTCTACGGTTTTAGTGTTTTCAAAAAGGCGGTCGCCCAGAGAGTCAGCAATCATATTGATTTCTATATAGTTTTCAAAAAGTTTTTTACCTACATGGTTAATGATGTAGGTTTTGCCAATCTGACGGGCACCGTCGATTAAAAGAATCTTTTTAGAATCAGATTTTAAATGCTCTTCAATGAGAGATTCTATCTTACGATATAGCATAAAAATTCCTCCGTCACAACTTTTCAAATGTATTATAGCACAATAATAATGACATTTCAATATAAAAGTGCGATAAATTTTATGACATTTCAAAGTCAGAAGATGAAAATCTCGGCTAAAATGTGAGATTTTCATATTTTAGCCGAGATTTGCTTTATCCATGCACATAAATGAATTTTCACTCCCAGAGAGAATTAACCTACACGATTTTGGGAGTTGTCCGGCTCAACCGGTGTTTTTATTGCACTGCCAAGAGGGTGATTTCGGGGTGAAAAAAGGCGCAGTTCTATAAAAAATTCTAATAGACTTTTCCGAAAATCCGTTAGAACCCGCAGAAAACAGAAAAGTGTTTCAGCCCTTGATTTTCACTCGATTTTTTGATACAATAATTAAAGAAACCCTTTAAACATCGGTGTTTTTGGGGTTCCATCTTGTGGCTTTATCTTCCGTCAAATTCCGCTAAGTTCGTTTTTGTGCACTCGACTCGAAATCAGTTAGGGAGCAATCCCCCGCGAGTTCGAATCTCGCCGTCTCCGCCACAAAGTCCAGTAAACTCAAGGGTTTGCTGGACTTTTCTTTTTTGCATACACCTGACAAAACCATTTTTTTCGTGTTAGAACTGGCTTATTTTTTGTTAGAACAACATTATCCTAATCCGAATCCGGGTTCATAACTGGTTGATTAAATGCTTGTTGCTATCAAATCAACAACGAATTTGTCTTTATTTAATTTTTCAAGAATATTGAAAAACAAATTAAAATATGGTATAATCGACATATGTCGGAAAGGAGTGACGGTATGCCAAGACCACAGAGATGTAGGCGAGTTTGTTCGGAACCGCAGTTTCTTTGTTTTTCCCCGGGTGGTGTAGAACAGCCGGAAGAAAATGTACTTACTGTAGACGAATATGAGGTAATTCGTTTAGTTGACTATGAGAAAAAAAGTCATGAGCAATGTGCCGTAGCGATGGAAATTTCCAGAACAACGGTTACAGAAATATACGAAAAAGCCCGATATAAAATTGCCGAATGTTTGGTTCAAGGCAAACAACTCAGTATAAACGGAGGCAATTACCAAATCTGCCCCGGACAGAGAAGTTGCTTTGGTAAGCCGTGTAGAAAAGAAAGAATACTATCAGAAAAAGGATAACATACGATGAGGATTGCAGTAACATATGAAAACGGCGAAATTTTTCAGCACTTTGGTCACACGAAGAAATTCAAAGTCTATGATATTGAAGACGGTGAGATTTTATCTTCTCGGGTTGTTGACTCTGAAGGCTTCGGTCACGGCGCATTGGCAGAATTTCTATTTAACAACGGAATTGATGTATTGATTTGCTCAGGCATCGGAGGCGGTGCTCAGACCGCTCTTAGAAGTGCCGGAATTAAATTATACGCAGGCGTCTCAGGCAGTGCCGATGATGCGGTACAATCACTGCTGGACGGAAAGCTTAACTATAATCCAAATGTTATGTGCAATCACCACGGCCATGAAGAAGGCCATAGCTGTGGAAATAAAGGGTGTCATTGATGGAAATAGAAGCAACTCTTACAAAGTTGCCGTTTTGGGATAATTTATCGGAACAAGAAAGAACATTAACAAAATGTGGAGCAACGCACCGTACTTATGAGAAAGGCGTTTACATTTTTGATTACAGCGATTCCTGCATGGGTATGGTGTATATTCAAAAAGGCTCTATTCGTGTTTTTATCACTTCCGAAGAAGGGCGGGAAGTCACTCTCTTTCATATATCTGAGGGCGACTGTTGTGTATTCTCGTCTGCCTGTGTCATCGGTGGCGTCACTCTTGATGTACAGATGGTTGCAGAAAGTGAAGTAGAATTATTGGCAATTCACGCCGGAACTGTCGCAAAGTTGATGGAGTCTAATATTCATTTCAAATGTTTTATTTATGAGTTGGCTGCTAAACGGTATTCAACCGTAGTTTGGGTTATGCAACAAATACTCTTTGCTCATTTTGATGAACGAATGGCAAGATTTCTTTTATCCCGATATGAAAAAACAGGTGACAGCACCATTCGCATGACGCAGGAGGCGATGGCGCAGGAGGTCAATTCTGCCCGTGAGGTTGTTGCGCGAATGCTCAGGCAGTTTGAATCAGACGGATTGATTGAACTGAACCGTGGAATTGTTATACTCAAAAATATAGAATTACTAAAAAATATTGCCGAATGAGACTCAGTTACAGAAACGGAATGCTCTTGCAAGTATAATAGAAATACAAACAAATAATTTTACTTCCAAGGAGGATTTCAATATGTCTGAACCGAAAATTACAAAAGAAAACATTGAGCAGGTGTTAAGAAGCGATATTCCTGTGCTGATTGACTTTTGGGCGACTTGGTGCGGTCCTTGCCGCATGATGTCGTCGGTGGTTGCAGAACTTGCGGATGAATATCAAGGCAAAGCAATTATAGGTAAGGTCAATGTTGATGAAGAACCTGAACTGGCGGCTTCCTTCTCAGTTGCAAGCATTCCTATGTTTGTTGTTATGAAAGGCGGAAAAATAGCAAATACGAAGATAGGCGCTATGCCAAAAGCAAATCTGGAGGCGATGTTAAAATGAGTTTTATGAACCTTTTCAAACGTCCGGACATTAATAAAGGTGTGGAAGATTGGATTACGGGCAAAGATGCTGTTCTGTTAGATGTAAGAACGGTTGATGAGTACCGTCAAGGTCATATCGATGGGAGTTTAAATATACCTTTACAAAATATTCATGCTGTGAAAAACAATATTCCCGATTTGGACAAGCCTATTTATGTTCATTGTCTCAGCGGTGCCCGAAGCGCACAGGCAACTTCTGTTCTGAAATCAATGGGATATACCAATGTGACCGATATCGGCGGTATCAATTCTTACCGTGGAAAGGTGGTGAAATGATACGATGAAAGTTGTTATTGTCGGCGGAGTTGCCGGAGGTGCTACTGCTGCGACCCGTATCAGAAGATTAGACGAACACGCTCAAATTACGGTTTTTGAGCGCTCCGGCTATATTTCTTATGCAAACTGTGGCTTGCCGTATTATATAGGAGAAGTCATAGAAGATCCGGAAGAACTGACTTTGCAAACACCGGAGAGTTTCCAAACCCGTTTCCGCATTAATGTTAAGGTAAAGCATGAAGTTATAGACATTGACGTAAAACGCAAGACTGTCACCGTCCGTAATCTTGACACCGGCGAAGAATTTGAAGAAGGCTACGATAAACTGATTCTTTCTCCCGGTGCAAAGCCAATACGACCTGATTTGCCCGGAATAGACAGCAAGAACCTGTTTTCTCTTCGCACCGTAGAAGATACTTTCCGTATTCGTCGGTTTGCAGAAGAACATAAGCCCAAAACAGCAGTAATGGTAGGCGGCGGATTTATCGGTTTGGAGGTTGCTGAGAACCTTTGTGAACTCGGCGTTAAAGTGACCGTGATTCAGCGTGGCAATCAACTGCTTAATACATTAGATTATGATATGGCTACTCTTGTTCACAGTAAACTCCGTTCTAAGGGAATTGACTTGAAAATTGGCGGAAATGTTGTTGCTTTTGAAGAAACTGAAACGGGGCTTAATGTTTTATTAGATAATGAGCAGCCTATTGGGACGGATATGGTACTGTTGGCGATTGGGGTCAGTCCGGAAAATACACTTGCAAAAAAAGCCGGTCTGGAGCTGGGATTGAAGGGCGCTATTGCCGTAAACGATAAGATGGAGACCTCTGTGTCAGATATTTATGCTGTGGGCGATGCAGTACAAATCAAGCATATAGTTACAGGGAACGATGCTGTTATTGCTCTTGCTGGTCCTGCAAACAAACAGGGCAGGATTGCAGCGGATAACATATGCGGTCTTGACAGTCATTATAAAGGCTCGTTGGGGTCTTCCGTAATTAAACTGTTTGATATGACTGCCGCCGTCACAGGACTGACCGAAAAGGCAGCACAAACGGCAGGGATTTCTTATGACAGGATTGTGTTGTCGCCCTCTTCTCATGCAGGCTATTATCCGGGCGCAAAAACTATGACAATGAAGGTTGTCTATGAAAAGGAAACCTTAAAGCTTTTAGGTGCGCAAATTGTAGGATATGACGGAGTCGATAAACGGATCGATGTATTGGCAACCGCAATAAGCGCAGGCATGAAAGCAAATGAGCTAAAGGATTTAGACCTTGCATATGCACCGCCTTATTCCTCGGCTAAAGACCCGGTTAATATGGCAGGCTTCATGATTGAAAACATTGCAAACGGATTAGTCAAACAGTTTCACTGGGACGAGGTTGCCGATTTGCCGAGAGACGGAAGCGTTACCTTATTGGATACCCGTACCGCTAATGAATATGCACACGGTCATGCTGACGGATTTATCAATATTCCGGTAGATGAACTGCGTGAGCGTTTGTCTGAAATTGACCGAACAAAACCGTTATATGTTATGTGTCAGAGCGGACTGCGCAGTTATATTTCCTGCCGAATTTTGTCGCAGCAGGGTTACGATTGTTATAATTTCTCCGGCGGCTATCGATTCTACTCAGGAATTATCCGTGAAAAGGCTATGGCTGAACAATCCTATCCCTGCGGCATGGATAAGTAAAGGGGTGACAGTATGCTGAAACGAATATTACCGCTGTTACTTGTATTGGTGATAATGCTCGCCGGTTGCGGAAAATCCGATGCCGATACACCAAACAATACTTATGAAAAGATCACCATGTCAGAGGGACTTGCTCGAATGGAGTCGGACGAAAACTACATTTTGCTTGATGTGCGCCGAGCCGATGAATTTGAAGCGGGACATATCCCCGGTGCAGTTAATCTTCCCAACGAAGAAATCGGTACAGAAGAAATTCCCTCCCTGCCGGACAAAGCACAGACTATTTATATTTATTGCCGAAGCGGGAATCGCAGTAAGCAGGCGGCAGATAAGCTTCTGGCGCTGGGATATACAAACTTAATCGAATTCGGCGGCATAATTGATTATACCGGCGAACTGGAATACGGAAAATAAAGGAGGCAAAACAATGAAGTATGTATGTCAAATCTGCGGCTATATCTATGATGACACCAAAGAGAAGGTACCCTTTGAACAGCTTCCGGCAGATTGGAAATGTCCGCTATGCGGTGCGGCAAAGACAGATTTTAAGCCGGAAACTGCTGATGGGGAAAAAGAAAAGCCGGTTACAGTACCCATAGAAGCAGAGCTTGTAAATCTCTCTGTCGGTCAACTAGCGGCTCTCTGCTCCAATCTCGCAAGAGGCTGTGAGAAACAGTACAAGACGGAAGAATCAAAACTATTTAGCGAACTTGCTGACTATTTTACTGCGGCTGTTCCTACTGTCAGCGACGCTACTGTTGAAAAATTGGCGAAAAATTTAATAGAGGATGCTGAAAACTATGTCGGTGTCCGTGCCACAGCCGATGCAAACGGGGATCGGGGTGCGGCGAGAATTTGCGTTTGGGGCGAAAAGGTTACCCGTATGCTTTCTTCTCTTGTAAGCCGTTATCTGAACGAGGGAGAAAAAATGCTTGAGGGTACAAACATCTGGGTTTGCACGACCTGCGGTTTCGTCTACATCGGCGAACAGGCACCGGAACTTTGTCCTGTATGTAAAGTTCCTGCGTGGAAATTTGAAAAAATAGAAGGGAGAGTGTAATCATGGATAAAGTTGCTGTTCGTAATTTGAGACTTTGTACAAAGGATTGTCTCTGCCTGTATGTTTGCCCTGTCGGAGCAACGGACACGGAAAACAGTATTATTGATGTAAACAAATGTATCGGTTGCGGTGCTTGTGCCGATGCTTGTCCAAGTGGAGCCATCAGTATGGTGCCAAAGGTTTATCCTGTTCAACAGGCAAAGACAGATTCTGTTAAAGCGGTATTGAATAGCGTTGCTCAGCGCAAAGCAGATGAAGAAAAAGCTGCTTTGCAAATTGCAGAAGCTACCGAAAAGGACGGTCTCTACCGCTTGATGAAGGCTGTTGCCAAATCTGAACGATTGGTGGCGGAGGACATAATGCGTGAGGCTGGATATATGCTTCCCCAAAGCAATAACGCTCATGAACTTTTGGAAGAACTTATTGCGAAGTCGCCTGACGGACTTCCTGTGGAAACTGCAAAAAAACTACTTAATATGATTCCGAATAATGAAAATGAAAAGAAAGAGGTAAAAGCTATGAAAAAATGGGTTTGTTCCGTATGCGGATATGTACATGAGGGTGACACTCCTCCTGAAAAGTGTCCTGTTTGCAAGCAGCCTGCCGAAAAGTTTAATCTTGTAGAGGAAGAAAAGAAAAATCCTTATGCAGGTACGCAAACCGAAAAGAATTTGGAAACAGCGTTTGCGGGTGAGTCTCAGGCTCGTAATAAATATACCTACTTTGCTTCCGTTGCCAAAAAGGAAGGCTACGAGCAAATGGCGGCATTGTTTCTGAAAACCGCTGACAATGAAAAAGAACACGCTAAAATGTGGTTCAAAGAGCTGAACGGTCTTGGTGATACAGCTGACAATTTACTGTCGGCTGCTGAGGGCGAGAACTACGAGTGGACAGATATGTACGATGGCTTTGCTAAGACTGCTGAAGCAGAAGGATTTCCGGAGCTTGCTGCTAAGTTCCGCATGGTTGCCGCTATTGAAAAACATCATGAGGAACGCTACCGTACACTGCTTCACAATCTGGAAACAGCACAGGTTTTTGAAAAGAGTGAAGTAAAGGTTTGGGAATGCCGCAACTGCGGACATATAGTTGTGGGAATCAAAGCCCCCGAAGTATGCCCTGTTTGCGCTCATCCGCAGGCTTACTTTGAGGTAAATTCTGAGAACTACTGATCATAGCGCTTTAACGAAATAAAGATACTCTATATTAAAATACGGTGTAACCTTAATTTTGAGGCTACACCGTATTTTGGCCGAAATATTATCTGTAAATTATTGTTATACATAGATTAAATCCGTATTTATAATCTCCATCACACGATTATGGATATTGTTCATTTGATGCATCCACAGAATTTGATTTTCGGCTTTGAGTTGCTCGGTTACATTTTCATTTTCGACAAGCTCTTTTACTAACAGAACAAACATTTCTTCTGCTTGCTTGTCAATATCGGTACTCTGTCTTTCTTGCCTTTGCAATGCCCATAAAGTTTTATTTTTAAGTGTTTTTCAAATTACTTCCTTATGTGGCGTTAGCATTAGGAGAGCTCTTCCTTATTTCATTTGGACGACCTTTGAATAGTAGAATACTTCCATCGTCGGTAGTTCTCAAGAATGCTGATATGCCACTCGCTTTTTCGGCAAATCTTCCTAAATTGAAGTGAACAGAAAAAGTCTATAAGATATACCTTGGGGATCAGATTTCTTGATCCAACCACAAAATGCTTCAGCTTTCCATTGCTGCACCATCGATTAACTACTGACAGTGAGTATCCAGTGATTTCACTGATTTTCTTAGCTTCCAGCACATCTGGATATTCTCTGAGAAGATACTGATAATATTCGTGCAGATCCTCGTCATCGAGTTTTACTATTGATGAATACTGTCGCCGGATCGTTGTTCCGGTACTTCCGTACCATCCATCAGGAACAGCATAAAACTCTGGATTTTTCTCTAGATCTTCTATGAAAGCAATTAAGTCTTCCTTGCCGAAATGTATGTTGCCGATGAACGCTTTAAGAAAAATATCGACCGCCACGGCGACGGTATCGCACAGTTTATAAGTGACGCAATAAAAGCATATTGCCGATAAATTAGCGGAATGCTGATTTTTATGACTTCGTAAAAACGCTTTATATTTTTGAACATCTCTTTTATTTGATGTCTCCAATCTACACCAATAAAAGAGAGGTTTGGTCGCTTCGTGAGTGACAAATTATTAAGCGAGTTTTTCCGCCCATTCAGCCTCTTTAAAACCCACAAGCACAAAATCATCGCCGATTAAAAGCGGTCTTTTTACGAGCATACCGTCGGTTGCGAGCAGTTTTAACATTTCTTCCTCGGTCATTTCGGGAACCTTATTTTTAATGTCTAACGATTTATAAAGCAATCCGCTTGTGTTAAAGAACTTTTTAAGCGGCAGTCCGCTTAATTTATACCAATCAGTAAGTTCTTCAATCGTTGGATTATCAAGCTTTATATCCCGCTGTTCATATTGGGTTTTATTGTCATCAAGCCATTTCTTTGCTTTTTGGCAGGTAGTGCATTTTGGGTAGCATATAAATTTTAGCATATCGTTTCTCCTATCAATTTTTATGTAGATTATACCACTCCATAAAAGCAGCGGTATTATTTTCGCTTACGCGATTTTCATTGTGCGTTAGTAAATACAACATTCGCTCATCGGTTTCGGTGCGCTCTTTTTGTGACGAAAGACCTTTTGTAAGCATATTTATCATCAGCTTATATAGACCTTGAAGCTTAGTTTTATCCATACCTCCCTGCATAGTGAAAAGCGGAAAATCCTCGGGCAATGCGTTGGCTTTTTGCACTTCGGGGAGCAATGCGCCAGTATCACAAAGGCCTACCCCGCAAACAGCGGAAACCTTAAATTTCTTCGCCGCCCTTTTATATCCTTGAACCCTGCTTGCCATTAACCAACCGAGGTATATTATCGGGGTGCTGTTTTCAAGTTGTTTTTCGGCGTCTTTCAGCGAATACACCGGCAGTCCCGTCAGCTTACCGAGAATCCCAGCATATTCGGCGGTATGTCCGCATTTCGAGGTGTAAACAATCGCTTTCATTTATCAAAACTCCTTTTTCTATTACGGTCTCCCGTTCTAATCAAATTACCTTCTTCTACGGCGGCAAAGGTAGCCACGGCGCACACAATACCGCCGCTGTATCTAATATCAACAAGCGGCAAAGTCAGCGGCAATACAAACATCAATGCACCCGTCAGTTTATTTGAAAATGAATGTACGGCGACAAGCTTCTTTTGAGTAACAAATCCCGAAATCACATTTATGATTTTTATTACTGCGATAACCCCTATCCATACTAACAGATATTTAGGAATTTTCAAAACAGGCAGTATTTTCGCAAGGCAAATTACGATAAAAACAAAATCTGCAACCGTGTCAAGCCTTGAGCCAAAATCGGTCACGGTATCAGTTTTTCTTGCAATCATTCCGTCAAGCATATCGGTTATTCCGCCGAGCAGATAAAAAGCATAAAATTCAGGCGAAAATACCGAGAAAATCAGCAGAAGAAAACCGCAAATTATTCTGCAAAATGTTAAGGCATTTGCCATAATAATCACCATTTCTTTGCAAGACACAAAAAGCGATGCAAAATCACCGAAATGGTGATTATTATATCGCATCTGTTTCGGTTGCCTTTGGCAACAAAGGCGAGAAACAGGCGTCTTTATAATTTTTAGCGTGATTTTTCACGCTATCACTCGCTTTTGAATGATTGTTTTTATATACTCACTGCTTCTTCCAGGTAAAGCAGATTGTGCCGCAATCCTTGCTTTTGGCAAAAAGCTTAAATTCCTCAGCGCCCGAATTCGGACGGACGGCTACAGTAATTTTCCCCGCATACATCTGCCTTTCGGGCAAGGTGACATTTTTGTGGTCGCAGTTATCCGACCCCGTACCTAATATCCGTGCATTTTCGCATATACTAAAGCTTACATATTCTTCTGCATCGGGTACTGCTCTTCCCTTTTCGTCAAGACATTCGCAAGTGAATAAAGCTATATCCTTTCCATTTGGCTCAAAGCTGTTTTCAAGTCTTAAGTTCAATTTTACAGGCTTGCCCGTTGTCTCTCTGCTGTCACAGCAGACCTCTTTTCCGCCAATATATCCCTTTGCCAATAGTGTACCTTCGGTATATTTAACATTCCACAGACCTTTTTTGAAATTGGAGGTATCCTGTTTACCTAAGGATTCTCCGCCAAGGAAAAGCTCGGTTTCATCACAGTTTGTGTAAACCGCCGTAAGAATTTCCTCCCCCTCTAAGCCGCAAAAATTCCAATGGGGAACAATATGTATCATAGGCTTATCCATCCAATGGGACATATTTTGATAAAACGCTCCCTTTCTTTGTAGAAATAAATCCAATGCACCTGAACTTGAGCATACCCTCGGCCACATCGCCTCGCCTCTGTGTTCTATTCCCGCCCATTGGAATGTGCCTATAACATAAGGACGGTCGGTTAAATGACGCCATGTAAATTCTCTTCCCTGATACCATGAATTGGTCTTATTATCAATATCGGTAATTCTTCCGTTCTCGGGGCTGTTGGGAAAATTCCAGTCTCTCGTTGTGCCGGTTGCACAGCTTTCGCCTGACACTATCAGCTTATCAGGGTACATTTCGTGTAGCTCATCGTAACACTGAAGATTATAGTTTACCGCTATTATGTCGCAATCCGGGAACACCTTGGATTCAAGGGGCTTAGCATCCTCGCAGGTGGTTATAAAGCGGGTTTTGTCAAGCTTTCTTATCCTTTCAGCTAAAACCTTGTGTATCCTTTTGCCCATATCTGTTATATGTATGCGTTCTTCGTTACCCGTTGACCAGAACATAACGCTCGGGCGGTTGCGGTCGCGCTTTACAAGCTCCTCAAGCATCTCTATCGCATACTCACTTGTTTCAAACCAGCGGGTTTCATCCATAACTATAAAGCCATTTTCATCAAACAGATCCATTTCATCAGCGGGGTGCTGATAATGCGAGGTTCTGTAACCGTTACAGCCCATTTCTTTAAGTAATTCAATTCTGTAGGCATATATATTTTTCGGCACAGCAAGTCCTGTAATACCGAAATCCTGATGGCAGTTTACACCCTTAATAATGGTTTTCTTTCCGTTTATAAGAAATCCTTTTTCTGTAGAAAGCTCAATAGTTCTGAACCCTATTCGGGTATAATCGGTATCTACAACCTCGCCGTTTAATAACAGTTCCGTTTTAATTTGATATAAATTCGGTGAATCGGTGTTCCATAACAGCGGATTTTTAACAACCGTGCTGTATTTCACAGTAGTTTTATCGCATTTTTCTAAAAGCGCATCTGTTCTTGCCGAAGCTACAATCACACCGTTTTTATCCAAAACATAGCTTACAATTTCCCCATTTTTATACTCAAAATCCGCATTAATAAGGGTTGTTTCAAAATTAATTTTCCAATCGGTTTCGTTAAGCTTTTCATAAGGTGCATAAACACCGTAACGGTCAATGGCGGTCTTTTCTGTAACAACAAGCCTTACCTCGCGATATATACCTCCGCCTTGGTACCACCAGCCCTCAAACTCATCGGTATTTACATAAACAGCAATAACATTGTTTCTATCAAAGTAGACATTATCGGTAATATCCACTTCAAAGCTGTTATATGCGGAATAGTTTCTTTTTACAAGACGACCGTTTACATAAACAACCGACTGTCCAGCAATACCGTCGAACTGAAGTAAAAGGCGTTTATCCTCAAAGCCCTTATCTATTATGCTGAACTCCTTGCGGTACCAAGCATTTTCATACTTAAAATAGCCGTGCGCATTATTTTGTGAAGGGTCATTATCCTGATTAATTATATAGTCATGAGGAATATCTACATTTCTCCAACCCTCGTTATGCATCTCACAATTCGGATAAAAGGAATCAGGCCTATCAAAGTAATAATACGCCCCCGGGCCTATAAGCTTTCTCTCATTCTTACTTTGAGAGTATACAGGTCCCTTATCCACAGGACGCGGAACTTCAATATCTCCCTTATAGAATTTCCAACCGTTATTTAACTCTGTGATAATACGCATAATTTACCTCCATATATTACTTTACTTGATTTAATAAAGTATTTTCAAGTTGTATTATATCTACTCCTATTTTAACAGCTTTTTCGGTGATTGCAACATTTTTCATCATCAGATTTTAAAACAGCGAATTAAAAAACCGTTTTACGGTGATATAAACAGTATCAATTATATTTAAAACCAGGTGTTCCGCAGTCCACTATAAAAATGTGCTCCCCGGTATGAAGCTCAGAATAATATACGAAATTTGTGACAGCTTGGAAATTAGCCTTGAAGACTTTTTTCTCCAGATATATTTAAACACGAAAATTAAGAAGAATCATACACAAAATACCGCACCGATTTCTCGGTGCGGTATTTTAGTTTATTAGGTTATGATTATTTCATATCCTTAATTGCAGCCTGTGTTGCGGTGAACAAAGGGAGGAAACTTTGGCTGTCGTTTTCCTCT